>JBEKRV010000001.1:0-168883 GCA_049517675.1 Acidimicrobiales bacterium
GGGTGCTGGAGCGCACCGGAGCGAGCGACGAGGACCCGGGCTGGACCTTCGTGCCCCAGCCGCCCTTCGGCCAGGAGCCGGGGCTCGGGATCGACCGGCCACCCGAGGCCGTGCCCCGGTGCTGAGCGGGACGGGACCGGGGAACCGGTGCCCGGCGGGGTGTAGGACGGGGTGCCCGGACGGGGACCGGATACGGGACCCGGCGACCGGTGTCCGGCCCCGGCGTCCGGCGATCGGCGATCGGCGATCGGGCTAGAGCTCGCCAGCCTCGGTGAGCCTGTCCCGCACGAAACCGATCGTGGCCGCCGTCCCCGTGCTGAGTTCCGTCCACGAACTCCAACCCAGCTGGATCCCTGCACGGGACGGGTCGAGGCAGTTCCGGGCCAACTCGCCTGGACGTAGCGGCTTGAACTCAGGCTCCACGTCGACTCCGGCCTGAGTCGCCATCTCCCGGAAGAGGGTGTTGACGGATGTCTCCTTGCCGGTGCCGATATTGCACACCAGTCCCCCACCCTTGGTGGCAGCCCGAACGAATCCGTCGACCACGTCATCGACGTACACGAAATCCCGGGTCTGTTCGCCGTCGCCGAAGATGGTGACCGTCTGGCCTCGTAGCAGGCGCTCCGCGAAGATCGCCACCACACCGGCTTCGCCGTGGGGATCCTGGCGGGGTCCGTAGACATTGGCGAGGGCAAGGGCCGCGAATTCGAGGGAGTGGAGTTCCCGGTAGGCGACGAGATAGTCGAGTGCGGCCTTCTTCGATACGCCGTAGGGCGACAGTGGATGCTGGGGGAGCGACTCCTTCAGGGGGAGCTCGGACACGTCCGGCTCCCCGTAGAGCGTCCCGCCGCTCGCCGCGAAGACGACCCGCTGGGCACCTGCGCCTCGCGCTCCCTCGAGGATCCGTAGTGTCCCGAGGAGATTCACGTCGGCATCGAAAACCGGGTCGGCGACCGAGACACGCACGTCGGCCTGGGCTGCGAAATGGAAGATGACGTCGGGGGACCGGCGGGTGATGAGTTCCACCACCTCGGGGGACCGGATGTCGAGACGATGGAATGACAGGTCATTGTCCGTCGATGCCCGCGCACCGGCGAGATTGGCCAGCGACCCGGTCGACAGGTCGTCGATCACATCGACCGAGTGGCCTTCGGCGAGCAGGCGGTCGACGAGGGTCGAGCCGATGAAGCCCGCACCTCCGGTGACGAGGGCCTTCATCGTCAGTTGACCACCGGAAAGCGCTCTCCGTCGAGCACGGTTCCTGACGGGATGACGGCCTCGGCACCGATGACCGACATGCCCGCAATGACACAACGCTGCCCCACGATGGCTCCCGGTCCGACGATGGAATGCTCCACTGTGGCTCGCGCCGCCACCCGTGCTCCCGGAAGCAGTACCGAGTCCGTCACCGTTGCCCCATGCTCGACGACCGACCTCGCTCCGATCACCGAGTCGGTAACCGCGGCGTTCGCCGCCACCGATGCCCCCCGGCCGATCAACGACCTGGTCACCGTGCCGGAGGCGATGTCGACGGCGCCGATGGTCCACACGCCGGTCCCGAGGGAGGGATCGACCACCGCGTCCGGAGCCGGCGGTCCTCCCCGACGCCCGCTCAGCAGGTCACGGTGGGCACGTAAGAACGCGTCGGGGGTGCCGGTATCGAGCCAGTAGGCATCGGAACCCTGGGCGTACAGGGTGCCGTCGGACACCATCGCCGGGAAGGTCTCCCGTTCGATGGAGACACGGACGTCTGGTGCGATACGACCTACGACCGAAGGCTCGAGGATGTAGATACCGGCATTGATGAGATTGGTCGGAGCCTCGTCACGCGGCGGCTTCTCGATGAAGGCCGTCACCTTGCCTTCCGGGTCGGTCGGGACGACGCCGAAGCTGCTCGGATCGTCGACCGGGGTGAGGCCGATGGTCCCTTCCGCTCCCCTCAGCCGATGGAAGTCGACGAGCCCCCTGATGTCGAAATCGGTGAGGACGTCGCCGTTCAGCACCACGAATGTGTCATCGATCCCACCGAACGCTGCGGCAAACCGGATGGCGCCGGCAGTGTCGAGCGGGCTCGGCTCGACCGCATAGGTGGAGCGGACGCCGGCGATGGTCCCTTCCGGGTAGGCGTTGGTGAACGCATCGGGTCGGTACCCGAGGGAGAGTACGGCCTCATCGATCCCGTGGGCGGCGAGATGACCGAGCACGCGCTCGATCATGGGCTGCTCCACGATCGGGAGCATCTGCTTGGGGGCGGTGAGCGTCAGCGGCCGGAGGCGGGTTCCCTCGCCGCCGACTAGGACGACGGCTCTCACCCCTTCGTTCCGCCAGGTTTCGTCGTCGAGGTGGAACTACCCGCTGCGGTGGTCGCCGTGGTTGACGTCGGTGCGGTGGTCGAGGTCGGAGCCGTCGTCGGGGTCGACGTCGGCGCAGTCGTCGGAGTCGAGGTCGGAGTGGACGGGCCGGATTCATCGGCGGTGATCAGATTGGTGATCGCCGACGCAGGCGGCTTCGGGATCGAGGCACTGGCCGGGACGAACGCCATGGTGATCAGCTGACCGTTCTGGAACAGGAGGCTCTGCGGGTCACCGGCGGTCTCGGAGCCCTGCTTCGAGGTGAAGTTCGGCCAGCTGTAGACGATCACGACGCCGGGCTTGCCGGAGTCCGGCGTGCCCTTGGGGCAGACGTCGCCATTCGTGTAGGCCGGCTTGCCCGGATACTGGAGCGTCGAGTCGGTGAGCGCGAGACCCTTGTAAAGCGATACGAACTTTCCGAGGGTGGCGTTCGATCCTGACTCCGAGTTGCTACGCGGCGAGACGGTCACAACGCCGTTCCCGTTGGAATGCAGACCGGTCTGTGAGGTCGTGGAACTGCTGGCCGACGACTTGTCGGTGTTGGCCGGCAGGTCGGGTTGCATGGTGCCGCAGATGTCCGTGCCCAATGCCACGTACCAGGTCTGACTCGTCGTCGGCGGCCCGGAGGAGGAGGTCGACCGGTGGCTCAGTTGGTACCGGCTCAGACCGACCAGTGCCAAGCCGACGATGATGATGAGGGCCAGGCTGGCATACCAGTTGACGGGCATCTGCCCGCGATACGTCCGCCCGCCACCTGTGGTGGCGGCGCGCTGCACCCATTTGCCCGTCGAGTTGCTCGCCATGATCGACCGACACCCTACAACGTCCAGTCGCCGCTCCTTGCAGCGGGCTGGCCGGGCCCGCCTACCGCCCGGTGGCCCTGGCGAGACATGCCAGGCCGGCTCGGGTCATCACCCCGATCGCAATCAACGGCAGCAGCGCTCGCCGCCAGCCCGCCGACGATCGGGAGGCGAACCGGAGTAGCGAGCGGTGGTGCTCGAGGATCATCCGGTAGGGGTGACGGTCGGTCGATCGGCCCTGGATGTGGGTGACCTCGGCCACGGGTGAGTAGGCGATCCGCCACCCGCACCGCTCCAGCCGCCAGCACAGGTCCACGTCCTCCAGGTACATGAAATAGGACTCGTCGAAACCACCCACCTCCTCGAATGCCGTCCGTCGGACCAGGAAGCACGCCCCGGACACCCAATCCACCTTCTGCACGTCGGTGCCGGCACTGTCGAGTTCGGTCCGCTGGTACGCGCGGGTGAACCGGTTGTCAGGGGCGAAGATCCCGAGCAGGGCGTGGCCGGCGGCGTCCACCATCGAGGGGAACCGGCGGGCCGACGGGTAGCGGTCACCCGACGGGGTTCGGATCAGTGGACCGACGAGCGCGCACCCCGGATCGGCGTCGAGGGCGTCCACGAGTGCCGCCACCGCTCCGGCCGGCACCTCCAGGTCGGGATTGCAGACGAGCACCATCGGGGCCGAGGTCGCGGCGACTCCCCGATTGGCCGCCGCGCCGTAACCCAGGTTGCCTCCCGGGATGATGACCTCGATCCCGGGAACCGCCGACTCGGCGGAAACCAGCGAACCATCCGTTGATCCGTTGTCGACCACGACGAGCTCGCTGAGGCCGGCTTCCTGCAGGTCGGAGACGCACGTGGCGAGCGATGACCCCGACTCGTAGTTGACCACCACGGCGGCAATGGCTTCGGTCAGCGATTCCTGGTGGAACGCCCCGGAATCGCCGGCCGGAGCGTCGCGCACTCCTCCCCCACCCACACCGGCCCGGGCACCGGCCCTGCCACCGGCCCTGCGACCTGCACCGACGCCGGCCCCTTCAACCCCGGCGCCGGCGCCGCCGGTCACGATTCGATCCGCGTGAACCGGTACTTGATCAGGGCACGCAGAGCGCCGATTCCGTCACGCCAAGTGATCTTCTTGCCCTCGCTCGCCTCGCGTCCGGCATAGGAGATCGGTACCTCGTAGATCCGGAACCCCCGTCGGAGCACCTTGGCCGTGATCTCCGGCTCGAAGTCGAACTTGTCGGACTCGACGGTGATCCCTTCCAGGACCTGCCGGTCGAAGAGCTTGTAGCAGGTCTCCATGTCCGACATGGTGGAGGAGTACAGCACGTTGGTCACCAGGGACAGGAAGCGGTTGCCGATCCAGTGGAGGGGCATCATGTTCTTGCGCTCTCCGGTGAACCGACTGCCGTAGACGACCCGCGCCTTGCCCCGCATGATGGGCTCGAGCAGCCGCGGCCAGTCCTCGGGGTCGTACTCGAGGTCCGCGTCCTGGATGAGGAGCAGGTCGCCCCGGGCACTGGCCATACCGGTGCGGATGGCCGCACCCTTGCCCTTGTTGACCGGATGGGTCAGGACCCGCACGGTCGAGTCACCGAGCGCCGTCAGCACCTTGTCGGTGCCGTCCGACGAACCGTCGTCGACCACGATGACCTCGACGTCCACGGGTACGTCGACCGCCCTGATCCTGCGAATCACCTCGGCCACGGTCACCCGTTCGTTGTAGACCGGCACGATCACCGACAGCAGCCGGAACGTCCGGAGGCCGTCGTCCGACCCGTCGACCGGGAGCGCCCCGCTCGCTTCGTTCCCATCGGACTCAGGCATGAACCGGTGCTCCTTGCTCGGCCCCCGGTATCGGGGTGCTCCCATTCTCCACGATCGCGACGGCCCGCACTCCGACCGGTGCCCGACCGTGCCCGACATGCTGCGCCACCGACCGACTCACGCGCTCGAACTTCGGTCGCCCAGACCGGCATCCTCGGCCAGGTAGGCAGCGGTCCGGGACAGGCCGACCTCGAGAGTGGTGGTCGGCTCCCAGCCGAGTTCGGCGCGGGCCACGGTGATGTCGGGACGGCGCCGGGTCGGGTCGTCGGTGGGCAGCGGGAGATGTTCGACGGTCGAGGCCGAAGCGACCAGCTCGATGACGGTCCGGGCCAACTGGATCACCGTGTACTCGTCCGGATTGCCGATGTTGACAGGTCCGGTGAGATCCGAGTCGAAAAGAGCCAGGAGGCCGCGGACCTCGTCGTCGACGTAGCAGAGGCTTCGGGTCTGGGTCCCGTCCCCATAGACGGTGAGCGGTTCACCCCGCATGGCCTGGAGGAGGAAGTTGGAGACGACCCGTCCGTCGTCGGGCCGCAGCCGGGGGCCGTACGTGTTGAAGATGCGGGCGATCCCCACATCGGTGTCCCGGAGCCGGCGGTGGGCCATGGTGAGCGCCTCCGAAAACCGCTTGGCCTCGTCGTAGACGCTGCGTGGGCCTACGGGGTTGACATTGCCCCAATAGCCCTCCGACTGCGGGTGCACGTCGGGGTCCCCGTAGACCTCGCTCGTCGAGGCCATGAGGAAGCGGGCACCGTGGCGCTCGGCGAGTTCCAGGCCATGGCGGGTCCCTTCACTGCCGACTGCCAACGTCTCGAGCGGGAGGGCCAGGTAGTCGGGGGGCGACGCCGGGCTGGCCAGGTTGCAGACCCCGGTCACCGTCCCGTCCACCGGTATGCCCGTCGACACATCGGCTTCGACCAGTTCGAATCCGGGGTGGTCGAGGAGGTGGGCGATGTTTGCCTTTCGACCGGTCGAGAAGTCGTCGACACAGACGACCGCGTCGCCGCGATCGAGGAGCTGGTCGCACAGATGTGAGCCGAGGAAACCCGACCCGCCGAGCACGACCACGCGACCGCTCATCGACGTCCGATGCCCACGTAGGAGAACCCGAGGCGGCGCACCTGGGCGGGATCGAGGAGGTTCCTGGCGTCGACGAGCACCGGAGCGGCAAGGGCGTCGCGCACCTTGATGAAATCGAGCCACCGGAACTCGTCCCACTCGGTCAGCACGACCACCGCGGCCGCTCCTTCACAGGCCGCATAGGCGTCCGGATAGGCGAGGAGCGACCCGGCCCCGTCCGCCGTCGACGCCTCGATACCGGGAACCGGAATCGACCCGGCGGCTTCCGGAACCGACACAGTCGGGTCGAAGGCCCGGACCTCGGCGCCGCCCGCCACCAGGCGGAGCGCGACCTCGACGGCAGGCGAGTTGCGCAGGTCGTCGGTGCCGGCCTTGAACGTCAGACCCCATACAGCGATGACCGCTCCGGCGAAGTCGCCCTCCTCCGGGCCCGCGTGGAGCGACGGGCCCACGGCGGCCTTCACTTTGGCCACCACGCGTTCGAACTGCTCGTCGTTGGTGGCGATCGCGCCCTTCAGGAATGAGAAGTCGTATCCGGCCTGCTCGGCGATGTGGACGAGGGCACGGGTATCCTTCGGGAGGCAGCTCCCGCCCCATCCGGGCCCGGGCTTCAAGTACTCGAAGCCGATCCTCCTGTCGTAGCCGAGGCCGAGGATCACGTCGCGGACGTCGGCACCGACCGCCTCGCACAGTCCGGCCACCGCGTTGACGAAGCTCAGCTTCGTGGCCAGGAAGGCGTTCGAGGCGTACTTGATGGTCTCCGCGGTGGCCGCGTCGGTGATCAGGAGGGGGGCCTGTGTGCCGGCGAACAGCTCTCCAACCCTGGCAGCGGCCGACTGGTCATCGGCGCCGACGACGATCCGTTCGGGATGCAGGCTGTCCGGGACAGCCGTCCCCTCTCGCAGGAACTCGGGATTGGAGACGACTTGGACATCGGTGCGACCCAGCACACGCTCGACCACGAGGGTCGACCCGACCGGCACGGTCGACTTGTTGACGATGATCGTGCCCGGTGCCAGGTGAGGACCGATCTCGGCCGCGACCGCCTCGACGTAGGAGAGGTCGGCCGAGCCGTCGTCGCCCTGCGGAGTCGGCACACAGAGGAACACGAACTCGGCGCCCCGGATCGCCGCGGTGGCACCCAGGACGAACCGGAGGTTTCCCGCCTGCTGGCCCTCGCGGACCAGGTCCTCGAGGTGGTCCTCGACGATGGGTACCTCACCGCGCTGCAGCATGTCGACCTTGCGGGGGTCGGCGTCGCCGCAGGTGACCCGGTGACCGAGGTGCGCCAAGGTGGCCGCAGTCGGGAGACCCACGTAACCGACGCCGATCACGGCGACCGTGTGGACCGGACCGGTTGGCGGTCGTCCGAAGGCTGATGCCTCGGGTGCACCTGAACGGTCGGGCCCCGGATCACCTCCGTGGGCGAAGAGCGTCGAGCTCACTGACATTGCGGGTCACGTCCCATCATCTGGTCGGTCACCACCCATCGGGTTGGTGGAGGTCATGTACAGGGATTCGGTGTCGGTACGGTCGACCCCGAGCCGGTTCGTCCCGGTGGAGCCTGTGTTCCCCAGCCCAATTCTGCAACATCGCACGGTCACCAGGCCACACGGCGCTGGACCACAGGGCCACGCGGCGCTGGGCCACTCGGCGCTGGGCCACTCGGCGCTGGGCAACTCGGCACTGGGAAACGGGGCCACTCCGGAGGCTTCCCCGACACCCGAGGCCATCAGGGGGCGGACAGGGCCTCGACCAGCCGGGCGAGGGCGTCCTGCCAGGGTGGCATGGCGGGGAGCCCGGAGAGCCGGAGGGCGGCATTGTCCAGGCGCGAGTTCGCAGGTCTCGGTGCGGGGCGGGGCGGGTCGAGGTCGGACGTGGCGATCGGTTCGACCCGGGCCGGGTCGAACCCGGCCGCCGACATGGTGGCCTGGACGAACCCGAACCACGTGGTCTCCCCCTGGTTGGTGACGTGGAACGTGCCCGGTCGCCGGTCGACGCCGAGCCGGACGACGGCACGGGCAAGGTCCGCGGTGAAGGTGGGGCACCCGTGCTGGTCGTCGACGAACCGCAGTATCCCGTCCGGCGGGTCGGTGGCCAGTCGGAGCACCGTCTTGACCATGTTCGCCCCGTGGGCGCCGCTCACCCAGGCGGTGCGCACGATCGTGGCCGACACCCCGCAAAGTGAGCGGATCTCCTGCTCGCCGCCCAGTTTGCTCCGGCCATAGACCGAACAGGGCGCCGGTCGGTCCCACTCGACGTAGGGGCGGGACTCCCGGCCGTCGAACACGTAGTCGGTCGAGATGTACACGATGTGGGCGCCCACCGACGCAGCGGCCTCCGACATGTGGCGCGTGCCCATCGCATTCACGGCGAACGCCGTGTCGGGGTCGGATTCGCAGGCGTCCACGGCCGTGAAGGCGCCTCCGTGGAGTATCAGCTCCGGGCGGAATTCCTCGACCGCATCCCGCACGGCGTCGCGGTCCACCAGATCGAGTGTGTCGATGTCCGTGGACAGGACCTCGAAGGTTCCCGGAGCGACGGGGCCGAGCAGGTTCCCGTCGAGCCGTTCGTGGGGAACGCCCCCGGCAGGGACGACGCCCTCCAGAACGTCGCGCACGTCCCGTCCGAGCTGGCCATTGCCGCCGGTGACGAGGACCCGTCGGGGCTGGCTCACTTCCTGGCGGTGCCGGGCTCGGGGCCGGCCCAGTCGCCCTCGACGACGGGAGCACGGTCGCGCAACGGCTCCCACCAGGCGCGATTGTCCGCGTACCACCCGACGGTGTCAGCCAGGCCCTTGTCGAATGGGACGGAGGGCTCCCAGCCGAGCTCCTTGCGGATCTTCGACGAATCCAGGAGGTAACGCCGATCGTGACTCGGTCGGTCGGGGACGATCTCCTTGAGTGACTGGGGCTTTCCGGTGGCGGCCAGCACCGCGTCGGCGATCTGCTCGATCGAGGCCTCGACGCCGCTCCCGACGTTGTAGGTCTCGCCGACGACCCCGTGCTGCAGCACGAGCTCGATCGCCCGGCAGTGGTCGTCGACGTGCAGCCACTCCCGCTTGTTCTGGGTCGACTTGTAGAGGGGGAGCGGCTGGTCGTCGAGGGCCCGGGCCGTGAAGAGCGGGATCACCTTCTCCGGAAATTGGAACGGACCGTAGTTGTTGCAGCAGTTGGTGATCGTGGCCGGGAGCCCATAGGTCTCGCCGTAGGCCCGGACGGCGTGGTCGCCCCCGGCCTTCGATGCGTTGTAGGGGGTGCGGGGCCGATAGGGCGTCTGTTCGGTGAACACCTCGTCGGAGTCGAGGGGCAGGTCCCCGTAGACCTCGCAGGTGGAGATGTGGTGGAACCGGGACACCCCGTGGCGGCGCGCCGCCTCGGCCAGGGTCTGAGTCCCCATCACGTTCGTCTGGAAGAACCTCGTCGGATCCAGGATGGCCAGACTGTTGTGGGATTCAGCCGCGAAATTCACGATGACGTCGATGTCGTGATCGGCCAGGGTGGCGGTCACACGGTCGAGGTCACCGATGTCGCCCTGCACGAAGGCGATCCGGTCCTCCACATCGGCCAGGTTGGGCCGGTTGCCTGCGTACGTGAGCACGTCGAACGCCACGACGGCGTCATCAGGATGGCGGTCGACCCAATAGCGGACGAAATTGGATCCGATGAACCCGGCACCGCCGGTCACGAGCAGTCGCATAACGGACCAGCGTAGCCGTGACCTTGCGGCCTCTCGGCCCGCCTGACCGGACCCTCCGGTCGAGGATCGCGTGCGGGCGCACCCCCGCGAGAGCCGGGCCCGGCGGCCGCCAGCCGGAGGTCGGGTCCCTGGTCAGGACCCCGGTCGCACATGGACGACGTCACCGGCCACCACCGTCCGGGTCCCCCCGTCCGTGTCGACGGTGAGGTGACCCTCCGAGGTGATGGCCGTCGCCGTGCCCTCGAACGCCTCGTCGGGGAGTTCCACCCGCACCCGGGTCCCTAGGGTCATGCACACGGACCGGAGGTCCTCGGCCAGACGGACCCTGCCCTGGGCGGTCGCCAGTCCGGCCGTACGAGGCTCGAGCGCGGCCAGCAGCCCGTACAGGAGCGCCTCCCGATCCACCAGCCCGCCCGTCAGCTGCCGGAGCGAGACGGCCTTCCCCCGCAGTTCGGGTGGCAGGTCCTCGTCGACGGCCGGCCAGTTGACGTTCACCCCGATCCCGACCACGATCGGGGCGGGCGATCCCGGCGATCCGCCGGTGAGATCCGCCTCCGCGAGGACGCCGGCGAGCTTCCTCCCGTCGGGAGCGACCAGATCGTTCGGCCACTTGATCCCGACCTGACCGGCACTCCCCCGCTGACCGCTGTCCACGCCGGACCAGTCCAGAGCCGAGATTGCATCGAGGGCGGCGAGGGCTAGCGCGGTCGTGGCCAGATGACGCTCGGACGGATCGATCGCCGGCCGGAGCAGGACCGAGAACAAGAGGTTGGCCCCGGCCGGCGCGTCCCAGCTCCGACCGAGTCGTCCACGCCCCGCCGTCTGGTGATCGGCGACCGCCACGACGCCCTCGGCGGCACCGGCGCGTGCCTCGTCGAGCAGGTAACGGTTGGTCGAGTCGATCGACTCGAACCGGCGGACGTCGTGGAACCTGGTCACCGACATGGCAGACACCCTATGGCCCGTGCCAGTCTGTGGTCCCGGTGCGGATGTCGGTGCCGGGACGTCCGTCGTGGGCGTGACAGAGTGGGAACGCCTCACCGTGAGGTGAGGCGCCGCCCTGCCGACCACGGAAGGGCGCGGAATCTCGCCACTCCGAGTTCGAAAGGCGCAGCGTGCTCAAGAAGGTCCTCATCGCCAACCGGGGGGAGATCGCCGTCCGGGTCATCCGGACGTGCCGGGAGCTGGGAGTGGCCACCGTGGCGGAGAGCTACCTCAACACCGAGGCGATCCTCGACGTGATCGCGCGCAGTGGTGCCGATGCCGTCCATCCCGGGTACGGCTTCTTCTCCGAGAACACCGATTTCGCCAGGGCGATCACCGAGCGCGGCGTGACCTTCATCGGGCCGCCTCCCGAAGCGATCGACGTCATGGGCGACAAGATCAGCGCCCGCCACGCGGCCGAGCGGGCCGGCGTCTCGGGCGTGCCGGGCCGCACCGACGTGCTCACCTCCCCCGATCAGGTCGTCGCCTTCGGCGACGAGTTCGGATGGCCGGTGGCGATCAAGGCCGCCTATGGCGGTGGCGGTCGGGGAATGAAGGTGGTGGCCGGTCCTGACGATGCCGCAGTGGCGCTCGAGTCGGCCATGCGGGAGTCGCTCTCGTACTTCGGGCGGGACGAGTGCTACGTGGAGCGCTACCTGGCCTGGCCCCGTCACGTGGAGATGCAGGTCATCGCCGATACCCACGGCAACGCACTGTGGCTCGGCGAGCGCGACTGCTCGGCCCAGCGCCGCCATCAGAAGCTCGTCGAGGAGAGCCCGGCGCCGAATTTCCCCCACGACGTCCGCGTGGCCATGGGCGAGGCCTCGGTCAAAGTGGCCAGGGCCTGCGGCTACGTCAATGCGGGGACCGTCGAATTCCTCTACCAGGACGGCGAGTTCTTCTTCCTGGAGATGAATACCCGTCTGCAGGTGGAGCACCCGGTGACCGAGCTGGTCACCGGCCTCGACCTTGTCGAGTGGCAGCTACGCGTCGCCTCCGGCGAGCCCCTCGGCTTCACCCAGGACGACGTGCAGCGGAACGGCCACGCCATCGAGGTGCGCATCAACGCCGAAGACCCGGCCGGCGGGGCCTTCACCCCGTCGCCCGGCACCATCACCCGCCTGGTCGCCCCCGGCGGGCCCGGAGTGCGGCTCGATGCCGGTTACGAGTCCGGCGACACGGTGAGCCAGTTCTACGACAACCTGGTCGCCAAGCTGATCGTCTGGGGCCATGACCGCGAAGCCGCCCGTCGCCGCATGCTCCGGGCCATCGCCGAGACGGTGGTCGAGGGCGTGGCCACAACCCTCCCGGCGGACGTGGCGATCCTCAGCCATCCCGACTTCGTAGCCGGTGAGCACTCCACCAACTGGGTGGAGCAGAACCTCGACCTCTCGTCGGTCTCCGCCGACACCGCACCGCCGGCACCGGCATCCGGCGACGACGCCGTCCCCCGTGTCCTTCGCGACGTGACGGCCGAGGTCGACGGGCGGCGCTACCAGGTCAAACTGTGGGTCCCCGACCTCGGCGAGACCGTGGCGGTACAAGGTGCCGCGTCGGGTACCCGGGGATCCGGCCCGAAACGCCCGAAGGCCGCCGCTGCCGGGGGTGGTTCCGGGACGGTCGCCGTCCCCATGCAAGGGACGATCGTGAAGGTCCTGGTCGCCGAAGGCGACACCGTCGAAGTGGGCCAGACCGTCTGCGTGCTCGAAGCGATGAAGATGGAGAACAACGTCAACGCCGAGAAGGCGGGGACGGTCAAGGAGGTCAGGGTGGCCCCGGGCGAGTCGGTCGGACCCGGGGACGTCATCGCCGTCATCGAGTAGCGGGCGTTCGGGCTCGACACCCGTCGCCGGACACCCGCTGCTTGTTCCCACCAGTCACCGAGGCGTCCCAGGCAGGCCGTGGGAGCGGCAGCCGTGCCACCAGGACCACCGCACCCAGCACCCCGTCGGAGGAGCCCGCATGCCGGATATCCGTACCCCGCACCCGAGTGAGGCAAAGTCCGTGGCACGGGCAGCCATCGACGCCAACCTGACCGAGCTGCTCCGTCTGAGTCACGACATCCACGACCATCCGGAGCTCTCCTACCAGGAGGTTCGGTCGTCGGCGCTGGCTGCCGCGGCCCTGGAGCGTGGTGGATTCACCGTGACCACCGGGACGGCCGATCTGCCCACCGCCTTCATCGCCGAGGCCGGATCCGGCCCACTGGTCCTCGCCGTCTGCGCCGAGTACGACGCCCTCCCCGATGTGGGGCATGCCTGCGGGCACAACATCATCGCCGCGTCGGCCGTCGGGGCGGGCCTCGGCCTCCTTCCCGTCGCCGACGAACTGGGCGTGACGGTCCGGGTCGTCGGCACCCCTGCCGAAGAGGGCGGGGGCGGCAAGGTGGTGATGCTCGAACGGGGCGCCTTCGACGACGTCCACGCCGCCATGATGATCCACCCGTGGCCCGACGATCGACTGGAGGCGACCTGCCTGGCGGTCGCCCACTTCGATGTGGGATACACCGGAAAGACGGCCCACGCCTCGGCCGCACCATGGCAGGGCGTCAACGCCGGTGACGCGATGGTGATCGCCCAGGTCGCACTCGGTCTCCTCCGACAGCAGCTCCCTCCGGGCGACCAGATCCACGGTGTGGTCACCAACGGCGGCGAGGCCGCCAACATCATCCCGGCCCGGGTCACCGGAAGGTTCATGGCCCGCTCCCTCACGATCCAGGGGCTCGCACATCTCGAGTCGAGGGTCCGGGCGTGCTTTGCTGCTGGCGCCCAGGCCACCGGAGCGAAGGTGGATTTCACTCCCCTCGCTCCCGACTACTCGCACATGGTGAGCGACCACGAACTCCTGGGCCTCTACCGTGCCAACGCGGAATCCCTGGGGCGACGGTTCACTCTCGACGACGAAGGGATCGCACCGCCCACACTCTCCACGGACATGGCCAACGTGTCACTGGCCATACCGACGATCCACCCGCTCCTCGCCATCGACGCCGGGGGGTCGGTCAACCACCAGCCGGAGTTCGCGGCGGCCTGCATCACCCCGTCGGCCGACGCGGCCGTCCGCGACGGCGCGATCGCCCTGGCGTGGACGGCCATCGACGCCGCGGCCCCCGGAGCCTTGCGGAACCGACTGCTCACCGGACGCAACGCCTGACGTGCCCGGGGCAGACGGTGCGGCCGGGGCGGACGGCATGCCCGGAGCGCACGGCATGCCCGGTGCAGACGGTGCGGTCGGTGCAGACGGTGCGGTCGGTGCAGACGGTGCAGACGGTGCAGACGGTGCGGCCTCGGACAGGGAGCCCGGATGGACGGCCGAGCTGACGCCCGATGGGGCAACCGGTCCGATCGAAGCCGGGCTCGATCCGGACTACCCGATCCGTACGGCGCGGCTCCACCTCCGGCCCTGGCGCACCGACGAGCTCGACGTCTACCACCGTCTCCGAGGCGACCCCGAGGTGGCCACCTTCCTCTACGACGAGCCCTTCGACCGCGACCAAGCCAGGTCCAGGCTGGCCTCGGCTCGATCGGCGCTCACCGAACCGGGCCAGTGGATGAACATCGCCGTCGAGGTGGCGGCCACAGGGGAGATTGCGGGGGATGTCGGGCTCTGCTGGACGAGCGAGGTCCACGGCCAGGCCGACGTCGGCTACACGTTCTTCGCCGAACATCGTGGGCACGGCTACGCCACCGAGGCGGCCTCGGCCATCGTCGATCTGGCCTTCATCGGGCTCGGGGCGCACCGGGTCTGCGGACGCATCGACGCCCGCAACTCGGCCTCGGCGCGGGTGCTCGAACGGCTCGGGATGCGGTGCGAGGCACACTTCGTGGAGAACGAGTGGGTCAAGGGCGAATGGACCGACGAAGTGGTTTATGCCGTCTTGGACTCCGAGTGGACCCGGCTCCGCAACTCGACCTGACTCCCCGGCGCCGCAGGAGCGACGCAGCCGGCGGGCCGGAACACCTCAGCCGTTCGGGTGGAACTCGCCGAAGACGCTCCGCAGCACGTCCGACACCTCGCCGAGCGTCGCCATCCGGGAAAGTGCCACCTTCATTGGGTACAGCAGGTTCTGGGTGCCCCGGGCCGCGGCCTCCACATCGGCGAGGGCAGCGTCCACACCCGACTGGTCGCGTTCGGCTCGCACACGGACGACGCTGGCCACCTGGGATCGCTGGAGCTCCTCGTCGATCGGGAACACGTCATTCGGCGTCCCCTGCTCGTCGACGAAGCGGTTGACGCCGACGACGACCTTGTCGCCACTGTCGATCGCCTTGGCATAGGCGTAGGCGGCCTGCTCGATCTCCTGCTGCATGTACTGGGCCTCGATGGCGTCGACGGCCCCACCCATGCCGTCGATCCGCTCGAGGTAGGACCACGCCGCCTTCTCAACCTCGTCGGTCAGCGACTCGACGAACCAGGAGCCGGCGAGCGGGTCGACGGTGTCGGCGATCCCGGACTCGTAGCCGACGATCTGCTGGGTTCGGAGGGCGATCTTGGCGGCATGTTCGGTGGGCAGTCCGAGAGCTTCGTCGAACCCGTTGGTATGCAGGCTCTGGGTCCCCCCGAGGGCGGCGGCCATGGCCTGCACGGTGACGCGCACGATGTTGTTCTCGGGTTGCTGGGCGGTCAGGGTCGATCCGCCGGTCTGCGTGTGGAACCGGAGCAGGAGTGACTTCTCGTCCTCGGCGTGGAATCGCTCCGTCATGATCCTGGCCCACATCCGCCGGGCGGCCCGGTACTTGGCGACCTCCTCGAACAGGTTGTTGTGGGCGTTCCAGAAGAAGCTGAGTCGGGGGGCGAACTCGTCGACGGCCAGGCCGGCCGCCAACGCCGCTTCCACGTACGCGATGCCGTTGGCCAGGGTGAATGCGATCTCCTGGACCGCCGTCGATCCCGCTTCGCGGATGTGGTAGCCGGAGATGGAGATCGTGTTCCATGCGGGGAGATGCTCGGCACAGTAGGAGAAGGTGTCGGTGACGAGGCGCATCGACGGGCGAGGCGGGTAGATATAGGTGCCCCGGGCCACGTACTCCTTCAGGATGTCGTTCTGGATGGTCCCGCCCAGCAGCTTCGGGTCGACGCCGTTCTCCTCCGCGACCAGTTGGTAGAACAGGAGGAGGATGGCCGCGGTGGCGTTGATGGTCATCGAAGTGGTGACCTTGTCGAGAGGCAGACCGGCCAGCAGCATGCGCATGTCCGCCAGGGTGTCGATGGCGACACCCACCTTGCCGACCTCGCCCTCCGAGCGTGGGTGGTCGGAGTCGTAACCCATCTGGGTGGGCAGGTCGAAGGCACACGAGAGGCCGGTCTGACCGGCGTCGAGGAGGAACTTGAACCTCTGGTTCGTGGCCTCCGCCGTTCCGAAGCCGGCGTACTGGCGCATGGTCCACAGTCGGCCCCGGTACATGTCGGGCCGGATGCCACGGGTGTAGGGGAATGAGCCGGGTACACCGAGCCTGACCCCCGGGTCCCAGTCGCTCAGATCGTCGGGTCCGTAGACCGGATTGATGACGATTCCGGAGTCGGTCACCCGCTCGTCGAAGGGCCTGTCGGACGCGCTCTCAGATGCCATGGGCACAGGTTACGGTCTCGGCGGTCGGGGGGGAATCTGGCGGGAACGGGCCGGACGTCAGACGGCGGGCGCCTCGACGGCGTGGGGCATGCACAGGTCGTCGTACTCGGCGATCACGATCTCACCGGCATCGGGACCACACGCCGGGCATGACGGATCACGCCGGACCTTGAAGGTTCGGAAGCTCTGCTCGAGTGCGTCGTAGGCCAGGAGGCGGCCCTGCAAGGTGTCGCCGATGCCCAACAGGACCTTGATCGCTTCGACGGCCTGGATGGATCCGACGATTCCGGGAAGCACGCCGAGCACGCCGGCCTCCGAGCAGCTCGGCGCCAGTTCGGCAGGTGGCGGCTCGGGCAGCAGGCACCGGTAGCATGGGCCCTCGTAGGGATTGAAGACGGTGGCTTGGCCCTCGAACCGGAAGATCGAGCCATGGACCACCGGGATCCGCTTCAGCAGCGAGGCGTCGTTGACCAGGTAGCGGGTCGGGAAGTTGTCGGTCCCGTCCACGATGATGTCGTAGCCGTCGATGATGTCCAGGATGTTGTCCGCGCCCAGGCGCACGTCGTACGTGACGACGTTCACGTCGGGGTTGATGAGGGTGAGCGTCTTCTTGGCCGAGTCCACCTTGCGTTCGCCGACGCGGTCCGTGTTGTGGAGGATCTGGCGCTGGAGGTTGGACGCATCGACCACGTCCATGTCGATGATGCCGATCGTGCCCACCCCGGCTGCCGCCAGGTACAGCGCGGCGGGAGAGCCGAGCCCACCGGCACCGAGCAGCAGGACCTTGGAGTCCAACAGCTTCAGCTGGCCGTTCTCGCCCACTTCGGGCAGAAGGAGGTGCCGCTGGTAGCGATTGCGCTGCTCGGGCGTGAGCGTCCGCGGTGCGGACCAGGCCCGACCTTCGTCCTTCCAACGGTTGAATCCGCCCATGATCGAGGCGACGTCGGTGTATCCGAGCTGCTGCATGGTGTCGGCGGCGAACGCCGACCGGACCCCGCCGGCGCACATGACCAGTACGTGGGCCGACTTGTCGGGAATCCGGCCCTCGATCGACGACTCCAGGTTGCCTCGCGGGAGGTGGATCGAGCCGGCGAGGGCTCCCTGCTCGTACTCGTCAGGCTCGCGCACGTCAAGGACGATCGTCCCCGGGACGGCCATCTCCTCCTCCGCCTCGGCGGTGGTGATCTCCCGGACGGCGGCCTTGGCGGCTGCCAGCATCTCTCTGAAGGTGGGCACGGCGGTCTCGTCTCCTCTGGCGTCGGCGGCCCGGGCGTCTCGGGGGCCGACGACCCTCTCCCCGGTTCCCGGCGACCTCCCTGGACTGCACTACGTGGTTGCAAACACTACCAGCGGGGTCGACATTCCCACTGGGCCGGGCACCGCCTTGGCGGGGTCAGGACCATCCCGCTCACGAAGCCGTCGCCGGGTTCCGTCTCCACCGATGGCGGTAGCGTTCGCCGCATGGAACTGGACGAGGTCATCCGGAAACGACGCATGACCAGGAATTTCACCGGCGCGCCGGTCGACCGGTCGGTGATCGGCGAGCTGCTCACCCTGTCGATGGCCGCCCCGTCGGCGGGCAATACCCAGGGCCGGGAATTCGTCGTACTGGACGGTCCGGCCGAGACCGCCCGCTACTGGGACGCCACGACCGACGCCGCATGGAGGGAGCGGTCACGCCGCTTCGCCGGGATGTCCCGGGCTCCGGTCGTCGTCCTGACGTTCAGCCACCCGGGGGCCTATGTGGAGCGCTATCGCGAGCCCGACAAGATCAGGTCGGACGGCGACGAGGTCGGGTGGATCGTCCCCTACTGGCACGTCGACGCCTCGTTCGCCGTGATGGCACTGCTCCTCGCCGCGGCCGACCGTGGGATCGGCGCCGCATTCCTGGGGAACTTCCGCGGCGAACAGTGCCTGAAGGACGCGCTCGGGGTACCGGCCGACCGCTGCTGGCTCGGTGCCGTACTGCTCGGCGAGGCGGCCCTCCCCGATCCTCCTTCGACGTCGGCGGGCAGGGCGAGGCGGACCATCGACGACAGCGTCCACTGGGGTCGCTGGTAGGAGGCGGCATCGATCATCGGCAAGGTGGCGGGCAAGCACGGTCGCACACGCTGCACGGGTCCGATCGACCCGACACCCGGCCACGGGCGGTCCGGTCCCCGAGCCTCAGGAGCGCACCATGTCCACCCCTACCGTCATCCCTCCTCCGCCACGGCCACTCCGATCCGTACCGGTCCGAACGGACCTTGCCGTGGAACCGCCGCCGGGGCCGGTGCTCCACATCGTCCAGTGGGTGGACCCGGTCGTCGATCCCCACGGCCTCCATCCGTGCAGTCGCTACGTCGAGCTCTACTGGCTGGGTGTGATCGGCCCCAGCACGACGTGGCTGCTCCGGCGCCTGAGTTACGGGCTCGAGGTGCACGGCGACGGCTACGACCTCCACCTGCCGGAGACGGCGAGAGCACTCGGGCTGGGCGACAAGATGGGGAAGAACTCGCCGTTCCGGCGGGCACTGGCCCGACTGGTCACCTTCGAGCTCGCCCGTCCACAGGGCCCGGGAGAGATGGCTGTGAGGGCCCACATCCCCCCGCTCCCGCTCCGGCACCTGAGTCGACTGCCGGAATCACTCCAGCGGAGTCACCGCCGTTGGACGGCGGAACAGCGGCTTTCCGAGCCCGAGCAGATGCGGCGACGGGCACTGCGACTGGCAGCCGGGTTGGCCGAGGCCGGCCACGACCGGGCGACCATCGAGCGGCGACTCGGCGACTGGGAATTCCACCCGGCCGTCGCATTCACCGCGGCCGAATCGGCGACGGGCGGGCAGCCTGTCCACGGCGACGACCGGATCGCGGACGGATCCGATGGCTCCGGTGGGCGGACAGCTCAGCCGGGCTCGGCTTCGTGACCGGCCGGGGTGAGACCCCAGTAGGTGTCGATCGGCTCCATCTCCCCCTTGACCACCCGGTCGATCATCCGGCAGATGGGGAGTTCGAGATGGTGGCGTTCGGCCAATTCGAGCGCGACGGTCGCCGTGTTCACGCCTTCGGCCACCATGTGCATCTCATCCAGGATGTCCGCAAGCTTGCGGCCCTTGCCCAGCTGCTCGCCCACCGCCCGGTTCCGGCTGTGCGGACTGACGCAGGTGGCGATGAGGTCGCCCATGCCGGCCAGCCCGGCGAACGTGCCCGGCTTGGCCCCCATGGCCTCGCCCAGTCGGATGAGCTCGGCCAGCCCTCTCGACATCACGGCGGCACGGGTGTTGTCCCCCACACCGAGCCCCTGCCCGATTCCGGCGGCGATGGCGATCACGTTCTTGAGGGCGCCACCGAGCTCGCAGCCGACGACATCGTCGTTGACGTAGACGCGGAAGACGCCCCGGGTGAAGACGGCCTGGATGGCGCTGGCCACCTCGAGGTCCTCGGTGGCGATCACGGCGGCGGCTGCCTTTCCCGACAGGATCTCGCTGGCGATGTTCGGCCCGGTGAGGGCGGCGACGGGGTGGCCCGGCACCACTTCCTTGATGACTTCGGTCATCCGGAGGTGCGAGCCCCGCTCGAGTCCCTTGGTCAGGCTCACGACCGGGATCCACGGGCGCATGATCGGCGCCGCATCCTCGAGCACCCGCCGGAACCCCGAGGTCGGCACGCCCAGGACGACCAGATCGGCGCCGCAGACGGCCTCCTCGAGGTCCGAGGTGGCCGACAGGGCCGGATCCAGTGCGAAGCCGGGGAGGTAGTGCGGGTTCTCGTGGTCGTCGCGGACCGCCCGGGCGACCTCGGGATCCCGTGCCCACAGCACGGTGTCGTGTCGCGGCGCCATCAACGAGGCGACCGTCGTGCCCCACGACCCTCCCCCGAGGACTGCGATCTTCACGAGTCCGACGGTAGTGCAGGGATCCGGCGGACCCGTGGCTCACCGCCGGGGACCGGCCTCCGGACGTTTCGGCCCAAGGACCGAACGAAGGCTCAGCCCTTCGGACGCGTGGCCAGCCAACGGGCGAAGTCCTCCGAGGTGGCGAGTTCGACCAGCGTCCGGACGCCGAAGCCGCTGCCGCCCTTGGTGCTGTACCAACGGTTGTCGTCGGTCCGGGAGGGACCGGCGATGTCGAGGTGTGCCCACGGGACGTCGCCCACGAATTCCTGCAGCAGCAGCGCCGCCGAGATCGTGCCGGCTTGTCCGGGGCGGCCGGTGTTCTTCATGTCCGCCACCTCGGATTCGATGTGCGCGGCATAGTCCTCGGGCAGGGGAAGCGGCCACGACGGCTCCCCTGCACGGCTTCCGGCGGTCCGGACGGCATGGAGGAGCTCCTCGTCGTTGCCGAGCAGGCAGGCGATCTCCTTGCCCAGAGCCACCACGGCGGCGCCGGTGAGCGTGGCCAGGTCGACGACGGCATCCGGTCCGTCCTCGACGGCCAGGGAGAGTCCGTCGGCCAGGATCAACCGCCCCTCGGCATCGGTGTTCAGCACCTCGATGGTCTTGCCGTTACGTGCGGTCAGCACGTCGCCCGGCTTGGTGGCGGTGCCGCTCGGCAGGTTCTCGGTCATCGGGGCCCACGCGGTGATCGGGATGCGACCGCCCAAGGCCGCCACGGCGTCGACCGCGGCCAGTACGGCCGCGGCGCCGCCCATGTCCGTCTTCATGGTCTCCATGCCGCCGGCCGGCTTGAGCGAGAGTCCGCCGGAATCGAACGTGATCCCCTTGCCGACCAGGGACAGACGGGGAACCCGGCCTTCGAATTCGAAGGGCTCAGCCGGTCGGTACTCGACGCGGACCAGTCGCGGCGGCTGCTCCGAGCCGGCTGCCACCCCCAGGACGCCACCCAGGCGTTCGGCGGCGATCCGCCCTTCGTCCCACACCTCGACGGTGATCTCGGGGATCCCGGCGAACCGGTCGGACACGACATCGGCGAAGCGGGTGGGCGTCAACGAGCTCGGGGGCTCGTTCACCAGGTCGCGAGCCATCGCCACCGACCGTGCCACCCGTGCGCCGCGGGCGGCGCCGGCTTCGGTGTCACCGGGGTCGCCGCCCCTTCCATCGGCGAGGATCAGGGTGCCGAGACCCGCCGTCGGTTCGGCGCTGCGGAAGTCCTCGTACCGGTAGGCGGCGAGGGACCCTCCCTCGGCGGCGGCGGCGGCGGCATCGGTCACGGTCGTGCCCCCGACGGCGGGCAGTACGAGGAGCGCCGAACCACCCTTTCCCGCCGCACGCACGAAGGACCCCGCGGATCGCCGCAGGGACTCGAGCCCCCCGTCACCGGCGAGCGCGGCGGCCGGGCCCAGCCCGACGAGGACGATGTCGGGCTCCTTGCTCCCGCCAACGGCCCCGAGCGACCTCAGGACCAGGACCTGCGCGACCTTGCCCATGAACCCCTGGCGCTCGCACCAGTCGGTGTCCAACGATGTCGGCAGCGTCACGCCCTCCACCGGCCCCGGGTCGCATGCCACGATCGGGCCGTCGTCGCTGCTGTGGACGGGTACGCCGACGGCGGCCAGGTCATCGGGTAGTCCGGGTCCGGACAGGGTGCTCACGTTGATCACGTCGGTGCTCCAGAGGGTAGGTACGGGGTCGGGATGGGGTCGGATGCGTCCGGAACGCTCGGTCACCCGGTCCGGTCGGACGTCGATCCGTCCGAACCGTCCGATCTGTCCGAACCGTCCGGATCTTCGGCACCGTCTCGTTCGTCGCGTTCGCCGGACGACCGGGACCGGCGGGGTGCGCCCCGGGCCAGTGGGTGATCCTGCCCCTCGGCCCATCGGGCGAGGGCCCACAGGAGGTCGGACAGCCGGTTGAGGTAGGGCTGGACCAGCGAACCCTCGATCGGTGCTGACACGAGGAGCCGCTCCGCCCGACGGACGACGGTGCGGGCGAAGTCGAGCGCGGCCGAAGCCCGGGTCGTCCCCGGGATGACGAACTCGGTGGGCATGGCCACCCGCGAAATCAGGTCGTCGATCGACAATTCGAGTGCGGTGACCATCTCCTCGATCACGAGGGACTTGCCGGCCACCAACTTGGAGCGGTTCGACGGATCGGTGGTGATCTCGGCCATGAGGACGTAGAGCTCGCGCTCCAGTCGGGTCAACAGTTGGTCGAGCTCGGATCCGGCGACCGCCTCCGCCCTGGCCATCCCCATGGCGGCCTGGGCCTCGTCGACCGTGCCGGTGATGTGCATGATCGGCGAATCCTTGCGGACCCGGCCTCCGAAGAGCAGGCCTGTCGTTCCGTCGTCACCGGTCTTGGTGTAGATCCTCAGCACGGCGTCCTCACCCGTCCGATGCTAAACGAACGGTGTCCCCCAATCGCTCCCCCGGACCGGCGAGCGCGCCGTCCGCCGGCGTCCCGGCCCGGTGCCCGGACACCATCGAGACCCGCGACCCGCCAGAATCACCCCGTTGGGGACGGCTCCCGCTCCTGTCCCGGTATCGTTTGGGGGCTATGGCCGCCCACCGCACCGAATCGAGCTATCTGCAGGCCGTCTCCGAGCGAGTCGTCATCTTCGACGGCGCCATGGGGACCAACCTGCAGATGGCCGAGTTGACCGCCGACGACTTCGGTGGACCGGAGCTCGAGGGGTGCAATGAACTCCTGGTGGTGACCCGGCCCGACGTCGTGGAACAGGTCCACCGGTCGTTCTACGCCGTGGGCTGCGACGTCGTCGAGACCGACACGTTCGGCGCCTTCGCCCCGGTATTGGCCGAGTACGGCCAAGGTCATCGGGTGCGGGAGCTCAATCTCGCCGCGGTGGCCCTGGCTCGACGCGCCGCGGACGAGCACTCGACGCCGGACAGGCCGAGGTGGGTGGCCGGAAGCATCGGCCCGGGCACCAAGTTCCCCACCCTCGGCCAGACCCGCTACGCCGATCTGCGCGACGCCTACGAGGAGCAGGCCGACGCCCTCATCGAAGGGGGCGCCGACCTGATCATCGTCGAGACGGTGTTCGACCTGCTCCAGGCCAAGGCCGCCATCAATGGCGCCCGCCGGGCCATGAAGCGGGTGGGCGTGCGCCTCCCGCTGCAGTGCCAGGTGACCATCGAATTGACCGGGACCATGCTCCCCGGAACCGAGGTGGGTGCTGCGCTCGTCGCCCTGCAGGCGATGGACGTCGACGTCATCGGCCTCAATTGCGCCACCGGTCCGTCGGAGATGTTCGAACCGCTCCGGCACCTCACCAGCCATGCCACGATCCCCGTGTCGTGTCTGCCCAACGCAGGGCTGCCGTCCGTGGTCGACGGTGCCATGCACTACGACCTCGAGCCCCACCAATTGGCCGAGTTCCACCGTCAGTTCGTCAGCGAGCTCGGCGTATCGGTCATCGGAGGATGCTGCGGCACCACGCCCGCCCACCTCGCCGCCGTCGTCGGGGCATGCGCCGAACTGACCCCCGGCGCCCGTTCGCCCGAGCGCGAGGAGGGAGCGGCCTCGATCTACACCCACGTGCCCTTCACCCAGGACAGCTCGTTCCTGGTGGTGGGCGAGCGCACCAACGCCAATGGTTCGAAGAAGTTCCGCGAGGCCATGCTCGAGGCCGATTGGGACACATGTGTGGCGATGGCCAAGGAGCAGATCAAGGAGGGTTCGCACCTGATCGACGTCTGCGTCGACTACACCGGCGCCGACGGCGTGGCAGACATGGAGGAGGTCGCCTCCCGTTTCGCCACCCAGTCGACGGCGCCGTTGATGGTCGACTCGACCGAGGCCCCCGTCGTGGAGACCGCGCTCTCCTGGATCGGCGGGCGTGCCGTCATCAACTCGGTGAACCTGGAGGAGGGTGACGACGCCGGGACCCGGCTCGACTCCTTCCTGACCCTGGCCAAGGAGTTCGGTGCCGCCGTCGTCTGCACGTGCATCGACACCGAGGGCCAGGCACGCACCGCCGACTGGAAACTTCGGGCGGCGAAGGCCATCCACGACATCGCCACCGAGCGGTACGGACTCCGCGCCGAGGATCTGCTCTTCGACCCCCTCGCCCTCCCTCTGTCGACCGGCATGGAGGAGAGTCGGCGGGACGGGATCGAGACCATCGAGGGCATCCGGCGGATCAAGCAGGAGCTCCCCGGCGTCTACACCGTCCTCGGACTCTCCAACGTGTCGTTCGGGCTCAATCCCGCGGCCCGCCAGGTCCTGAACTCGGTCTTCCTGCACGAGTGCGTGGAGGCCGGGCTCGACGCCGCCATCGTGCATGCATCGAAGATCCTGCCACTGTCCAAGATCGACGACCGGGCCCGTGAGGTCTGCCTCGACCTGGTCTACGACCGTCGCTCCGAGGGCTACGACCCGCTCACCGAACTGCTGACGATCTTCGAAGGAGTGTCGGCCTCGTCGGTGGCCTCGGGTGAGGACCGGTCCGGATGGCCGGTGGAGCGAAGACTCGAGCACCGCATCATCGACGGGGACCGGAACGGCATCGAGGAGGACCTGGACCAGGCCATGGCCCGGGAGCTGACCCCGTTGACCATCATCAACGACTTCCTCCTGGCCGGCATGAAGACGGTCGGCGAACTGTTCGCAACCGGCGAGATGCAGCTCCCCTTCGTACTCGGCTCGGCCGAGACGATGAAGGCAGCCGTCGCCTATCTCGAGCCGTTCATGGAGAAGGCCGACCAGGGTGGTAAGGGGACGATGGTCCTCGCCACGGTGAAGGGAGATGTCCACGACATCGGCAAGAACCTGGTGGACATCATCCTCACCAACAACGGGTACACGGTCCGGAACCTCGGGATCAAGATCGGGATCACCGACATGCTCGCCGCGGTCGAAGAGTTCGGCGCCGACGCCATCGGGATGAGCGGCCTGCTGGTGAAGTCGACCCTCATCATGCGGGAGAACCTGGAGGAGCTCAATCGGCGCGGGCTCTCCCACATCCCGGTCATCCTCGGCGGTGCCGCCCTCACCCGCACCTACGTCGAACGCGACCTGCGCAAGGTCTACGACGGCCGTCTCTTCTACGGCAAGGACGCCTTCGAGGGACTGCGCACCATGGACCGCTTGGTGGAGATGAAGCGGAACGGCGAGGACGATCCCGAATTCGGAACGGCGATCGGCGGCCGCGACCTCGGCCCCCGAAAGAGCGAGCTCCGCAAGCAGGCCGCAGACGAGGCGCGCGCCCGTGGCGAACTCCTGCCCGTCCGCTCGCCCGAGGTGGCCGACGACAACAAGCTCTTCACTCCTCCCTTCGTCGGGAGCCGGGTGGCCAAGGGCATGGCCGTCGACGACATCGCCGCCTTCCTCAACGAGACCGCCCTCTTCCGAAATCAGTGGGGATTCCGCCCCGAGAAGGGCGAGGAGGATCCCGACTTCAAGGAACGGATCCGTCCCCGCTTGCGCGAGGAGCTCGCCATGGCCATGGCCGAACAGCTGCTCATCCCCCAGGTGGCCTGGGGGCACTTCGCCGCGAACGCCGACGGGGACGACCTGGTGATCTACACCGACGAGTCCCGGTCGGCCGAACGGATGCGCTTCTCGTTCCCACGCCAGGTGGAGAAGCCCTTCCTCTGCATCAGCGACTTCTTCCGGACCGTCGACTCGGGCGACGAGGACTGGGCCAGCTTCCAGGTGGTCACCATGGGCTCGCGGGTCTCCGAGGAAGCCGCCCGCCTGTTCGCCGCGAACGAGTACCAGCAGTACCTGTTCCTCCATGGGCTCGGCGTCGAGATGGCCGAAGCACTTGCCGAGTACTGGCACCGTCGCATCCGCGAAGAGCTCGGTTTCGCCGACGAGGACGGGCCCACGCTCGCCGGCCTGTTCCGCCAGAAGTACCGGGGCGGCCGCTACTCGTGGGGCTACCCGGCCTGCCCCCGTCTCGAGGACAACGCGAAAGTGGTCGAGCTATTGGGCGCGGAGCGGATCGGGGTCGAGGTCAGCGAGGGATTCCAACTCCATCCCGAGCAGTCCACGACGGCAATCATCTGCCACCATCCCCAGGCCAAGTACTTCGTAGCCTGACCGGCCCTGTCTGGCCCTGTCCGGCCACCTCGACCGGCCCTGTCCGGCCACCTCGACCGGCCCTGTCTGGCCACCTCGACCGGCCCTGTCCGGCCTCTTCGACCGGCCCCGACCTGCCCTGTCCGGCCCGAACCGGGCCGGACGAGTGCACGGGCTGCCGTCCGTGATGTGGAATTGCAACCGTTCTGCACTCGATCGAAGCCCGAAGATCGCACGGTCGGCGGTACGATGGGGAGTCGTGGAAGCGCTGGTCCTTTTGAGGTCCGGGCAGATCGGGTCGCTGGCGGGAAACACACGGCCCGAAGTCGTTCTCCTCGCCGTCATCGTCGCATTGGGGGCACTCCTCCTCCTCGTGCGCTTTCTCCGCTCCACCGAGCACCGCAGGCGCAAGGCGGTTCGTTCCTCGTACTTCGACCGCAATGCGGCCCGCTACGGCTCCGGCGGCCAGCACTCCTCGGCCGGGGGCGCCTCCCGCTCCACGTCGACATCGACGTCCAAGCGTGGCTCCGTCCGGCCGATGGCGCCGTCGTTCTCCTCCGCGCCGTCCGCGCCGAGCCAGAAGCAGTCGCCTTGCCGCGGCGTCACCTCGACGCCGGCTCGGGCCACGGTCGACCCGCGGGAGCGGTCGCTCGCGCAGACGGTGCCCACGGCTCCGGGGCAGGCCCCGGCGGCCGTCAAGCCGAAGGGCCTCCGGTCGTCGGGGGCGAGGCCGACGGCGAGTCCAACCGTCGCACCACCCGCGACCACTCCGGTGCCTGGGCTCAAGCCGAGGAGTGCGGCCCCTCCGAATCTTCCTGCCATGCTGGTGCCGGATCCTCCAGCCGCCCGGCCCAGGGACTGACCGACCGACCGGCTCCGGACCGCCGGCCGATCGCCCTCACAGGGCCAGCGTCGACCCGCCGTCCACCACGATCGCTGCGCCGTTGACGAATCGGGCCTGCTGCGAGCACACGAAGGCGACCACCGATCCGAAGTCGTCCGGGTCGCCCATCGGCCCGGAACCGCCGAGTTCCTTCATGCGGTCGGTCGCATGAGGTCCGGGGCACACCATGTTGACAGTGATCCCGCTCGACTCGGCCGCCAGGTCGTGGGCCGCTGTCTTCACCCAGCCCCACAGCCCGACGCGGGCCGTGTTGGAGAGGGCCAACATCGGGGCCGCCTGTTTCACCGTGTAGGACGTGATGCAGCAGATGCGGCCCCACCCGGCGCTGCGCATATGGGGCAGCGCCTCGCGTGCCAGCCGGATCGAGGTCATCAGATTGGCGTTCAGTGCCGCCTCGAGCGCTTCGTCGGACAGGTCGACGGCACGGCCGGGCGGCGGCCCCCCGGCATTGGCCACCAGGATGTCGAGGCCATCGAACCGCTCCACGGTCGCTGCAACCAGTTGCACAGGCTCGCCGGGGTCGGTCACGTCCCCGGCACACACCGCGATGTCGGCACCAAGATCGGCCAGAACCCGCCGGGTCTCCTCGAGGCTCGCCTCGTCGCGGCCGGACACCATGACCCGGGCCCCCTCGGCGGCCAGAGCCGCCGCACTCGCCCTCCCGAGCCCGCGCGAGCCTGCCGTGACCAGAGCGACCTTCCCTGCGATACCCAGATCCACCGTGGAACTCCTCTCCTCCGCCCTCCTGATGCACCCGGCTCCTTGCGAGCCGGACCCCGCTGTTCCGGACCTCGGGGCCGGACCCCGGACCGGCCGTCAGACGTCGACGACCGCCAGCCGGTGGTCGGCCGCGTTGAGCGCCTCGGGCTTCCCGTCCTCGCCGATGACGACGATGTCCTCGAGGCGCATCCCGAACCGACCGGGTCGGTAGATTCCCGGCTCCACGGAAAACGCGTGACCGGGAACCAGGAGTTGCTGGTTGCCCGCCACCAGGTAGGGATCCTCGTGCTCTTCGATCCCGATCCCGTGGCCGGTTCGGTGCACGAAGAGTTCCCCATAGCCGGCGGCGTCGATGATGGCGCGTGCCACGCGGTCGACGGACTCGGCGGTCACGCCGGCCACGGCGGCAGCGACCGCCGCCTGCTGGGCCTCGTGCAACACCTCGTAGCAGGCGACCACGTCGGCCGGTGGGGGGCCGGTCACCACCGTTCGGGTGATGTCCGAGCAGTAGCCGGGACCACCGTCGAGGGAAAGGGTGCCGCCGAAGTCACAGACCACGGTCTCGCCACGGCCGATGACCCGGTTCCCGGGCTCGTGGTGGGGGCTGGCCGCATTGGGCCCACTCCCGACGATGGCGAAGTTGACGGCGCTGTGACCCTCGCTCACCAGCAGCGATCCGATCCGTCCGGACACCTCGGCCTCGGTGTGCCCGATCAGTCCGATCCCCCCGGTCTGGAGCACGTCGGCCACCCGGTCTGCGGCTGCACCCGCGGCCCGCAGCGCGGCGAGTTCGGCCGGGTCCTTGACGGCACGGATGGGTGAGGTGACCCGTGACGCCTCGATCCAGTCGACGTCCGGCAGGCGACGCTGCAGGGCCAGCACCGTCGTTGCCCAGGCCCGATCGGACATGGCCAGTCGCGACGCCCCGGCCGAGCGGACCAGTCCCTCGACCAGGTCCATCGGGTCCTCGTCGTCGAACCAGGGACGGACGTCGAAGAGCCCTTCGGCATCGGGCACACGGGGTGCCTCCAGGCCCGGCACCACCAGCACCGGGTCGCCGCCGATGGGCAGGACCAGTACGGTCAGACGCTCGAGCGGCATGGCCCGATACCCGGTGAGCCAGGGCAGGTCGGCCCCGTGGGAGAGCAGTAGGACATCGACTCCGAGCTCCTCCATCCGCATCCGCGTCCGGCCCATGCGGGCGGAGCGAGCGGCGACCGCGGCGGAAGGCCCGCTCATCGCGGACCCACCGTCACCGGAACCGGCATGTCGGCGGACGACGCGTCCGCGGCCTCCCGGGCGTGGTAGCTCGACCGGGTGAGCGGTGACGCCTGGACGTGGGCGAAGCCTAGGGCCATTCCCGCCTCCCGCAGCGAGTCGAATTCGTCGGGCGTCCACCACCGTGCCACCGGCAGGTGTCGAACGCTCGGACGCAGGTACTGGCCCAGCGTGACGATGTCGACCCCGACGGAACGGAGGTCGGCGAGCGTTCCGAGTACCTCGTCCTCCCGTTCCCCCATGCCCAGGATGAGGCCCGACTTGGTGGTCAGGCCCTCCGCCGCCGAACGGGCCAGGACGGTGAGGCTTCGGGCGTACCCGGCGGAGGGTCGCACCGCCCGCTGCAGGCGGGGCACCGTCTCGACGTTGTGGTTGAGCACGTCCGGGCGGGCGTCGAGGATCGTGGCCAGCGATGCCCGGTCCCCCTTCAGGTCGGAGATGAGGACCTCGACTGCCGTGCCCGGGTTCGACTCCCGGACCGCGGCGATGGTCCGGGCGAACGCGGCCGCACCGCCGTCGGCAAGGTCGTCGCGGGCCACGCACGTGATGACCGTGTGGGCCAGTCCCATCCGGGCCACGGCCTCAGCCACCCTCGACGGCTCCGTCTCGTCGAGGGGCAACGGCCGGCGGGTGTCGACCTGGCAGAATCCGCACGACCGGGTGCACCTCGATCCGTTGATCATGAACGTGGCCGTGCCGTCGGACCAGCACTCGTAGATGTTGGGGCACCCCGCCTCCTCGCAGACGGTGGCCAGGTCCAGATCGCGGAGGTTGTGCCGGAGATCGAGGAACGCCGTCGCCATGGTCGCCTTGACCCTCAACCACTCGGGCTTGCGCGCCGACAGCGCCAGTCCGGCACCCGGATCGACCCTCGCACGGACCAGACGGCGCTGCAGGGCCGTTCCCTCCCGAACGCGCCCGAGGGTGACCGGCACGCTCCCAGCCGGCTCGACCGGCACGGTCCCGCCTTCCGTCGGCATGCCGCCGACACCGACGACGCTGTCACGGGCGCCGTCGGTGACCGCCGCCACGTCGTCGATGTCGCCCCAGACGGCCCGGGCCGAGTCGATGACGGCATCGACTGCTTCGGCCATGGTGACGGCGAACCCCTCGGCGGCCAGGGAGGTCGTCGGTCGGTCGGCGATTCCACACGGCACGATGTGGTCGAACATGCCGAGGTCGGTCGACACGTTGAGCCCGAATCCGTGGGTGGTCCGCCCGCGGGCGGTACGCACCCCGATGGCGGCGATCTTCCGGGGAACCCGACCGTCGTCGCCGGTCGTCGCCGGGTCGATCCACACACCTGGATACCCGTCCAGGCGGCCCACACGTCCGGCCGGGATGCCGAGGCGCACCAGTGCGCCGATCACCAGCTCCTCCACCTGGTGAACGTGCTCGGGGCCTCGGTGCGGTCCTGCCCCTACGGTGCGGATCGGGTAGCCCACGAGCTGGCCCGGACCGTGGAAGGTGACGTCGCCCCCACGGTCGACCGACATCAGGTCGGCACCGACCGACGCCGGGTCGACGAGGACGTGGCTCGGGTCGGCATGGGCGCCCAGGGTGTACACGGCCCCGTGCTCGAGGAGGAGGAGGTAGTCGTCACCGGAACGCTCGGCCAGTGCCCGCTGGAGGTCCCAGGCCTCGGCGTAGGGGACGTGGCCGAGCCAGCGCGCCCTCACGGCGAGCCCGGCGCAGTGGGCCGTGGGATGGCGACCGTCACGACGGGCTAGAGCTCGCCGACCCAGTCGCGGTCGTCGAGTGTGGCCGACAGCCGGGACAGGAACCTGGCCACGTAGGCGCCGTCGACGGCGCGGTGGTCGAAGTTCATGGCCACCAGACCGACCGAGTGGATGCCGATGGACTCGGTCCCGTCGGAGAGCTCGACGACCACCGGTTTCCGGGAGACCCCGTCGGTGGAAAGGATGGCCACCTGCGGTTGGTTGATGATCGCCCCGGTGAGGAGCGTCCCGAAGGGACCGGCGTTGGTGATGGAGAACGTGCCCCCGCTGATGTCGTCGAGGCTCAGGCGCTTGGCACGGGCCCGGTCGGCCACGTCGCGGATCCGCCTGGCCATGCCCCGCAGGTTGAGCTCCTCGGCGCGGTGCACCACGGGGACGATCAGTCCTTCGTTGTCGAGGTCGACCGCGATGCCGAGGTTGACGTCGCGGTGGACGATGAGCGCGTCATCCCCTACCGATGCGTTGAGGTGGGGGAATTCGGCCAGCGCCTCGACGGTGGCGCGGGCGACGAAGGGAAGGTAGGTGAGGCTGAAGCCCTCCTCCGCCCGGAAGCGCTCACCGTGGAGCCTGCGGACCTGCTCCACCCGCTCGTAGTCGATCTCCTTGACCATCAGCGTGTGGGCCGAGGTGGCCTTGGAACGGACCATGTGCTCGGCCGTGCGCCGGCGGATGTTGGTGAAGGGGATGACCTCGTCGCGCCCGCCCGGGGCCTGCTCCCGGCTCTCGCCAGCCGGCGGTGCGGTCGCTGCCGGGGCGGTCGCCGGAGCGGTCGCCGCGGCGGTCGCCGGAGCGGTCGCTGCCGGGGCGCTGGTCGCCGGAGCGGTGGCGGGCGCCGCCGGAATACTCGGCACGGGGGCGGGCGAGGCGCCACGTTCGATCACCGCCTCGACGTCCGACCGGGTGATCCGTCCTGCGAGACCGGTGCCCCGGATGGTCGAGGGATCGATGGCGTGGTCGGTCAGGAGCTTGCGGACCACCGGCGAGAGCACCAGGGACCCGTCCGCGGTGGCCATCGGCGGGATCGTGCCGAACGCGGGCGCCGCGGTCGCCGGCGACGGCGGAGTGGGGGAAACCCCGGGCGGGATGGGTGTCATCGCGGCGGCCGGTTCGTCCGGAAGGGCTGCGAACGGCGTCATCGGGGCGATCGGTGCCGGAGCAGCCGGTACCGGAGCGGTGGGCGGTGGGCCTGCAGTCTCCGGGGCTGCCGGTGCCGCGGCTGCCGGCGCCGGGGCCCGCTGCACCTCCGGCGCCGGTCCACCGGCCGCCGGGGTCGCGGCCCCATCGATCACGGCGAGGGATGCGCCGACGTCCACGGTGTCACCCTCCTCCACCAGGATGGCGGTGAGTACCCCGTCTGCCGGGGAAGGCACCTCGGAGTCGACCTTGTCGGTCGAGACCTCGAACAGCGGTTCGTCGCGGACGACGGTGTCGCCCACGGCCTTGAACCACTTGGTGATGGTCCCCTCGGTCACCGTCTCGCCGAGCTGCGGCATCGTCACGTCAGGCAACGTGCAGTCCCCTTCCGGTAAGTGCGAGCACCGTCTCGCCGAACGTCTCGGACAGCGACGGGTGCGGTTGGATGAACTGGGCCACCTCGTCGGCCGTCGCCTCCCAGTTGACGGCCAGGTAACCGGCGCCGAGCTGCTCGGTCACCCACGGGCCGACCATGTGGACCCCGAGGATCCGACCGGTGGTTCCGTCGGGCCGCCGTTCGGCCACGATCTTCACCATGCCTTCGGTCTCACCGATGATCCGGGCGCGGCTGTTGCCTCCGAAGGGGTCCTTCTTCACGACGATGTCGAGGCCGGCAGCTTTGGCGGCCGCTTCGGTCATCCCGGCGAAAGCGACCTCGGGATGGCAGTAGATGGCCCACGGGACGCGCGAGTAGTCGACCGGCAGGACGGGCTCGCCCAGGATCGACTTGATCACCACGATGGCCTCGGCGAACGCCACGTGCGCGAGCTGCGGGGTACCGGCGACCACATCGCCCACGGCCCAGACCCCGGGTGCCGTGGTCCGCATGGCGGAGTCGGTGGCCACGAATCCGCGCTCGTCGACGGTCACGCCGGTGTCGCCGGAGACCAGGCCCTCGGTGCGGGGACGGCGACCCACGGACACCACGACCGCGTCGACGGCGAGTTGTTCCCCGTCACCGTAGGAGACGACGGTCCCGCCGGACGGAGCCGGTGTGTGGCCGCGCAGGGTCACGCCGGCCACCACGTCGATCCCCCGCTTCTTGAAGGAGCGGGCGATCGTACGGACCACGTCGTCGTCGCACCCGTTGAGGATGGAGGGGAGGGCCTCGAAGACCGTCACGGTCGTGCCGAGGTCGGCGAACATGGAGGCGAACTCGCATCCGATGGCACCGCCCCCGATGACGGCGACCGACGCCGGGAGGCTGTCGAGGGCGAGCACCTCGTCGGAGGTCATGACCACGGTGCCGTCGATGTCGAAGCCCGGAATGGTCCGCGGCACCGATCCGGCGGCCAGGACGATGTCGTTCCCGCTGACCACGGTCGTGGCTCCGTCGTTGCCGGCGATCCGGACCCGGTGACCGGCGAGGAGGGTGCCGCTGCCGTTGAACACGGTCACCCCCCGGCCCTTGAGCAGGCCGGACAGGCCGTTGAACAGCTGATCCACCACCTGTTGCTTCCGGTCCTGGCTCACCGAGAACTTCACCGTCGGGACGGCCTGGTCGGGTCCGGCCCCGATGCCGAACTCTGAGGCGGAACTGACGGTCCGGTAGACGGAGGCCGTCTCCAGGAACTCCTTGGCCGGCACGCAGCCTCGGTGGAGGCACGTGCCCCCCACCTTGTCCAACTCCACCAACGCCACCGACAGTCCGGCGGCGGCCCCGTAGAGGGCGGTGGCGTACCCGCCGGGCCCTCCCCCCACCACGACCACGTCGAAGTGACCCGAATCCCCGTGTCCTGCGCCTGCTCCCCCCGCTGCGGTCTGCTCCGTTGCCACCTCGGGTCCCGTGGGAACCACCTCCATCATGAAGTCGTCGTCTGAACCGCCCGACTGCGGTGCGCACGAGCGGCGCGTATCGCCCTCAGCCTACCGGTCCCCACCTCCGTTCGACCTCGGAACTCCCGACCGCCCGCACCCGTGGGCCCGACCGATCACGAGAGCACCCGGCGACGGAAGTTCCGGAGCCCGATGCCGAGGAACAGGGCGAGGAACGCCACCAGCACCGGGTAGATCACGTAGAGGGCCATGTGGGGCGCATCGGTGAAGGCGGCCCGCATCCCTTCGTTGATATAGATCAGGGGATTGACCAGGACGAGGGTCTGCAACCAGTGCCAGCCACCGACCTTGACCGGTGCCAGCCGGGTGTAGGCGTAGTAGGTGCCACCGAGGAATGTCACCGGCAGGATGATGAACCCGAACATGAGGCCGATGTTCCGGGGCTCGAAACTGGTGCCGAGCAGCAGCCCGAGTGAGGCCATCGTCACGCAGGCCAGCGGCACGACCGTGATGACCACCCACCAGTGGAGCGACAGATGGGCTTCGACGCCCTTGGCGTGGACGACCGAGGCGATGGGCAGGACCAGGGCCGCCGAGATGAGCCCCTGGACGGCACCGGACAGCACCTTGGCCATGGCCACCAGCCAGATCGGGCAGGGGGCCTGCACCCGGTCCTCGATCTCGCGTGTGTACCCGAACTCCTGGGACATGGTCAGCGCCACCGACTGCACGCCCTGGAAGAGGATGGAGATCCCGACGACCCCGGGTACCAGGATGGTGGCGAACTCGGACTGGGCCGTGGGGCTCGCCCCACCGATCCCCTGCCCGATCTTGGGGAACACGTAGAGGAACACGAAGCACAGCAGGAAGGGCTGGATCAGCGTCCGGGCCACGAACTCGAACAGGTGCTTGCGGAGCACGACCAGGTCGCGGAGGATCAGGGCCCACAGCGCCGTCCGACTGGCGGCGAAAGCCGTGTGCTCGGGCTTCAGGTGGATCGAGGTGTGGGGCAACCCGGTGTCGACGACGGTCATCCTTCGCGCAGCTCCTTGCCGGTGAGGTTGATGAACACGGTCTCGAGGGTGGGCTCGGTCACCGAGATGTCGAGTACCGGGAAGCCGGCCTCCTCCGCCCCGGTGACGACAGCCGGCAGCAGCCGGTCCTTCCCCTTCACATGGAGTTCGACGCCACCTTCGACGGGGCGGCTGAGGGTGATGCCGGGGATCCGCTCGGCGAGCGCCCCGGCCAGGGCGTCCCGGTCCCCCGTGGCCGTCACCGTCACGATGGTGTCGGCGTTGACCTGGCTCTTGAGCGCAGCCGGAGTGTCGAGGGCGAGGATCCTGCCCTTGTCCATGATGGCCACGCGCCCGCACAACTGGTCGGCCTCCTCCATGTAGTGCGTGGTGAGGAGGATGGTCTGGCCGCCCTCGTTCAGCACCCGGAGCACCTCCCACAGGGCGAGGCGGCTCTGCGGGTCGAGCCCGGCCGTCGGCTCGTCGAGGAAGAGGACGGCGGGACGGTGGAAGATGGCGCGGGCGACCATCAGTCGCTGGGCCATGCCGCCCGACAGGGCGTAGACCGAGGCCTTGGCCCACTTGTCCAGCTGGAACTGCACGAGCAGTTCGTCGGCGGTCCGGCGGGACTCCTTGGCCGAGATGCCGAAGAGCCGGCCGTGGAAGTAGAGGTTCTCCCAGACGGTCAGCTGGCGGTCCAGGGTGTTCTGCTGGCTCACGATCCCGAGGATCTGCTTGGCCACCGCCGGATGGCGCACGACGTCGATGCCGCCGACGAACGCCCTGCCCGACGTGGGGACGACACGGGTGGTCAGCATGCCGGCGGTGGTGGTCTTGCCGGCGCCGTTGGGACCGAGGAGCCCGAAGATCTCGCCGGTACCGACCACCAGGTCGAGGCTGTCGACGGCCCGGAAGTCGGACCCGGCGTAGACCTTGGTGAGCCCCTCGGTGCGGATGACTCCGTAGGTGGTCCCCACCGGGTCGGCGGGTGGGTTGGGGGCGGTCGCGGTCATGGGTTCGACACGACCCTACCCCCAACCCCTACGGCCTTCGGCCGGCGCGATCCCCTCTGTGCTGCGGTGCCCGCGCAGACGCGTCCGCTCCGGCGCGGGGCGTGCCCGACCCGTGGACCGACGGGGCCGGCGGGTCGTGCCACGGGGCTACTTGGGCGGCATGCGGATGCCGCCGTCGAGGCGGATCACCTCCGCGTTCAGGTAGCTGTTGGTGGCGATGTGGGCGACCAGATCGCCGTACTCGGCCGGGTTGCCCAGGCGCTTGGGGAAGTTGACCGACTCGGCCAGTGCGTTCCGGGCCTCGTCGGGCAGCATTGCCAGCAGCGGGGTGTCGAACAGTCCGGGGGCGATGGCCAGGACCCGGATCCCGACCACCGCGAGATCGCGGGCGGCGGGCAGGGTCATGCCGACGACCGCGCCCTTCGAGGCCGAGTACGCCAGCTGTCCGATCTGGCCGTCGAACGCGGCGACGGAGGCCGTGTTGACGATCACGCCGCGCTCGCCGTTGGCCTGGGGCTCCACCGTGGCCATGGCCGAGGCGGCCTTGGTCATCACGTTGAAGGTGCCGATGACGTTCAGGTCCTGGATGAATTTGAACGGGGCGAGGTCGTGGGGCGAGCCGTCCCGGTTGATCACGCGACCGACCCAGCCGGTCCCGGCGCAGTTGACGGCGATCCGCAGGTTGCCACCGTCGGCGGCCTGGTCGACCGCCTTCTGGCAGTCGTCGGGGTCGGTGACGTCACCGGCCACGTAGTTGGCCGTCCCCCCGATCTCGGCGACGACATCCTTGGCCCGCTCACCGTTGCGGTCGAACACGGTGACCCGGACACCCTCGGTGGCGAGTTTGCGGGCGGTGGCCTCTCCGAGGCCCGACGCCCCACCGGTGACGATTGCTGAACTTCCGTTTATCTCCATGGCTGCAGATTACGGGAGCAGTTGCCCCTGGCCCAAACCGGGATCCGGCGGAGGTCCCGACGGGTCCTGGTCGGCGGCGGCGGCGAGGGCCAGCGCGTCGACCACGTCGTTCATCCGGTCGCCCGAGTGGCCCTTCACCCAGGCGAAGGTGACCGGGCGGGACGGGTCGAGGGCCAGGGCGAACAACTGCTCCCACAGGTCACGATTGGCCACCGGTTTCCCCTGGGAGTTGCGCCAACCCCTGCGCTTCCAGCCGTCGTACCACTTCTGGCGGAAGCAATTCACCACGTAGGTGGAGTCGCTGACGATGTGAACCGGGCCCGGCAGCGACTCGAGCGCCCGGATCACGGCGAGGACCTCCATGCGCTGATTGGTGGTGTGGGGCTCGCCCCCGGCATCCTGCGGCCCACCGTCGACTGCCCACGCCCATCCACCCGGACCGGGGTTCCCGAGGCACGAACCGTCGGTGTAGGCGATGATCGGCGGGTCGTCCCCGGACGGGGAGCCGGGCGGAGGGGTGTCCATGGTCACAGCATGCCCGCTCCACCGACCGTACGCCCCCGGTGACCGGACACTCCGGTCCGGTGACCGGGGGTGATACGACAACCGCAGCCGGGGTGGGAACATGTGGGCATGCTGTTCGACGGGGTCTCCCACCAACTCCCGGACGCCGATCCGGAGGAGACTGCCGAATGGTTGGCCGCCTTCGAGGACGTCGTCCGGGTCCACGGGCGGAACCGGGCCCGCTACCTGCTCATGCGGGTGCTGGAGCGGGCACGTCAGTCCCAGGTCGACTTCCCGGTCACCGTGTCGACCCCGTACGTCAACACCATCCCGTCCGACGCCGAGCCGGAGTTCCCGGGTGACGAATTCCTCGAGCGCCGGATCCGGGCGTTCATCCGTTGGAACGCCGCGGTCATGGTCGTCCGGGCCAACGTCCGCTCCGAAGCGATCGGTGGACACCTCGCCACCTACGCCAGCTCGGCGTCCCTCTATGAGGTCGGGTTCAACCACTTCTTCCGGGGCAAGGACGACGGAGGCCCGGGCGACCAGGTGTACTTCCAAGGTCACGCCTCACCCGGTATCTATGCGCGTGCATTCGTCGAGGGGCGCCTGTCCGAGGACTGGCTCGACAACTTCCGGTTCGAAGTGGGAGGCAACGGCCTGTCCTCCTACCCCCACCCTCGGCTCATGCCCGACTTCTGGGAGTACCCGACGGTGTCGATGGGCCTCGGGCCGATCAACGCCATCGCCCAGGCCCACCTGGCCCGATACCTGGCGGCACGCGGCCTGGCCGACACCTCGCACAGCCGGGTGTGGGGCTTCGTGGGCGACGGCGAGTTCGACGAGCCGGAGACGATCGCCCTCCTCGGGATGGCCGGACGCGAGCACCTCGACAACCTCACGCTGGTGGTCAACTGCAATCTCCAGCGTCTCGACGGACCGGTACGAGGCAACGGGAAGGTGATCCAGGAGTTCGAGGCCACGCTGCGGGGCGCGGGGTGGAACGTGATCAAGGTGATCTGGGGTCGGACCTGGGACGATCTCTTGGCCCGCGACGTCGACGGCCTCCTCCTGGCACGGATGAACGAGACGGTGGACGGCGAGTTCCAGAAGTACGCCACCGAGTCCGGCGCCTACATCAGGGAGCACTTCTTCGGCCCCGATCCGCGGCTCCGTGCAATGGTCGGGCACCTGAGCGACGCCGAGCTGCAGAACCTGCCCCGGGGCGGGCACGACTACCGCAAGCTCTACGCCGCCTACCGGGCGGCCACCGAGCACGTGGGGGCGCCGACCGCCATCCTGGCCAAGACCGTCAAGGGGTGGACGCTCGGACCCGAGATCGAGTCCCGCAACGCGACCCATCAGATCAAGAAGATGACCAAGGACCAGCTGCGGGCGTTGCGCGACCGTCTGTTCCTCCACGAGGAGATCGCCGAGGCCGATCTCGACGCCGACCTCCCCCCGTACTACCGCCCGGCCGCGGACTCCGCCGCCGGGCGCTATCTGGCCGAGCGGCGCCGCGCGCTGGGTGGTCCGATCCCCCGCCGGGTGGTGCGGGCGGAGCCGCTCCCCGCCCCCGCGCCCGCCGGTTTCGCCGACCTGCTCGCCGGCTCCGGCCGCCAGGAGGTCTCGACCACCATGGCGTTCGCCCGCCTCCTCCGTTCGCTCACCCGCGATCCCGGCATCGGACACCGGGTGATCCCCATCGTGCCCGACGAGGCCCGCACGTTCGGGCTCGAGGCACTCATCAGCGAGGTCAAGATCTACGCACCCGACGGACAGCGCTACACGCCGGTGGACGCCGGGCTCGCCCTCCACTACGCCGAGAGCGCCAGCGGCCAGATCCTGGAGGAGGGCATCAACGAGGCAGGCGCCACCGCCACCTTCACGGCTGCGGCCACGGCGTACGCCACGTGGGGCGAGTCGCTCATCCCCTGCTACCTCTGCTATTCCATGTTCGGGTTCCAGCGGGTGGGCGATCTCCTGTGGGCCCTCGGCGACAGCCGGGGCCGCGGGTTCCTCCTGGGCTGCACCGCCGGGCGGACCACCCTGAACGGGGAGGGCCTCCAGCACCAGGACGGGCACTCGCTGCTGCTCGCATCGGCCTACCCGTCGGTGGCCGCCTACGACCCGGCATTCGCGTACGAGGTGGCCGTACTGATGGAGGACGGCATCCGTCGGATGACCGGACCCGACCCGGAGGACCGCTACTGGTACCTCACGCTCTACAACGAGAACTACGTGATGCCGGCCCTGCCCGCCGACCCTGCCGAGGCCGAACGGGTGCGGCAGGGCATCGTCCGAGGGATGTACCGCTTCGCACCGGGGCCGACCGAGGTTCCGGGAGACGCCCCCCGGGCGACCCTCCTCTTCTCGGGCACCGCCTGGCAGGCGGCAATGGAGGCCCGCCGGATGCTGGCCGAGGACTGGGGCGTGGCGGCCGAGGCCTGGTCGGTCACGTCGTACAAATCGCTCCGGGAGGACGGGTTGTCGGCCGAGCGCCACAGCCGGCTCCGTCCCGACGACGAGCCGCAGGTACCGATCGTGACCGCCTCGCTGGCCGGCTCACGCGGACCCGTCGTCGCCGTAACCGACTTCATCCGGGCCGTGCCCGACCAGGTGGCCCGGTGGGTACCCCGCCGGTTCACCTCCCTCGGCACGGACGGGTTCGGTCGCTCCGACACCCGCGAGGTCCTGCGGCGCTTCTTCGAGACCGACGCGGAGCACGTGGTGGTTGCCGTGCTCGAGGGCCTCGAGGCCGAAGGGGCCCTCCCCCGGGGCACGACGACCAAAGCGGTCGACGCCTACGGGATCGAAGGCGGGTCGCCCGATCCCTGGACGAGCTGATCGGCGCCCGGACACTCGGGTCACGACCGGTGGGCCGCGGCCCGTGGCCGGCCGGGCACCCCGACGGGCCCGGCTAGCCTTGGGACGTGCTCTGGCTCACCGGTGACACCGATGCGGACGCACTTCTGTCGTCCGAACCCCTCGCCCTCCTCATCGGCATGGTCCTCGACCAGCAGATCCCGATGGAGCGCGCCTTCAAGGCTCCCTTCGACCTGAAGCAGCGCCTGGGCGGATCCCTCGACCCGGCCGCCATCGCCTCCATGGCGCCCGACGACCTGGCGGCGGTCTTCGCCGCCAAGCCGGCGCTCCACCGGTTCCCGCGGTCGATGGCCGGGCGCGTCCAGGAAGTGTGCGCCGCGGTGATGGAGGACTACGGGGGCGACACCGCCGCGATCTGGACCACGGCCACCGACGGCAAGCAGCTGCTGGCCAACGTCAAGGCACTCCCCGGCTTCGGCGACCAGAAGGCTCGCATCTTCGTGGCCCTCCTGGGCAAGCAGCTGGGCGTCCGGCCTCCGGGCTGGGCCGAGGCCACCGGCGTCTACGGTGAGACCGGCTCGTTCCGCTCGGTGGCCGACATCGACTCACCCGAGGCGCTGACCAAGGTGCGCCAGTTCAAGCAGCAGGTGAAGGCCGAGGCGCGGTCCAAGCTCCCGAACCCGGGGTGACGCCCGGCGCCGACGGGACCGGCCGATGGGCGTTGGACCAGCGGCGCCTGTACCTGTGCACGCCGGATCGGCCCGACCTCGACCTGTTCGTGGGACGCTGCATCGCCGGAGGGGTCGACGTGGTCCAGCTGCGGGAGAAGCACCTCGACGACGCCGGGCTGGCACAGCGTGCCGTCGTCGCCCGGCGGGTGTGCGCCGCGGAGGGAGTCCCGTTCGTCCTGAACGACCGTCCCGACCTGGCCGCGGCCGTGGGTGCGGACGGAGTCCATGTCGGACAGGACGACCTGCCGCCGACGGCGGCCCGAGCGATCGTCGGCCCGGCCGCCATCCTCGGCCTCTCGACCCACGGGCCCGTGGACCTGGAGGCCGCACTCGGTGACGGCCCCGGTGGGATCCCGGCGCCGATCGACTACCTCTCGGCCGGTCCCGTCGTGCCCACCCCGACCAAGCCCGGCCGGCCGGGCACCGGTTCCGGCTACCTGACCCTGGCCGTGGAACGCTCGCCCTGGCCCGTGTGGGTCACCGGTGGCGTCGACCCGAACAGCGTGGCCGGCCTGGTCGACGCCGGGGCACGGCACTTCGTGGTGGTTCGGTGGCTGGTCGATGCCGACGACCCCGAGCGCGCCGCACGCGAGCTACGGGGTCGCATCGACGCGATGGTCGACGACCGGCCCGGGTGAACACCCGAAGCGGTGCCGGGCGGAATCCTCAGCCGGCCGCCCCGGTCGAGGCCGACGACCCCGGCGGGGTTTCGGTCGTCTTCGCCCCGGCGGGCAGGTTCACCGGCGGCGATGAGCCGACGTCCGTGATGTCGAGGTCGATGGTGCCGCCCGGGGTCGCCGCCTGGAATTCCGAGACGTAGCTGCCGGAGACCGTGTACGTGAGCTTCTCGGTCTGTCCGCCCTGCGACAGCGTCACCGTGGTGACCGAACCGGACGTCGACGACTTGCCCTTGTCGTAGTAGCCCAGGTAGAGGTGGGCCGGGTCGGCGGCGTCGGCGCCCGAGGTCTCCTGGGTGTAGTACACGCGCGGGACCCGGGTGTCCTTGGCCGGTTGGGTCACGCTGATGTACTCGATGGAACCGATGATGTACAGGTAGGTTCGCCGGCCCGTGCTCTGGAGCCAACCTCCGAGCCGGTCGGGCGACTGGTACACGACGTTCGCCGTCTGGTCGCCCTGCGGGGTCTTCTCGACCAGGCTCTCGGTGTAGCCGGACGCCTTGAGGGTATTGGTCACGGCCTGCCCGAGGTCCGCACCCGCTCCGCTCTGGACGCCTCCCAGCACGGCCGCGCCCACTCCCACCAGGGTGAGGACGCCCAACAGGACAAAGGCTAGGTACTTCCGCATGTCACTCACTTCCGGGACGGGTGGCGGGGTCGGGGCCGTCGGAGCCGGGTCGGTGGCCCGACACGTGCATCGCGGTACTCAGGGTACCGGGTGGGGCAGCGGGCTCAGATACCGATGCGCTGGGCCAGGAGCTCGCGGTGGTAGGACGGATCGCCCAGCATGAGCTCCGAGGACTTCGCACGCTTGAAGTACAGGTGGGCCGGATGCTCCCAGGTGAATCCGATGCCACCGTGGATCTGGATGGTCTCGGCCGCGGCGTGGAAGTACGCCTCGGAGCAGTACGACTTGGCCAGGCTGGCCACCACGGGCAGCTCGTCGGAGTCCTCGGACGCCGCCCAACCGGCGTAGTACGCGGCCGACTTGGCCGACTCGACCTCGAGGAGCATGTCGGCGCACTTGTGCTTGATGGCCTGGAAGCTACCGATGGGCCGACCGAATTGGATGCGGGTCTTGGCGTACTCGACCGAGCTCTCCAGGCAGCGCTGGGCACCGCCCACCTGCTCGGCGGCGAGGGCGACGGCAGCGAGATCGAGCGTCTTGGACAGGCCGGCCTCGGCACCGCCGTCGGTCCCGATCAGCCAGGCCGGGGTGTCGGCGAACTCGAGCCGAGCCTGCTTGCGGGTCTGGTCCATCGTGGCGAGCGGCGTCCGGGTCAGCCCAGGAGCGTCTCCCTTGACCCCGAACAGGGACAGGCCGGCGTCCGTGCGCCCGACGACCAGGACCAGGTCGGCGATGTGGCCGTCGATCACGAACGACTTGTGGCCGTTGAGCGACCACCCGTCGGCCGACGGGGTGGCAGCCAGGGTGATCCCTGCGACGTCCCACCGGCCGGTGTCCTCGGTGAAGGCGAGCGTGGCGATCGTCTCACCGGCGGCGATCGCCGGCAGCAGGTACTCCTGTGCCTTCTGGTCGCCCGAGGTCAGGAGGGCGTTGGCAGCGAGCGCCACGGTGGAGAAGAACGGCGCGCACAGCAAGGAGGCGCCCATCTCCTCGAGGACCACGATCAGCTCCACGTAGCCGAACCCGGCGCCGCCGAAGGCCTCCGGGATGATCAGCGACTGCAGGCCGAGCTGCTCGGCCATCTGCTTCCACACGTCGGGGTCGTATCCCTCGGTCGTCTCCATGAGCCGCCGGACCTCGGTCTCGGGCGACTTGTCGTCGAGGAACCGGCGGACCGACTTGCGGAGCTCGTCCTGCTCCTCGCTGAAGGCGAAGTTCATCTGGTTCTCCATCCAGTGGAGTCCCCCAACCGGGGACGTCGTGCTGCTGCGCCCGGATCGGGGCGACGTACCCTGTTTGTCTACCAGAACGGCGTCGGGGATGACCAACGGGGGACGGGGTCCCGCTACGCTCGCCGACCAGGAGGTGGTACCCATGGCCGAGACGATCGTCGACTACCGGGACAACGCCGTCGAGGTGCACCGGGTGGTGGTCGGACCGCTGGAGAACAACGTCTACATCGTCCGCTGCCGGGGAACCGGCGACTCCCTGCTCATCGACGCCGCCAACGAGCACGACCTGCTCCTCGAACTGTGTCGGGACCTCCACGTGGGCCAGGTGGTCGAGACCCACGGGCACTGGGACCACATCCAGGCCGTCGAAGCGGTGCGCGACGCGGGGATCGACGTGGCCGTGACCCGGGCCGACGCCTCGATGCTCCCGTCCTACGACCAGATCCTGGAGGACCAGTCGGTGATCCAGGTCGGGCGACTGCGGGTCGCGACGATCGCCACGCCCGGTCACACGCCGGGCTCGATGTGCTTCGCCGTGGAGGGCACACCCCTCCTGTTCTCCGGTGACACCCTGTTCCCCGGGGGGCCGGGCAACACTTCGTTCGAGGACGCCGACTTCGCCACCATCATCAACTCGATCGAGGGACGCCTCTTCGCGGCCTTCGCCCCCGACACCCTGGTATTGCCGGGCCACGGGGTGGGAACGACCATCGGCGCCGAGTCGCCCCACCTCGACGAGTGGGTCGAACGGGGCTGGTAGGCGCGGCCGGGTCGCCGCCGGACGCTCAGACCGCGGTCGACGGGCGCCGGGGCTCTCTGACGATCTCGATATCCGGGGGCAGGCCGCTGATCGACACGCCCCCGGGGACCCCCTCCCCTACCTGGATGGTCACCCGCGAACCGGCTAGCGGTATCCCCTCCACCTTCAGGTAGCCGATGCCCTCGGGCAGGTTGGGCGAGAGCCACGTCTTGCCGTAGGGGATCCACGGGTCGAGCCGGAGCAGCGTCCGCAGGCACAGGAGCGGGGACGCCGCAGACCAGGCCTGGGGCGAGCACGAGGTGGGGTAGCCGACGGGAAGGTTCAGCTCGCCCCTGTCGAGGCCGCTGAACAGCTCGGGAAGTCGACCCCCCTGGGCCGAGGCCGCGGCGAGCAGGCCGAAGATCAACTGCTGGGCGGCGCCGTCGAAGCCGTACCTGGCCAGGCCGGCCGCCACGATCGCCGTGTCGTGCGGCCAGACCGATCCGCAGTGGTAGCTGATCGGGTTGTACCCGCCGTTGTCGCTCGACAGGGTCCGGAGTCCCCATCCGGTGAACATCGACGGCGACACCAGCGCCCGGGCCACCTGGAGCGCCTTGTCCTCGTCGACGATGCCGGTCCACAGGCAGTGGCCGATGTTGGAGGTGAGCGAGTCGATGGGCTTCTTGTCGGCGTCGAGGCCGACCGCGAACCAGCCCTTCTCCTCCAGCCAGAAGTCCCGGTTGAAGTTGGCCTTGAGCTGGGTCGCCTTGGATCGGAAGCGATCGTACGCGGCGGTGTCGCCCGCCTCGAAGGCGAAGTGTGCGCTGGCCAGGTACGCCCCGTAGGTGTACGCCTGCACCTCCGCCAGCGCGATCGGGGCCTCCGCCACCCGGCCGTCGCCGTAGCGGATGCCGTCCCAGCTGTCCTTCCAACCCTGGTTGGCCAGGCCCCGGTCGGTGGCCCGGCGGTACTCGACGTACCCGTCGCCGTCGGAGTCGCCGAAGTGATCGATCCACTCGATGGCCCTGGCCGCGTTGGGCAGCAGCTCGTCGACCATCTCGCGGGCCACGCCCCACCGTCGCATCTCGCCGAGCAGCATGACGAAGAGGGGGGTGGCATCGGCCGTGCCGTAGTAGATGCTGCCACCGCCGAGCGAGAGCGACGCGGCATCACCGAAGCGCATCTCGTGGAGGATGCGGCCCGGTTCCTCCTCGTGGCGGGGGTCGATCTCCTTCCCCTGGAACCGTGCCAGCGTCTGGAGCACGCCCCGTGCGAGGTCGGGGTCGACCAGCAGGGCCATCCACGCCGTCAGCAGCGAGTCGCGGCCGAAGATGGTCATGAACCACGGAGCGCCGGCGGCCACCACCACCCGCTCGGGAAAGTCGGGGTCGAAGATCCGCAGCGCACCGAGGTCCTCGGCGCTGCGGGCCACGACCTCCTTCAGGAGCGGATGGTCGGTCTCCACCTGGGGGACCTGTCGCCGCCACTCGGCCAGGCGCTCGGTCGGGGTGGCCCGCTCGACCGGCACGCCGCACCGGTACTTGGGCGAGAAGACGGCCCGGTCGATGACCGGCCCGACCTCGATGCAGGTGGTCCACTCGCCCCTGGCGGGCACCACCACGTCGAACGTGATCAGCCCGGGTGCCACCTTCGATGCCCCGCAGGCACACAACTCCACGCCGCGGGCGACCGATCCCCGCTCGTAGGAGTAGGTCAGCGTCGCCACGGCCCCATCGTCGGGGTACCCGGTCCGGGTGATCCCCTCGGTGACGCTGGCGGTCACGGCCCCCGAGTCGACCCCGGGGGCCACCCGACCCTCCTTGACCGCGAAGAGATCGGCGAAGTCGGCTGCGACCACCACCTCGACGGTGCAGGCGGTGGCCTCGTCGGAGAAGTTCCGCAGGACCAGTTCCTCCCGCATCCCCTGGCCCACGTGGCGGCTCCGGAACACCATGAGCGTCGAGTCGGCCCGACCCGGTCCGGGCAGGCTCCGGGACACGAACGTGGCGGAGAACGGGTCATCGTTCACCGCCGCCAGCGGTTCGGCCCGGGCCCCGTCGATCAGGACCTCGAAGCGCGACACGATCCGGGTGTCGCGGAAGAACAGCCCCTGGGCAGCTCCGGGGGAGATGTCCCCGCTGCCGCCGCTGATGGCGAACGTGGACTCGTCGACCAGGGTCACGGCCCCGGCGCCTGACCCGATCCGGGTGACCGGTCCAGCGTAGTTCCAGGGGTCGGACATCCCGGTACCGTACCGCCGACCACGAAGCCGCGGGTGTTACCCCTGGTCACCGCCTGATGGCGGCACGGCCCTTTCGGCCCCACCTATTCCTCCTACGCCCGTAGGAGAAATCCCATCGAGAGGCTACAATCGACCCCGTGAGCCCCGAGACCGACGCCTCCGCAGCCGCACCCGCACCTCCGCTCCTCGAGGTGGCGGGCCTGTGCGCGTCGGTCGAGGGCGAGCCGATCCTCAAGGGCATCGACCTCACCGTCGAGTCCGGCAGGGTCCACGCCATCATGGGTCCGAACGGATCCGGGAAGTCGACGCTGGCCAACGTCCTGCTCGGCAACCCGGCCTACGAGGTGACGGCGGGGTCCATCCTCTTCCACGGTGAGGACATCACCTCGTGGCCGACGGACGTCCGGGGCAAGGCCGGGATCTTCCTCGCCTTCCAGGATCCCGAGTCGATCGGCGGGGTCCCCGTCATCCAGTTCCTGCGACAGGCCCTCTCGGCCCGCCGGGGTACGGATCTGTCCGTCCTGGAGGTGCGGCTGATGATGATGGAGTGGATGGAGAAGCTGGGGATGGACCCTTCCTTCGGCGAGCGCCACCTCAACGACGGCTTCTCCGGTGGGGAGAAGAAGCGCAACGAGATCCTCCAGATGGCCATCCTCGAGCCCGAATTGGCCATCCTCGACGAGACCGACTCCGGCCTCGACGTGGACGCCCTGCGCACCGTCGCACGCGGAGTGCACACCGTGCGCGAGGCCAGGCCCGATCTCGGCGTGCTCGTCATCAGCCACTACCAGCGCATGCTCGAGGAGCTCCACGCCGACCGGGTCCACCTGCTGATCGACGGCGTGATCGTCGCCGAGGGAGGGCCGGAGCTGGGTGCCACGCTCGAAGCCGGAGGGTACGACACATGGCGGAGCTGAACACTGCCGACACCCGGACGCCGGGACTCGACGTGGCCACCCTGGTCAAGGACTTCCCCCTGCTCGCCCGCGAGGTCCACGGCCACCCGATCACCTACCTCGACTCCGCCGCGTCGTCCCAGCGCCCGACGGCCGTGCTCGATGCCATGCGCGAGTACGACGAGACCACCCACGCCAACGTCCACCGGGGCGTGTACGCCATCGCCGAGGAGGCCACCAGGCGCTTCGAGGCGGCCCGGGTCGCCGTGGGCCGGTTCATCGGGGCGCCCGTCCCGTCCCGTGAGATCGCGTTCACCAAGAACGCCACCGAGGCCATCAACCTGGTAGCCCACTCGTGGGGCCGCACCCACCTCGGACGGGGCGACGTGGTCGTACTCACCGAGATGGAGCACCACGCCAACATCGTCCCGTGGCACATGCTTGCAGCCGAGCGCGGCGTCGAGCTTCGCTGGCTCCCCGTCGACGACGACGGTCGCCTCGTCCTCGACGACCTCGACGAGGTCCTCGACGGCGCCAGGCTGCTGGGCCTGACCTGCATGTCCAACGTGCTCGGCACGCTCAACCCGGTGGCCGACCTGGCCGCTGCCGCCCATGCCGCCGGTGCCCTGGTGGTGGCCGACGCCTGCCAGTCGGTGCCGCACCTGCCGACCGACGTGACCTCCCTCGGCGTCGACTTCCTGGCCTTCAGCGCCCACAAGATGTTGGGTCCGACGGGCATCGGCGTGCTGTGGGGACGCGAGGAGCTGCTGTCCGAGCTCCCACCGTTCCTCGGTGGGGGCGAGATGATCCTCGACGTGAGGAAGGACGGATTCACCCCGAACGACATCCCGTGGCGCTTCGAGGCCGGCACACCGCCGATCACCGAGGCCATCGGGCTCGGAGCAGCCGTCGCCTACCTGCAGGCGGTGGGGATGGATGCCGTCCGGGCCCACGAGATCGAGCTCACCGCGTACGCCCTCGACGCCCTCCGCTACCGGTTCGGTGACGGAATCCGGATCTTCGGGCCCGCCGAGGCCGAGGACCGCGGCGGGATCGTCTCGTTCGCCTTCGGCGATGTCCACCCCCACGACGTATCGCAGATCCTCGACCAGTACGGGGTCTGCGTGCGGGCCGGGCACCACTGCGCCAAGCCGCTCATGCGCCGCCTCGGGGTCAACGCCACCGCACGGGCGTCGTTCGCGCTCTACAACGACAGGCACGACGTGGACACGCTGGTCGACGCCCTCGACGCCGCACAGAAGTTCTTCGCATGAGCGACCGCCGGTACGCTGCACACCGGGTGCCGTCGCACCCCAGTGACGAAGGGACGTCGGCCTGATGCCCGGCCTCGAAGACCTCTACCGCGAGATCATCCTCGACCACTACCGCTCGCCCCGCAACCGCGGCGAGCTCGACTCGCCACCGGCCGTACGGGTCGAGGGCTTCAACCCGTTGTGCGGCGACGAGATCGTCGTGACCCTCGACGTGGAGGACGGGATCCTGACCGACATCAAGATCGCCGGCACCGGGTGTTCGATCAGCCAGTCCTCGGCCTCGCTCATGTCCGCCGCCGTCAAGGGACGGCCCGTCGGCGAGGTCCGCGACCTGATCACCACGTTCAAAGGGATGATGTCCATCCACGAGGCCTCCCTCCCCACGAATGGTGACGGCGGCGGGCAGGCCGAGGCCCCCGAGCCCGAGGCGATCGACGTCGACGCCCTCGGCGAGTTGGCGGCGCTGCAGGGGGTCGTCAAGTTCCCGGTGCGGATCAAGTGCGCCACCTTGAGCTGGAACACGCTGTCCCAGGGGCTCGACGAGGCAGCCGGCACCGCCTGAGCGGCACGGTCGTCGGACGGGCTCAGGTGTAGGCCGCGTACCCGGTGCGGTCGACGATCTCGGCCAGCTCCCCCCCACCGGTGGCCACCACCCTGCCCCCGGCGAGCACGTGGACCACGTCGGGACGGAGCACGTCGAGGAGGCGACGGAAGTGGGTGATGGCGAGGACGCCGAGTCCCCACTCGGCGGTCGCCTCCTGCACCCTCCGGCCGACCTCGCCGAGCGCGTCGACGTCCAGTCCGGAGTCGATCTCGTCGAGGACGGCGAAGCGGGGACGCAGCACCCCGAGCTGCAGGGTCTCGTTCCGCTTTCGCTCGCCACCGGACAGGTCGACGTTGAGCGGACGGTCGAGGAAGCGCTCGTCGAACCCGATCCGGACCGCCTCGGCACGCAGCCGCTCCCCGATGTCGGCGGCGACGTCGGTCGGGACCACCCGTCGGGCGGCGGTGAGCGACTCGACGAGGGAGACGCCGGGGACCTCGATCGGGTGCTGCATCGCCAGGAACAGCCCGGCACGGGCCCGCTGCCAGGTGGGGAGGGCGAGCAGGTCGATTCCGTCGAGGGTCACCGACCCGCCGAGGACCTCGTAGCCGGGCCGCCCCATCAGCACGTGGGCCAGCGTGCTCTTGCCGGATCCGTTGGGTCCCATGACGGCATGGACCTCGCCGCTGCGGACGGTGAGGGAGACGCCCCGCAGGATCTCCCGGCCGGGGATGCCGGCGCGCAGGTCCTCGATGACCAGTTCGCCGGTACTCACGGGACCACCAGCGACACGTCGTCGCCCTCGACCACGACGTCGTAGACGGGCACCGGCCGGGTGGCGGGCAGTGAGCAGGGCTCACCGGTGCGCAGGTCGAACGTCGAGCCGTGCTTCGAGCACTCGATCTCGCATTCGTCGGCCCACACCTCGCCGTCGGCCAGTGAGAAGTCCTCGTGGCTGCAGCGGTCCCCCACGGCATGGAACTCGTCGTCGATGCGCACGAGCGCCACCCGCAGGCCGGCCACGTCGAACCGCCGTGCCTGGCCGGACGCCAGGTCACCCACGGCACACAGCCGGACGGTCCTCGCGCCGGCACCCCCGACCGCGTCCCGCTCCGCCGGCTCAGCCACGGGACACCCCCGAGCGCTCGGCCAGGGCACGACCCACCAGACCCCGGATCCCCGGCAGCGGGACCTGCTCGGCGATGCTGTCGAAGAATCCGGAGACGATGAGCTGTTCGGCCCGCTCGGGCTCGACGCCCCGGGACTCGAGGTAGTACCGCTGGTCCTCGTCGACCGGACCGACGGTCGAACCGTGGCTGCACTTCACGTCATTCTCCTCGATGTCGAGGTTGGGGACCGAGTCGGCGTGGGCGCCCTCGTCGAGCACCAGGTTGTGATTGGTCTGCATGGCGTCCGACTTGACTGCCCCGCGCCGCACCCGGATCAGGCCGCTGTAGACGGAATGGGAGGTATCCGCCACCGCCCCCATGAACAGCAGGTCGCTGGTCGTGCGGGGTGCCCGGTGATCCTGGAGGGTCCGGAAGTCGAGCATCTGGTCGTCCCGCCCGATGAACGCGGCCCGCAGGCTGCTGGCACCCGACTCGCCGACGAGGGCGGAGTCGGTGCGGAGACGGGCGTAGCTCCCGCCCAGCGCCACCGCGTAGCTCGACAGCGTGGCGTGGGCCCCGATGGTGCTCGCCTGGTGGGCGAGCTGCCAGGAGGCGCCGCCGAGCGACTGGACGGACACGTAGGCGAGGGAGGCGCCGTCTCCGACCTGGAGCTCGGTCACCGGGACCACGAGCGACTCGTCCGGCGACCCGGTCGCCGGGGCCCAGTCCGTGCCCCCGTCGGCCACCAACCCGGTGGACGCGTCGACGACGATCTCGATGACGCCGGCAACCGCGCCGGCACCGACCCGGACGACCGTCCGGGGGAACACCGCGGACCCGGACGAACCAGACACCACGTGGACGATGACGACGGGGTCGGCGGGCGATGCACCGTGGTTGACGTCCACGACCACCGGGTCGATGGCGAAGGCGTCGTTGAGGAGGGGGAAGTCGTGGGGATCGCCGAGGACCGAGCCGAGAAGGTCGGCGCCCTCGGGATGGTCGGTCACCCGCCCGAGCGAGACCACGTCGTCCCCGACGGCGGTGCCCAGCGTGGCGAGGACGCCGTCGATGGTGACCACCAGGCCGCTGTGGGGACCGAGGCTGCCCACCAACGCATGGATCCGGTCGGACGGCGACCGGCCCGGCTCCTCGCCGGACCGGGTGGGGCCGGCGGGCCGGAAGCGGTCCAGGTCGAGGCGGTCGATGCGGCTGTACCGCCAGATCTCGTCCTTCTCGGTCGGCAACGGCGAGGACGCGAAGGCCTCGGCCGCGGCGATACGACGCTGGGCCAGCCACGGGGCGCCGGGCAGTCCGGTGGTGTTCTCAGGGGTGAAGGTGGGCAGGATCGGGCCTCTCGCGGATCGAGGCCCGATCGACGAGCCTCGGGCTCGATACTACCGGGCCATCGCACCCGATCCGACAAGCGGGGGCTGACGCAAGGGGGTGCCCCGCACCCGCCGCCCGGGACCTACTCTTGGCCCCCATGACCACCCCCACCATCGACTCGTTCACCTCCGAGGTCCTCGACATCGAGGTCGACGGTCACGTGGCCACGCTCTGGCTCGACCGCCCCGAGAAGCGCAACGCCATGGGTCCCGACCTCTGGCACGACCTGCCGCTGGCCATGGCCGCCATCGGCGCCGACCCGTCCGTGCGGGCCGTGGTCGTCGCGGCACGCGGACCCCACTTCTCCGTCGGTCTCGACCTGGTGGCCATGGCCGGGATCGGCACGCCCCCGGAGGCGGCCGACGGCTCCCGCCCGTCGGCGGCCACCCGGGCATCGCACGCACGAGCGGAGATCAAGCGTCTCCAGGACTCGGTGACCGCGGTGGCCGACTGCCCGCTGCCGGTGATCGCCGCCGTGCACGGCTACTGCATCGGCGGCGGCGTCGACCTGATCGCCGCCTGCGACATCCGACTGGCCAGTGCCGACGCCCAATTCTCGGTACGCGAGGCCAAAGTCGCCATCGTGGCCGACCTGGGAAGCCTGCAGCGGCTGCCGTCGATCATCGGCAGGGGGCACGTGGCCGAGCTGGCCTTCACCGGCCAGGACATCTCGGCCGCACGGGCCGAGGCCATCGGCCTGGTCAACCGGGTGAGCGCCGACGCCCCGTCCGTGGTGGCCGACGCGCGGGCGCTGGCCGCCGAGATCGCCGCCAACTCACCGTTGGCGGTCCAGGGGACCAAGGCGGTACTGGTCGCCGGTGAGGGCCGGACGGTGGCCGAGGGGCTGGACTACGTGGCCACGTGGAACGCGGCGTTCCTCGCCTCCGACGATCTCGCCGAGGCCATGACCGCCTTCATGGAGAAGCGACCGGCCAACTTCACCGGCAGGTAGGGGAACCGATCGGGCGGAGCGGTCGTGCGGGTCCGGTCGTCCATCCGGTTCTCACCGCCTGCGTCGCCACCACTTGCGACCGCTCTTCTCGTCCTCCTCGCGCACGTCGGCGAGGGTGTCGGAGGCCACGGCGTTGACGATGTCCTCGGCCTGACCGAGCACCGCGGCCGCCTCGACCCCGGGGACGTCCGGCATCGGCTCGATGGCCGGTTCGACCAGTGAGCCGTGGCTCCACCCGACGTCGGCCAGACGGGGCGCGTACGACGGGCAGTCGTCAGGACACTTCCAGGGGGCTTCGGGTGCCAGGTCGAGTACGCAGAAGCGGGCGACCTCGCCCGAGTCGTAGGTCCGACTCTGGAAATGCTTGCACTCTTCACGCATCGGCATGGGTGGCTCCCTCGTTGTCTCCACGCACATTCTGACCCACATGTGCGTGCCCGCTGGTTCCGCCCCCCCAGCACGTTCAGCCGACGGATCCCTCCATCTGCAGTTCGATCAGCCGGCTCCACTCGACCGCATACTCCATCGGGAGCGTCCGGGTGATCGGCTCGATGAAGCCGTTCACGATCATGCCCATGGCCTGTGTCTCGGACAGGCCACGGCTCATCAGGTAGAACAGCTGGTCGTCGCCGACCTTGGACACGGTGGCCTCGTGGCCGATCCGGGCGTCGCGTTCCCCGACCTCCATGTAGGGCTTGGTCTCGGAGACCGAGACGTCGTCGAGGAGGAGCGCGTCGCACCGCACGAAGCTCTTGGCGTTCTTCGCGCCCTCGTCGACGTGCACGAGCCCCCGGTATGTGGTGACGCCGGCGTCCTTCGAGATCGACTTCGACACGATGGTCGAGGTGGTCTCGGGCGCGGCATGGATCATCTTCGCTCCGGCGTCCTGGTGCTGACCGGCCCCGGCGTAGGCGACGGACAGCACTTCGCCCGAGGCCTTGGGGCCCATCAGGTACACGCTCGGGTACTTCATGGTCAGCCGGGAGCCGATGTTGCCGTCGATCCACTCGACGTGTGCCTCCGCCTCGGCCCGGGCCCGCTTGGTGACCAGGTTGTAGACGTTGTTCGACCAGTTCTGGATGGTCGTGTAGGTGATCCTCGACCCCTCGAGGGCGACGAGCTCGACCACGGCCGAGTGGAGTGAGTCGGAGGTGTACACCGGTGCCGAGCATCCCTCGATGTAGTGCACCTGGGCCCCGACGTCGGCGATGATCAGGGTCCGCTCGAACTGGCCCATGTTCTCGGCGTTGATCCGGAAGTAGGCCTGGAGCGGCTGGTCGACCACGACGCCGGGGGGGACGTAGATGAAGGAGCCGCCCGACCAGACGGCCGAGTTGAGCGCGGCGAACTTGTTGTCGTTGGGGGGGATGATCGTCCCGAAGTACTTCCGGACGAGTTCCGGGTGCTCGCGGACCGCGGTGTCCATGTCGCAGAAGATGATGCCGAGCGCCTCGAGGTCCTCGCGGTTGCGGTGGAACACGACCTCGGACTCGTACTGGGCGGTCACGCCGGCCAGGTACTTCCGCTCGGCCTCGGGGATTCCCAGCTTCTCGTAGGTGTTCTTGATGGCGTCGGGGAGGTCGTTCCAGTCCTCCACCTGTCCCGACGTGGGCTTGATGTAGTAGTAGATGTCGTCGAAGTCGAGGTCGGGCATGTTGACCGCGAACCACTCGGCCATCGGGCGCTTCTCGAAGCGCTGGAGGGCCCGCAGCCGGAAGTCCCGCATCCAGTCGGGTTCCCTCTTCATGGCCGACATCTCGCGCACGATGGACTCGGACAGGCCCTTCTTGGGCTTGAACACGTAGTCCTCTTCGTCGGACCAACCCAGCTTGTACTTCCCGAGGTCGAGGTCGGTGGTCGTCATGGGCGCTCCTGGTCGGCGGGAGGGGCCGGCTATTTCCCCTATCCAGATAGTAACAACTCCCGCACCCGGGCCGCGCGGCCCGCCGACGGCCACGGTCGGGTGCACCGGCGCCGGCCGGGTTCCGTCCGGCCACCCGACGGGCGCCGACCCGTGAGGCCGACCCGTGAGTTCGTCGTGCCATTGTGTGCGGATGGCCGAGAACCCCAGCACGAGCAGCACCTCCGGACCACCCGTGCCACCGGTCGCCGAGCGGCGGCCGGTGGTCCTCGAAGCCCACGGCGACGTGCGCATCGACGACTGGTACTGGCTCCGGGACAAGGAGGATCGGGACGTCATCGCCCACCTCGAGTCCGAGAATGCCTACACCGAGGCGGTGATGGCCGGCACCGTGCCCCTCCAGGAGGCGCTCTACGCCGAGATGGTCGCCCGGATCCAGGAGACCGACCTCTCGGTCCCGGTGCGCAAGGGGCCCTGGCTGTACTACAGCCGCTCGGTCGAGGGCTGCAGCTACGGCATCCACTGCCGCAGGCCGGCGGACGGGCCGGTCGACGTCGAGGAGGTCCTCCTCGACGAGAACGTGCTGGCCGAGGGACACGACTACTTCTCGCTGGGCAACTTCGCCATCAGTCCCGACCACCGCTGGCTCGTGTACTCGACGGACACGACCGGGGGCGAGCGCTACTCCATGCGCTTCCGCGACCTGACGACGGGAGCCGAGTCGGGGGAGTCGATCGAGGACACCTCGTACGGGGCGGCCTGGGCCAACGACAACACCACCGTCTTCTACGTACGGGTCGACGAGGCCATGCGCCCGTTCCAGCTGTGGCGGCACCGGGTCGGTACCGATCCCGCCACCGACGTGGTGGTCATCGAGGAGCCCGACGACCACTACTACCTCGGCGTGGGCCGGACCAAGGACGACCGGTTCGTGCTCTGCGGCCTCGATTCCAAGGTGACCTCCGAGGTGCGGGTGCTCGACGCCGACGAACCGACGGGCACCTTCACGGTCGTCGAGCCCCGGAGGCACGGCGTCGAGTACACGGTGGACCACGACCGGGGCGACCCCGGGACCGGCCGTCGGGCTCGGTTCCTCATCGTCACCAACGACGGCGCCGAGGACTTCCGGCTCATGGAGGCACCCGAGGACGACCCCGGACGTTCCCGCTGGGCCGAGGTCGTCCCGGCACGGGACGGCGTGCGCCTCGACGCCGTCGACCCCTTCGCCCACCACCTGGCCGTCTACGAACGCGAGGGTGGCGAGACGAGGATCCGGGTCGTCGATCTGGCCACCGGCACGTCGACCCCGGTCGACCAGCACGAGACGCCCTCCACCGTGTGGGGCGAGGCCAATCCCGAGTACGACTCTACGGTGCTGCGCTACGGCTACACCTCGCTGGCCACACCCCGCTCGGTCTACGACCTCGATCTGGTCGAGGGGGAGCTCACCCTCCTGAAGCGCCAGCCCGTCCTGGGGGACTTCGACCCGGCCCGCTACCGCACCGAGCGGCAGTGGGCGACCGCGGACGACGGCACCCGGGTGCCGATCTCGCTGGTCTACCGGCCCGACCTGGTGGTCGCTCCCGGTTCGGGAGCGACCGGGGACGGAGCACCGTGCCTCCTGTACGGCTACGGCTCCTACGAGCTGTCGATGGACCCGACCTTCTCGACACTGCGGTTGTGCCTCCTCGACCGGGGGTTCGTGTTCGCCATCGCCCACGTCCGGGGTGGCGGCGAGATGGGCCGCCGCTGGTACGAGGAGGGGAAGTTCGCGGCCAAGCCCAACACGTTCTCCGACTTCGTGGCCTGCGCCCGCCACCTGGTCGACGGCGGATGGACCTCACCCGGGCGGCTGGTGGCCAGGGGCGGGAGCGCGGGTGGCCTGCTGATGGGCGCGGTGGCCAACTCCGCCCCCGAGCTGTTCCGGGCCATCGTCGCCGAGGTGCCCTTCGTCGATTGCCTGACCACCATCTCCGACGAGACCCTCCCCCTCACCGTGACCGAGTGGGAGGAGTGGGGCAACCCGGTGGAGGACCCCGACATCTACCGGGTCATGAAGGGCTACTCCCCCTACGACAACGTGGCCTCCACCCGACCCGACGGCAGCCCCGTCCGCTATCCGGACATCCTCGCCACCGCCGGGCTGTCGGACCCCAGGGTCGGATTCTGGGAGCCGGCCAAGTGGGTGTCCAAGCTGCGCGCCGCCAATCCGGCGAACCGGGTCCTCCTCAAGACCGAGATGGGAGCAGGCCACGGTGGTCCGTCCGGACGCTACGAGGCCTGGAAGGACGAGGCCTTCGTCTACGCATTCGTGCTCGACGCCCTGGGCCTCGCCGATGCACGGCCCCGCCCCTACCCGGAGGCACCCCCGGGCTGACCACGCCACCGGAGCACCCCGACCGCGGGCGGGTCCCGACCGGGGCTCAGCCGGTGCCCGTGGTCGACGTCGAACCCGGGCCCGAGGTCGTGGTCGTCGTCGCGGGACCTGCGGCAGCGACGGCCGCCGCCGATGGCGTGAACGTGGCGACGAACGGTGCGTGCAACGTCGTCGGGAGCACCACCGGGACGGTGTCGACCGACAGGGTCGCGTTGGCGGTGCCCAACTGCACCGAGGTCGCCCCGGTCGCCTGGACGTTCTGCACCTTGCCGGCCGACAGCTCGCCCGCCCACACCCCGGCGCCGGTGGTGGCCGAGTCCACCTCGACCCAGCACGCGCCTGTGCCGGTGACCGTGATCTGGAACGAGTCCTCGGGCACGGTGTAGTCGGCGGACGTGCCCGACGGGGACGTCGTCGTGGCCACGAACCGTGCCGGGAGCGTGGTCGGCGTAGGCCGGGTGGTGGAGGTGGGACGGGTCCGCTTGGCGGCCCGGTGGGAAGCCCGGTGGCCGTCCGTGCCCGTCGACGGCCCGGTCGTGGAGGCGGCATGGGCGCCCGTGTGCGGCTTGTGCCTCCCGAGCAGGGCCAGACCGGCGAAGAGCGCCACGATCACGACGACCACGACGACCCAGCTTCCGGACCGCCGGCGGCGGTTCATCGAGTCGAGTGCCATGCGCTGTGCCCGGTCGCTCCTCGGGGTCGGGGTGCTGTCGACCATCACCCCGAACCGGCTCCGGTCGAGGGGTCGGGCCTCGTCGAAGACGATCGGGGCGTCCGGGTCCGGGAACTGGTCCGTCCCCCGGACCGGTACAGGCGGCACGGCGTGCTCGTCGGACGGGCCCGACGCACCGGGCGGAGCATGGCGGGCGACGGGGCGGACCATGGGTGGCCCGATGCGCTCCGACAGGTGTTCGAGGGTTCCGAGGGCCTGGTTGTAGTTCCGGACCGAGTGCACGTCGTCACCCCGGGGTCGACGCACGAGGACGACCGCGAGCGCGACCACGACCAGCACCACGATGACGAACGCCACGGCCCACATTCGGTCTATTCAACCCCGAAACCGGAGCGGGTCGCGGTGCGGGGTGACGCCGCTGGACGGCAGTCGGGCGTCGACGGGACGCGTCGCCCCAGGTCGGGCCCTTAGATCGCCGTGACCGCGGTCAGGCCGCCGTCGATGGTCAGATGGGTGCCCGTGATGAACGAGGCCTCCGCCGAGAGCAGGAACCGGATCGGCCGGGCGATCTCGTCCGGGGACGAGATCCGCCCGAGGGGCGTGCGCTCCTCGAGCTGCTCACGGAACCCGGGGAGGGCGAAGGCGGGCTCGAGCATCGGGGTCGCGACCGCCCCCGGGCACACGGCGTTGACCCGGAACCCGTCCATGGCGAATCGCTCCGCCAACGAGCGCATGACGCCCAGCACGCCTCCCTTCGACGCGCAGTAGGCCGTCAGGATGCCGCTCCCGAAGAGCCCTTCGATGGAGGAGATGAGCACCACGGCGGAGCCGGGACCGGCCTGGCGGAACGGCTCCACCAGTTGCCGGCAGACCATTGCCGCCGCCCGCACGTTGACGTTCATGGTGGCATCCCAGACGGCGTCGTCGATGTCGTCGACCGTCGCCGCCCCCGAGACGCCGGCGGCGTGCACGAATCCGCCGAGCGAACCGAGTGCCGATGCTGCGGCCCCGACCGCACCGCCGATGGCCGCGGAGTCGGTGACGTCGACCGTCGCCTCATGGGCGACCACCCCCCGGTCGCGGCAGAGTGCGGCCGTCTCCCGGGCGCCGTCGGTGTCGATGTCCCAGATGGCGACCGGCCGTCCCACCTCGGCGAGGGCGAGGGCGGTGGCCCGGCCGATGCCCGAACCCGCGCCGGTGACGAGGACCCCGGTCGACGGGGTGCCGAGGCCGGCGGACACCGACGCCACGTCCGGGACGGTTCCGGGTAGCGCTGTCATGCGGGGAGTCTCCCAGACCGACGGGCGGTCGGTACGCACCGTCCACCGGTCGGGACGGGCCACCGGACCGGCACCGGGCTGCGGGTCGGTTCGCCGCGGAGGGAACGGTCAGGTGCGGAGGCCCGCATAGGGCTGGCGACCGGGGGGGATCTCGGAGCGGAGCGGGTTGGCCTGGTCGCGGTTCGAGAGCACCGGGTCGGCAAGGCCCCAGTCGCCGTTGATGGCGGGGTCGTCCCAGGCCACACCGAGCTCGTCCTCGGGGTTGTAGTAGCCGTCGACCAGGTACCAGAGGGTCAGATCGGTCAATGAGGCGAATCCGTGGGCCACGCCCGGGGGGATGAACAGACCCCGGTCGTGGTCCCCCGAGAGGTCGAGGGAGAGCGTGGCCCCGTCGGTGGGCGAGCCCTGCCGCAGGTCGTGCAGGACCACCCGGGCCGTTCCGGCCAGTACGTACCAGTAGTCGGACTGGTGCAGGTGGTAGTGGAGTCCGACGACGGCACCGGCCTGCTTGGTCGACCGGTTGCCCTGGATCATCTCGCGGCCCAGCGGGAACCAGCTCCGGCGGTAGGTCTCGACGAAGCGGCCCCGTTCGTCGCCGTGGGCGTCGGGCTCGACGATGATGACGTCCCGGATCACGTCGGACTCGATGATCTTCGGCATACTGGCTACCCCTCGCCTTGCGCTCGGCTGTCGTGCGCCACAGTAGCGAACCGGCTCCGGAAGAAGAGGAGGGGTGATCCCTCCCCGACGCCGAGGTCGAGCACCCGACCCATGATCAGCTCGTGGTCGCCGGCGTCGTGGACCAGCTCCACCCGGCAGTCCACCCACGCCAGGCACCCCTCGATGACCGGCGAGCCGGTGCCCGGCGCCGGGTGCCACCCGACGCCGTCGAACTTCGGGCCGCCGGAGACGGCGAATCCCCTGCACAGCGCCTCCTGGTCCTCGGCCAGGACGTTCACGCAGAAGCTGCCCGAGCGGGCGATCCGGGGCCAGCTGGTCGACGTACGGGCCGGCGCCACCGCCACGAAGGGCGGATCGATCGAGAGCGACACGAAGCTCTGGCACGTGAAGCCGACCGGCTCGCCGTCCTCGATCCCCGACACGATGGTCACCCCGGTGGTGAACCGGCTCATGGCGTCCTTGAACCCGGACAGGTCGAAGGGCGGGGCGTCCCCGCTCGTCCCGTCGGCCACGGTCACCGTTCCTGGACCTCGAACGAGGCGCCCTCTTTGGCCGCGTTGACCTCGACCTTGCCGGAGGAGTGGGCGATCTGGCGCGCCGCCCGCAGCATCGAGTCGATCTGTCGATCGCTGTGGCCCGGGTCGTGGTGGAACAGGTCGAGCCGGCCGACCCCGGCCTCGGTGGCCACGTGGACCGCGTAGGCCGGCGTGGAGTGCCCCCAGTCGAAGAGCTCGACGAACTCCTCCTCGGTGTACTGGGCGTCGTGGATCAGGAGGTCGGCACCCTCGCACAGGTCGAGCACCGCGTCGTCCACCGTCGACCGGTCGACCGGCGCCTGGTGGTCGGACAGGTAGGCGACGCCCACGCCGTCGGCCTCGATCCGGAAGCCGAGGGTGTTGCCGATGTGGGGGATGGTGCGCACCTTGACCGCGACGCCCCCCAGGGCGAAGTCGTCGGCGGGCCCGAGGTCGTGGTAGCGGAGTTCGCCCCGGAATTCGTCCATGTGCACCGGGAAGAACGGAGGCTTGACCATGCTGGCCATGGTGACCTGGAGCGAGCCGTCGGACTGGGCGGGACCGTAGATCTCGAGCAGCGCGCCGGGATCGCGCATCGGCGAGAAGAACGGCGTGCCGAGCACGTGGTCGTAGTGGAGGTGCGTGAGCAGGGCGTTCCCACGCAGTGGCTTGCCCGACGCCATCAACGGGACGTTGAGGTGGACGCCGAGCGCACGGAGGCCGGTGCCCATGTCGAGGATCAGCGGCGGCTCGCCGGCCACTTCGACCAGGACGCAGGAGGTGTTCCCCCCGTACCGGCGCTGCTGGTCGGACGAGCAGGGACACGAACCGCGGACGCCGAAGTAGGTGATTCGCACAGGGTGACGAGGCTAGCCGCGGCGACGGGCGGACTCACGGGCTACCGTCGGCCCATGGACGACCACTCGACGTCGGGCGACGGCATCCGTCGCGTCGCGGCCAACGGCCTGGACTTCGGCTACCTGTCCAGCGGGCCCGAGGACGGCCCCCTCGCCCTCTGTCTCCACGGGTTCCCGGACACCGCCCACACGTGGCGCCACCTCCTCCCCCGCCTGGCCGGGGCCGGCTACCACGCCGTGGCGCCGTTCCTGCGCGGGTACGCCCCGACCTCGGTGCCGTCCGACGGCCGTTACGACACCGGGTCCCTGGCCCTCGACGCCTGCGCACTGCACGAAGCGCTGGGTGGCGACGGCGACGCCGTCATCATCGGCCACGACTGGGGTGCACTGCTCACCTATCCCGCCGCCGCCCACGAGCCGGACCGCTGGTCGAAGATGGTCACCATGGCCGTCCCACCGGTGCGGTCGATGGGCTTCGGATTCTTCGCCTACGAGCAACTCCGACGGAGCTGGTACATCTTCTTCTTCCAGACGCCTCTGGCCGAATTCGCGGTGGGGATGGACGACCAGGCCTTCATCGACCGCCTCTGGGCGGACTGGTCCCCCGGGTACGACGGCGCCTGGGACGCGGCACGGGCGAAGGAGGCACTCGGCGCCGAGGAGAACCTCTCCGCGGCCATCGGCTACTACCGGGCCATGTCGGGTCCGCCACCGGAGGACCCGACCGCGGCCGCGGCCCAGGCCGCCGGCGAGACCGACGCCCCCCAGCCCGCCCTCTACCTGCACGGGGCCGCCGACGGGTGCATGGGACTCGACGTCATCGGTCCGGTCACCGATGTGATGGCGCCGGGTTCGGAGCTCGTGGTCGTGGAGGGCGCCGGCCACTTCCTCCACCTGGAGCGTCCGGACGAGGTCAACGACCACGTGCTCCGGTTCCTGGCCGGCTGACGGGGCGGTCGCCCCGGACCACGGGGCGGTCCTCACCGCCGGTCGGTCCGCTCAGGGCAGTCGGAGCGTACCGACCCGGTCCCGCACCGCGAGGCCCTCCGCCACCAGGCGGTCGGCCACCTGCGACGCCCGTGCCGGGTCGTCCGGCCAGCCGGCGGCCGCGGCCACGCCGTCGCCGGCAACCGGACCGGAGCGGAGGGCGGCCACCAGCCGCCCGCGACCCTGGCGTTCCGAGCCGGCGAACCGGGCCTGGACCACCGATACCCCGGCCGAACCACGGGCCGGGTCCGGGTCCGCCAGTCCCGCGGCCCACCACCGGCACCGGCGGCGGACAGGGCACGAGCCGCAGACCGGGTTCCGTGCCGTGCAGACCGTCGCGCCCAGGTCGAGCAGGGCCTGCCCGAATGCCCACCCCCCACCGGGCGGGACCATGGCATCGACCGTCGCCTGCGCCTCGGTCGCACCGACGGGTCGACCGGCGACGCCACGGGCGATCACCCGGCCGGCGTTGGTGTCGATCACCCCGACGTCATGCCCGAAGGCGAAGGCGAGCACGGCACGCGCCGTGTACGGACCCACGCCGGGCAGGGCCAGCAGGGAATCGAGGTCGTCGGGAACCGCGCCGTCGTGGTCGGCGACGATCGCCTGCGCCGCCCCGTGCAGGTTCTTGGCCCGGCGGTTGTACCCCATGCCTTCCCAGGCCCGCAGTACGTCGCCGAGCGGGGCCGCGGCACACGTCGACGGGTCCGGGAACGCTGCCAGGACCCGGTGATAGGCGGGCACCACCCGCGAGAGCTGGGTCTGCTGGGCCAGCATCTCGCTGATCAGGACGGCCCACGGGTCCCTGGTGCGGCGCCACGGCAGGTCGGGCCGGCGGGTCCCCCCTCCTGCTGTCCCCCATGCGGCGACTGAGGCGCCGAAGCCGCGCAGTTGCGAGGCGGCCCGCGCCGTCACGCCCGTCGGCACGGGCTCAACCCCAGACGTCGTCCCCGTAGGGCCGACGGCGGGCCGGGGCGAACGCCTCCTTCCACACCATGACCTTCCGACGGAAGAAGCAGACCTCGTCGCCGTGCTGATTGAAGGCCTTGGTCTCGACCGTCACCACGCCGCGGTCCTCCCGCGACTTCGACTCCGCCTTGTCGATGACCTTGGTCTCGGCGTAGATGGTGTCGCCGTGGAAGGTAGGGAACCGGTGGAGCAGCGACTCGACCTCGAGATTGGCGATGGCCGCGCCGCTGACGTCGGGGACGCTCATCCCGAGGGCCAGCGAGTACACCAGGTTGCCCACCACCACGTTCTTCTTCTGGACCGACTCGTTCTCGGCGAACCACGCGTTGGTGTGCAACGGGTGGTGGTTCATGGTGATCATGCAGAAGAGGTGGTCGTCCGCCTCGGTGATGGTCTTGCCCGGCCAGTGCCGGTAGATGTCGCCGGGGACGAAGTCCTCGAAGTGGCGGCCGAACGGGCGGTCGTACGTGCTCATGACCGCTGGTGTAGTACGCCGCGACCGGGGCCGTCCAGCCGTCGGGCGACAGGCGACACCGGGCAGGCCACCGGACCTCAGGCCTGGGGTGGAAGGGGACGGGTGGTGAACGCCAACACCCAGTCCGGGTGGCTCTCGCCGTCGATGGCCATCCTCCAGGTGTAGCGCGTTCCGGGACTGAGGGGCAGGGGGCCCAGGTTGACGGCCAGGGCCACGTCCACCGGGGAGCCCTCGGGCACGTCGGGCGGGCGGCCGACGGTGAACTCGCCGCGGACCTCGACCGGGTGCTCGCCGTCCGGCGTGGGCACGAGCACCGGGCCGCCGTCGGCGTCCTCCAGGTAGAGCTCCCAGTGGTGGGCGGTGTCCGCCTCGTGCCATCCCACGTCGATCTTCAGCGCGATGGCCGAGGGGACCGGGTCGGGCCCGGTCATGCTCCAACCGCCCCCCAGCACGTAGAGCTTGCCGTCGGCCACCTGGGCGGAGTCACAGAGCATCATGGTTACCTTCACGTGGGTGAGGCTACCGGTTCCTCCGGGCCACCCTGCGACGACGGGGTGGCCACGGGGCCACCGGTAACGTTGCGCCCATGGAACTGCGTGGACTGCGCGACGACGTCTACCGGCGACCGCTCGCCACCGCCCTCGACCGGTTGGGGATCGGGCCGGGTTGGACCTGTGTCGACGTCGGCGCCGGTGGGGGCGACGTCACCGTGGCACTGGCCGAGATCGTCGGACGTGACGGTCGGGTCTACGCCGTCGACAGCGATCCCACCGCCCGGGACGAGGTCGCCGCCGCCGCGGCCGCCCACAGTCAGGTCCTGGCCATCACCCAGGCGGGCGAGGACCTGCGGCTCCCCGAGCCGGTGGACCTGGCGTTCTGCCGGTTCCTCCTCCTCCACGTGGTCGACCCGGCCGTCGTCCTGGAGCGCATGGCCGCCGCCACCCGTCCGGGAGGATGGGTCGTCGCCCAGGAGCCGATCACCTCCGCCGGGCGCATCGACGGGCGGCCCTTCTCGATGCCGGGGGCCCGCCATCCCGACATCGGCGCCCTCCTCCCCGCGCTCGTCCGCGAGGCCGGCCTCGACATCGTCGACGCCTGGGCGGAGGCGCCGGCCGGCGTGGGGCCGGGTCCGGTGGCCGACTACCTGGAGGTGCTGACCGGGGTCGACCCGGGGGACGATCCCGTGGTCCTCCCGCCCCTGGTGACCGTGGTGGCGCAGGTCCGCTCCACCTGAACGGACGCCCGGACGTCGGGGTACCGGCTGTCCGGGTGCCCGGACGGGCCAGTATTGTTGGGCGGTGACCATCGACCCGATTCCCGCTCCGGACCTCCTCGCCGCGGCCGACGCCGTGGCCGTGGCCAGGTCGGTCGTCGACGCAGGCATCGGCGCCATGGCCGCCGCCGGAGGGCCCGACGCCGTGCAGACCGTCGCCTACGACGTGTCCCACGCCGCCGCCGCCGTCCGGACGGCCCAGGCCGTCCTCGCCTACGGCGCCCACGGCGACACCGAGTCCCGCATCGCCTGCGCCTTCGTGGCCGATGCCGTGGCCGACCTGGCCTCACGCATCGTCGGACGCTCGGCCGAGTGGGGCGTCGGACCCGACTGGATGGCCCCGATCGAGCGCTTCGTCGCCACCTACCGCCGTCCGGACTTCGTGGCCTCGCTGGCCGCCAGCCCGGGAGGCCGCCACCTCGACCCCGACTTCGAGCTGGTGCGCGAGACCTTCCACCGGTTCGCCGAGGAGCAGATCCGCCCCCGTGCCGAACACATCCACCGGGCGAACACCGATATCCCCGAGGAGATCATCTCGGGCATGGCGGCGATGGGCGGCTTCGGGATGTCGGTACCCGAGGAGTACGGCGGCTTCGCCACGGGCGGCGAATCCGACTACATGGGGATGGTCGTGGCCACCGAGGAGCTGTCCTGGGGCTCGCTCGGCGCCGGCGGGTCGCTGATCACCCGTCCCGAGATCCTCACCCGGGCCATCGTCCACGGCGGCACCGAGGAGCAGAAGCAGTACTGGCTCCCGAGGCTCGCCTCCGCCGAGGTGCTGGGCGCCGTCGCCGTCACCGAGCCCGACTACGGGTCCGACGTGGCCGGCGTGATGACCTCGGCCGTCCCGACCGAGGGAGGCTGGCTCGTCAATGGCGTGAAGACGTGGTGCACGTTCGCCGCCCGGGCCGATGTGCTCCTGCTGCTGGCCCGTACCGACCCGGACCGGTCGGCCGCCCACCGCGGGCTCTCCATCTTCCTGGTCGACAAGCCTCCGGCCGACGGCCACGGGTTCCGGTTCACCCAGGAGCCGGGCGCCGACGGCCGGCCGGACGACTCGACCGGCAAGATGGAGGGCCGGGCCATCGACACCCTCGGCTACCGGGGCATGCACTCCTACGAGGTCGCCTTCGAGAACTGGTTCGTGCCCGACGCCAACCTGGTGGGTGGCCCCGAAGGGCTGGGCAAGGGCTTCTACCTCCAGATGCGGGGATTCGAGAACGGGCGGTTGCAGACGGCGGCCCGTGCCGTCGGGGTCATGCAGGCCGCCTACGAGGCCGCCCTCGAGTACGCCGGGAACCGGGTGGTCTTCGGGGCACCGATCCTCGACTACGAGCTGACCCGGGTGAAGCTGGGCAGGATGGCCGTCCTCATCCAGGCGTCCCGGCAGTTCTCCTACGAGGTGGCGCTGCTCATGTCCAAGGGCGGCGGCACCCTCGAGGCCTCGATGATCAAGGCCTACGTGTGCCGGGCGGCCGAATGGGTCACCCGCGAGGCACTCCAGATCCACGGGGGCATGGGCTACGCCGAGGAATACCCGGTGAGCCGCTACTTCGTGGACGCACGGGTGCTGTCGATCTTCGAAGGGGCCGACGAGACGCTGTGCCTCAAGGTGATCGCCCGCCGTCTCCTGGCCGACGGCTGAAACAGGTGGACCGGGCCGGCAGGTCCGTCCGGGCGCGGTCGTTCGGTGCGATCGCCGAGACCTACGACCGTTTCCGGCCCGCTCCGCCGGCCTCGGCCGTCGAGTGGGTCCTCCGGGAACCGTGCGGCACCGCACTCGACCTGGGTGCCGGGACGGGCGCACTGTCCCGCCGGCTGACCCAGCGTGCGGAACGGGTCATCGCGGTCGAGCCCGATCCGAGGATGCTCGAGGTCCTGTGCCGGCGCTCCCCCGGGGTCCTCGCGGTGTGCGCGCTTGCCGAGCGCCTCCCCGTGGCGGGTGCGTCCGCCGACGCCGTCGCGGTCTCGTCGGCCTGGCACTGGATGGACGGTGATCTGACCCTGGCCGAGATCGCCCGGGTCCTGCGACCCGGTGGCGTGCTGGGCATCGTCTGGAACGGGGTGGACCGGTCGGTGGACTGGGTCGGGTCACTGCTCGGACGGCCGGACCCGCCGTCCGGGGACCGGGCCGCCCCGCGGGAGCGGCACCGGTTCGTGCTCCCGGCCGACGCCCCCTTCGACGACCTCGACACGACGACGACCACCTGGACGCTCGCCCTGACCGGTGAGGAGCTGGTCGGTCTGGCCGAGACCTACAGCTCGATGATCACCCTGCCCGCGAGCCGGCGCGGCGCCGAGGTCGAGCGGATCAGGGAACGGGTCGCCGAGCTCGCCGCTCCGCACCCCGACGGCACGTTCGACGTACCGATGGGATGTCGCTGCTGGCGGGCGGTCCGGCGCTAGGAACGTCCCGGGGCACGGGGTCTACCCGGGGCGCGGCCCGACCGGTGCGGGCCGGGACGGGCCCGGCTACGAGTCGCTGTTGACCCGGTAGAGCTCCACCGAGATCTGGTCGTCGGCCAGTTCCTGTCCGGAGAACACACAGTCGAACGCCTTGGCCACGCGCAGCACCATCTCGGCGTTGGACGCGCTGACTGCCATGTGGCAGGCACCGTCGGCGCTCAATCGCTCCCACAGGATCCCGATCTCGAAGCCGCGTTGGAACTCGGGGTCATCGGTGTCGAAGTGCACGGTCGAATCCATGTGGTCGTCATCGACAACTCCGTGCCTTCTCTTTACCCCTGACGCGGTTCTGATCCGGTTGACGCAGGCGGGCAGGGGCAACACGATGGGGAGGTGACCGATCCGGCCTACCGGCTGCTCGACCGATTTCTCGACGCGTTGGCCGTCCCGTCGCCCCCTCCACCGGTCGACCTCACCGGTGGCGGATCACTCCCCTCGGTCTTCGCCGTGAGCGACCTCGCCCAGGCCTCGGTGGGCGCCGCCGGGGCGTCGTTGGCCGGGCTGGCGGCGCTGGACGGGGGACGTGCCCGGGCGGTATCGGTCGACCGGGACCTGGCCTCGGCCTGGTTCGCCTCCTCGATCCGCCCGTCGGGCTGGTCGCCCCCCGCGGCATGGGACGCCATCGCCGGGGACTACGCCACGTCGGACGGGTGGATCAGGCTGCACACCAACGCACCTCATCATCGTGCGGCCGCGGTCGCCGCGCTCGGGGTGCCCGGGGATCGGGTGGCCGTGGCCGAGGCGGTCGCCGCCTGGACGGCGGAGGGCCTCGAGGAGGCGGTCGTGGCCGGCGGTGGCGCCGCGGCCGCCATGCGCACCGCTGCAGCGTGGGACGCCCACCCCCAGGGGCGCGCCGTGGCCGGCGAGGCGTTGGTCCGGGTCGATCGGACCTCGGCGGCTCCGGCGGGGAAACGATCCGGCCGGGGCGACCGACCGTTGGAGGGTGTCAGGGTGCTCGACCTCACCCGCGTGCTGGCCGGGCCGGTGGCCACGCGGCTCCTCGCCGGATGGGGGGCCGAGGTGCTGCGGATCGACCCGCCGAACTGGGACGAGCCGCCCATCGTGCCCGAGGTGACGCTGGGCAAGCGGTGCGCCCGACTCGACCTGCGCCTGCCGGCGGGTCGGGACCACCTCCTCGCCCTGCTCGCGTCCGCCGACGTCCTCGTCCACGGCTACCGGTCCGATGCGCTGGAGGGTCTCGGCATCGGTGCCGACCGACGCGACGACGCGCGGCCCGGACTGGTCGACGTGAGCCTCGACGCCTACGGCTTCACCGGTCCGTGGGCGACACGCAGGGGATTCGACAGCCTGGTCCAGATGAGCTCGGGGATCGCCGACGCCGGCATGCGTGCCGAGGGTACCGACCACCCGGTGCCGCTTCCGGTCCAGGCCCTCGACCACGCCACCGGCTACCTCCTGGCCGCCGCCGCCATCTCCGGGATCGCCCTGCGTCGGACCGACGGGGTCGGGAGTCGCTGGCGGACGTCGCTGGCCCGGATGGCCCGGCTGCTCGTGGACGCCGGGGTCGGGACCGTCCCGGACGGGGACGGCGTCCCGCCCGTGCCACCACAGGCCTCGGGCCCGGTCGAACGGACGGCTTGGGGGGACGCACGGAGGCTGCCTCCCCCGGTCTCGGTCGAGGGGGCACCGCTTCGTTGGAACCTGCCGGCCGGACCGCTCGGCTCCTCGGAGCCGGGGTGGATCGCCGACCGGGGCGGGTCCGGGCGACCGTAGGCGGGTCCGTGCGAACCGGGGCGGTCGAACGCTCGTGGGATCAGGCGTCGACGGACGCCGTCTCCCCCACGGCGCGGGCCGGTTGGTGACGGACGGCGTCGATGACTGCGGCGGCCACCGCCACCGCCCCGATCCCGGCACCGAGAAGGCACACCCCGGCCCACCGATCGCTCCCGTAGATCCGGCTTCCCACGGCCGATCCCAGCGCACCGCCCACGAAGTAGCAGACCATGTACGCCGAGTTGATCCGGCTGCGGGCGTCCGGCGCGAGACGGTAGATGATCGACTGGTTGGTGACCTGGATCCCCTGGACACCGACGTCGAGGATCACGACGCCGACGATCATCGAGGTGAGATCGTGACCTCCGAGCCACAGCGGCAGGAACGACACGGCCACCAGGACGGCGAAGACGAAGGTGGTGAGCCTGGTCAGACCCCGGTCGGCCCACCGGCCGGCGAGGTTCGCACACAGCGCCCCGGCCGCGCCGACCAGGCCGAAGAGGCCGATGGTGGCGGCGCCGTAGTGGTACGGCGACCCGGCGAGCACGAAGGCCATGGTGGTCCAGTAGACGCTGAACGCCGCGAAGCCCAGTGCGCCGAAGAGCGCACGCCGCCGGAGCACCGACTCGGTCGTCATCAGGTTCACGGTCGACCGGAGCAGCGCCGTGTACCGGATGGCCGGACGCTCCTTCTCCTCGGGCAGGACGCGGCCGAGCACGACGGCCATGACCACCGTCACCGCGGCCGCCATCACGTAGACGGCGCGCCAGCTGGCGATGCCGGCCACCAGACCGGACACCGTCCGGGCCAGGAGGATCCCGAGGAGCAGCCCGCTCATCACCTGGCCCACCACCCGTCCGCGGGTCGTCTCGTCGGCTAGGGAGGCGGCCATCGGGACGAGCATCTGTGCCACCGTCGAGCCGGCGCCCACGATGAGGGCCACCCCGACCAGCACACCGATCGAGGGCGCCAGTGCGGAGACGACCAGGCCGGCCGTCGTGACCACGAGCACCAATGGCAGCAGCCGGCGCCGGGCGAGGATGTCGCCCAGGGGCACGAGCAGCGCCAGTCCCAACGCGTACCCGATCTGGGACAGGGTCACGACCAGGCCGGCTGCGGCCTGGCTGGTCCCGAACGACCGGGTGATGTCGTCCAGGATCGGTTGGGCGTAGTAGAGGTTCGCCACCGACAGCCCGCAGGCCGCGGCGAACACGACCACCAGTCCCCGGGGGATGCCGGATCGTCTGGGTTCGGATCGCTCGGCCGCTGGCGTCATCGGGTCCTCCGTGAATAACTGAACTAAACGTACACTATCATAGTTACTGTACGCATCGTTCATGATATACAGTTGCCGCATGCACGATGCGCCCTCCCCGGCTCCCACCAGGACGGGACGACCCCGCAGCGAGCGGGTGCGTCTCGCCGTCCTGGAGGCAGCCGCCGACCTCCTGGTCGAAGGCGGGCTCGCGGCCGCCACGATCGAGGCGATCGCCGCCCGGGCCGGAGTGAGCAAGGTGACGATCTACAAGTGGTGGCCCTCGCGCGGCTCGGTAGCGGTGGACGCCTACCTCCACCGCTACCGGCAGACGGGGACGTTCGAGGACACCGGTGACCTGGCCACCGACCTGACGGGCCAGATCCGACTCATGATCCGCGCGTTCAGCGGCCGGGCCGGAGCGATCATGGCCGAGCTGATCGGGCAGGCCCAGTCCGACCCGGCACTGGCCGCCCTTCTGCGGTCACACTGGCTGGAGCCCCGACGGGACGCCTCGACGGCCGTTCTCCTCCGGGCCGTCGAACGCGGCCAGATCGTCCCGGATACCGACATCCCGGTGGTGCTGGACCAGCTCTACGCCCCGCTCTACTACCGGATCACCATGCAGCACGAGCCCTTGACCGCCGACCTGGCCGACACGCTGGTGCGGACCGTCCTGGACGGCATCCGGCCCCGCTGACGGCCGGGTGACCCGGCGGCGGGCCCGTCCCCGGGACGGCCGGGTCAGCCCTGCGAGCGGCTCAGGCCGGCCCGCTCGCCGCGGGTCACGAACTTGGTGGCCATCTTGCGCGATGCCTCGTCGATCATCTCGTCGCCGAACATGACCGCGCCGGTGCGGTCGTCCTCGGTGGCCTTCTGGTAGGCGTCGAGGATGTCCCACGCCCGGTCGAACTGCTCCTGGGTGGGCGAGTAGACCTCGTTCAGCACACCGACCTGATCCGGCGTGAGGGCCCATTTCCCGTCGTAGCCGAGGACCCGGGTCCGCTGGGAGAACCCCCTCAGGCTGTCGAGCTCGCGGATCTTGAGGAACGGTCCGTCGATGACCTGGAGCCCGTTGGCCCGGCCGGCCATCAGGATCTTGGAGAAGACGTAGTTGAAGTGGTCACCCGGGTACTCGGGGATGGCCACGCCCCCGGTGAGCACCGGCATCTCCATCGACGCCGCGAAGTCGGCGGGACCGAAGATGATGGTCTCGAGGCGGGGCGAGGCGGCACAGATCTCTTCGACGTTGATGAGGCCCCGGGTCGTCTCGATCTGCGCCTCGATGCCGATGTGGCCGACGGGGAGTCCGCAGGTCTTCTCGACCTGGGTGAGCAGGAGGTCGAGGGCCACCACCTCGGCCGCGGACTGGACCTTCGGGAGCATGAGCTCGTCGAGGCGGGGGCCGGCGGCCGATACGACCTCGATCACATCGCCGTAGGTCCACTCGGTGTCCCAGGCGTTGATCCTGACGCACAGCACCCGGTCGTCCCACGGAAGGGTCCGGATCGCCTCGGCCACCTTGGCGCGCGCCGATTCCTTCTCGAGAGGCGCCACCGAGTCCTCGAGATCGAGGAAGCTCATGTCGGCAGGCACGGTGGGGGCCTTGGCCAGGAAGCGCTCGTTGGAGCCCGGTGAGGACATGCAGGAGCGACGGGGAAGGTAACGGGAGCGTTCGGACATGGCACCGATCGTACGGCGCAATCGGATCGGGGCCAAAACGGACGGGGCCGGAGCCGCCCGCCCCAGGGGATCGTCCCGGACCGGGGGTCAGCCCGCGGCCAGGCCCGCCGCCTCGTCCCGGGCGATCTGGTCGCTCAGGTCGGCCGGTGTCAGCTGCTCGGACAGGAGGCGGTCGAAGCGGGCCGGGTCGCCGGCGGTGAACGCGCGGCACAGCGGGAGGCCCTCCACGTAGCAGGTCAGATAGGCCCGCCACGTCGGGTGGATGAGGAATTCCACCGCCTTGGCCGCCCGATCGCGGGGCAGGAGCCCCCACCGGGCCACCTCGTCGATGACCGTGTCGGGATCGGCCCCGTCCTCGTGGAGGCGGAAGGCGGCATTGGTGCGCACGGCACCGAGGGCCTCGCCGGCGTCGGCGACCGCGGCCACCACCTCGGTGTCGTAGCGGATCCCGAGGGGCCGCATGTGGTCGGCGACCTGCTCCTCGCAGTGCCTGCCCCAGGCCACCTCGAGTCCGAGGTCGGCCAGCCCCTCGGCGAGCAGGCACTGCGGGGTGCCGACCAGGAAGATCGACTCCTCCCACCGGTCCAGCCGGCGGACCAGACCCACCTCCTTGCGCGTGTGCTCGGTGTGGTGACCGGGGTAGGCCTCGTGGGCCACCAGGTGGGCCAGCCCTGTCGACAGCACCGGGAGGTCGGTGTTGATGGCGACACGGCTGTGCAGGTTCCCGAGGTAGTAGTTGAACCCGGACCACGGCTCGTTCGACACCAACTCGAACTCCACGTGCTCGCCCTCGGGAAGTCCGAACAGCTGTCGGGTCCGCTCGCGCAGGTCCTCGGCCAGCGACTGCACGGCGGCCGAGAGCTTGTCGACCGGCACCGCATGGGACTCGCGCCAGGCCACCAGGCGTTCGGCCAGCGGGCCCGATCCGGGGAGCACCTCGTCGAGCCGGCGGTGGGCGTCGGCGAGGGCTTCCTCGTCGACCCGGATCGGCCGCACCCCGTAGCAGGCCTCCACCTCGTCGGCGTAGCCGATGGGCTCACCGGCCAGCTTGGCGCACGTGGTGGCCAGCCCGACGACCTGCGCCGCGATCCAGTGCCGGCGGGCCGCGGCCGATGAGCCTTCCGAACCCGGTCCGTCGAGCGGCTCGCCCGCGTCGAGGGCCGCCAACAGGGCACGGGACTCGGCGAGCAACTGCCCGGGAGGTGCGATCGGCTCCGCGTCCACCGCCTCGGCCAGCTCCGGCGGACCGTAGTAGGCGTCGACCATCCCGTCGATGTGGCGACCGAGGCGGAGACCGAGGGTCAGGTAGTCCTCGACGAGCCCGCGTCCGGCCACGGTCGGCATCCCGGCCGGAGGCTCAGTCGAGCCGCTCGTGCAGAAACGCGACCGTGCGATCCCACAGAAGCTGGGCCGCAGCCGCGTCGTAGACCTCGGGGCGGTCCTCGTTGAAGAAGGCGTGGTCCACGCCGGCGTAATGGTGGAACGTCACGTCCTTGCCGAGGGCGGTCAGCTCGGCCTCGAGGGCCCGTGCCGCGTCGGGGGTGAAGAAGTTGTCGAGCTCGGCGGCATGCCCGAGGACGGCGGCCGTCATCGCCGAGTAGTCGGGCTGGACGTCGGCCCACGGCACCACCCCGTAGGCCGGCACCACCGCACCGACCGCGTCGGGCCGCCGGCAGGCCAGCACCAGGGCGAGTCCGCCGCCCATGCAGAACCCGACGACGCCGACCGATGCCCGCCCGGTACGCCGGAGGAGCTCGTCGACCGCGCCGCTCAGGTGCTTCGCCGCCTTGCCCATCTCCATGGCCATCATGGCCTTGGCCGCCTCGTCGGGCTCGGTCAGCGGCACGGCCTTGCCGTCGTACAGGTCCGGTGCCAGCGCGGTGAACCCGGCCTCGGCGAACCGGTCGCACGTGCGGGTGATCTGGTCGACCAGTCCCCACCACTCCTGGAGGACCAGGACACCGACGGTGCCGCCGGATCCTCCGGCCGGCTCGGCCACGTAGCCTCTCCCGACCCCGCCGTCGCTCCGAAATTCGACGTGTTCTCCCATGGGCGCGACCCTAGCCGCGTGACCCCGGACCAACGGTCCCGCGGAGCGCTGTCAGTGGTCCGTCCTCGCGGTTCCTCGGGTGGGGGGCGCCGGACGGCAACCGGAAAACCCCAGGTCACGGCCTTGAGTTCGCTCCGGGTCCTTGTGACCCGAGTACTGACCTACTACTATCAGCCCGCATATGACTCACGCCGAGCCGTACTCGTCGTTGGAGCCAGGTGCCTGCCCCGCACGTCGCACGAAGATCCGAGCCAGGGTGGTCGCGGCATTCGCGGTCGCCTCCGTGGTCGGGGTGACGACGACGATGGTCTCCATCGCCGCACCTGCCTCCGCGGACCAGATCTCCGATGCCAAGGCGCAAGCCGCGGCCATCACGGCCAAGCTGAACGCCGCCCAGGCGCAGATCGCCGCGCTCAGCGGACAGGTCAACGAGGCCGACTACAAGCTCGCCCAGCTCCAGGGTCAGATCGCGTCGAGCCAGGCCCAGATGGCCAAGGACCAGCGCACGGTCGCCAGCGACGTGAGCCAGCTCCAGGTCCAGGCGATCGCCGACTACACGAGCTCGGGCACGTCCAACACCGCGACCCAGCTCTTCACGTCGAACGTGAACACGAGCGGCATCCGGTCGGAGTACTCGTCGATCGCCACCGGCAACGTGACGTCGACCATCGACCATCTCCATACCGCCCAGGCGCAGCTCGCTTCCACCCAGTCGTCGCTCGAGCAGCAGAAGTCCCAGGCGCAGTCGGCGCGCGACAGCCTCGCCGGTGCCGAATCCCAGGCGTCGGCACTGGCCAGCCAGGACCAGAGCACCCTCGACAGCGTGGACGCCAACATCCAGGCCCTGGTCGCCCAGCAACAGGCCGCCCAGGCCGCGGCGGCCCAGGCGGCGGCCCAGGCGGCCTTCAACCAGAAGGTCCAGGCCGCTCGAGCCGCCCAGGCTGCTCAGGCTGCTCAGGCCACCCAGACCTCGCAGAATGCGACCGACCCCACCGGCACCACGAACACCGGCTCCGGCTCGTCGGGCGGTGGGGGCAGCGCGCCGACCGGGCCCGTCCCGCCGTTGTCGGGCGCCGCGGCGGTGGCCGTGCAGGCCGCCGAGAGCCAGGTCGGCGTCCCGTATGTCTGGGGTGGGGCGAGCCCGTCCACCGGGTTCGACTGCTCGGGCCTCGTCATGTGGGCCTACGCGCAGGCGGGGATCAGCCTCCCGCACTACTCGGGCGCACAGTACGACGACACCACCCACATCCCGCTCGCCGCCATCGAACCGGGCGACCTCCTCTTCTACGGCCCCGGGGGCAGTGAGCACGTCGCCATGTACGTGGGCGGTGGCTCGATGGTCGAAGCTCCCTACACCGGTGCCGACGTGCACATCACCGGGGTCCGCACCGACGGCCTGACCGGCGTCGGCCGGGTGGTCTGAGCTCGGACCCTCCGCCCCGGCCCCGGCCCCCTTCGGGCGTGCCGGCCGCGCTCCCGGCACGGATCGGTCCCCCCTCGCCCATGGCATTCGGCCAAGCGTCCGGCCCCCCGGCCACCGGCCGACAGATCCGTGACCTCACCGCGCTGGTCGAAGGGGCCGGGCACGCCGACTTCCGGGACGCCCGTGGCCCGCTCGGGCTCACCCAACGCCAGGCCGGCGGGCGGTTCACCCACGACGAGGCGGCGGCGCTGATCGCACGGCTCGAGGCCGAGGCGGACGGGCGCGACGGCGGATCGGGCGGATCGGGTGTGCCGGGTGTGTCTTCGGGACCGGTCTCCGCTCCCCGCCGACCGGTCCCCCGCGGCGAGCCCTTGGCCCGCCAGCTCCGACGGGTGCCCGAGGAGCTGCTCGTCGACGAGCTCAGGCGCCGGGGCTGGGACGTCACCCCTCCCGCCGGCGGGTCGCCGCCCGCCGACTGACCGGTACCGGCCCGCCCCCCGACTCAGGTCTGGTCGTGCGCGGCGAACTCCTTCGGCGGCAGCTGGCCGACCGTCCCGCCCGCCCGGGGACCCGGAGGCCGGGCGAAGCGGAAGGCGACCGCCTCACGGCCGGCCTGGATCACCATGGCCTCGCCGGTCTCCTCGCCAGCGAGGAGGTCGACCACAGCCGTCGACACCGAGTCGACGTCGATCAGCGGGAACCCGCTCGACTCGAGCACCTCCCGCATGTCGTCGATCAACGGGGTGTCCACGATGCTCGGGCACACCGCGTTGATGGTGATGCCCTTGTCGGCCAACTGCGGGCCGAGTGAGCGGACGAGACCGACCACGGCGTGCTTGGTCAGGCAGTAGATCGGGTCCGGGGAGAAGCCGATCAGTCCGGCCAACGAGGCCGTGGCCACGATGGACCCCCCGCCCCGCCGGGCCATCGCCGGGACCAGCGCCCGCACCCCGAAGAACACGCCGTCCACGTTGACGCCGGTGGCTCGCCGGTAGATCTCGTCGGTGACCGCGGTGATGTCGGCCTCGCCGGTGACGACCCCGGCGTTGAGGTGGGCCAGGTCGATCCCGCCGAACCGCCGTGTGACGGCGTCGACGATGTCCGGCCACCCGTCGGATCGTCCGACATCGGCCTGCAGGGCCAATCCGCCGAGTTCGGACGCCACCCTCTCGGCAGAGGCCCCGTCGAGGTCGACCACCGCGACCGATGCGCCCGCCCCGGCCAGACGTGCCGCTGTCGCCAGACCGATCCCCGAGCCTCCGCCGGTCACCACCGCCACCTTGCCCTCCAACGAACCCATGGCGCCACCTGCGATCCTTCACTCGGACGACGGCCGCCACCTGCGGTCCGTCGGTGACCGTCCCACGGGGCGGAACGGCACGGTGGGGCCACCCTACCGGCCCCCTGGGGCATACTGAGGACCTGGCCGGTGACCGGGGACACCTCCCCCGCCGACCGTGCACTCCGCCATGAGACCGATCCCCGTCGCCTTCCACATCTGGTTCCTCGAGGTCCACACCTACGGGATCGGACTCGCCCTGACCTTCTGGTTCGGCCTCCGCTACACCGAGCGGCGCCTGCGCGACCGCGGGTACCCGTGGGAGTGGGTCACCCGCCTGTTCGTGTGGGTCATCGTGTCCGCCGTCGTCGGCGCCCGGGCCATGCAGGTGCTCTCCCACCTCTCGTACTACGCGGCCAACCCCGCCCAGATCGTCGCCATCTGGCAGGGCGGGCTCTCGTCGTTCGGCGGACTGATCCTCGCCGTGCCGGTCGCCATCGTCGTCCAGCGCAGGCGCTGCCCGCAGCTGCCCACCCTGCGGTTCGCCGACCTGATGGCGCCCGTGCTGATGGCGTGCTGGGGCATGGGACGGCTCCTCGGGCCCCAGCTCATGGTGTCCGGCGGGGGGGCCGCGACCCGTGCCTGGTACGGGATGGAGTATGCCGGCGAGGTGGGGAGGAGGGTCCCGGTGCCGATCTTCCAGGCGATCGGGGACTTCGCCATCTTCGGGATCCTGTTGCTCGTCGAGCGGTGGTTGCGGTCGCGCGCACCGTCGGTCGCCTCCGACGGTACGCCGGTCCGAGCGCAGGACGCCCCCCTGCCACCGGCGGGCATCGTGATCGGGGTCGGGATGGTGCTCTGGGGGATCGAGCGGCTCCTCGACGAGGTGCTGTGGCTGCACGGCCAGGACGGTGCGCTGGGATCGTTCCTGGTCGAGATCGCCGGTGTCGCCCTGGCCGTAGGGGGGCTCGCCCTGCTCGTCTCGCGGCTCGGGCCGCTCCGCCGGTGGCGCGACACCCGGCCCGAGCCGGTTGGCGACGGCGGAGCGGTGGCCGACGAGGAGCTCGCCACCCCTGCCACGGCTGGAGGCACCCCGTCCGACTCAGCCGACGGCGCCTGACCCTCCGACCGCCTTCGCGCTCCGGGGACCGCTCAGACCCGTCCCGCCCCGACGGCGACAGGCAGGGCCGCCGGGCTGACGGTCAGGCCGGCGAGCAGGGCGTCGACCCGGGGCACGAGGACCGAGCGGCGGGCGTGGCTACCGAGCACGACGTAGAGGGTGAACGGCCGCTGCTCCTCGGTGAAGAACCACTGGGATCCCGACCGACCGGCGGGCCCTCCGTGGAGCACGACGGGGAGGAAGCTGGCGGTCGACAATTTCCTGGGCATTCCCTGACGGGCGAAGAGCCTGGTGCCCAGGCCATCGGGCCCGTACTCGACGAGCACGGCGAAGACGTCGCCGTGCTCCATCAGGTCGACCGCGCCACCCCCGAGGTCCCCGACCGCGTCGGGTAGGGCGAAGGTGGCGAACTGGGCCACCGCGGGTCCCGTCCCGGTCCCTGCCGCCAGCCGCCTGGAGATCCGTCCCTCGAATCCCGGAGGCAGCTCGGCCGTGATCCCGTGTGCCTGGAGTGTGGCCATGCTCAACTCGCCCTACGGACGTCCGTGGCATGATCCGGAATCCGTGCGTCGGTCGGACCGTGGAGGACGCCGGGTGGGGCCGGGTGCGGGACCGGGTCCTCCGGCGTGTCGGACCCCACCAGCGCGAGGGCGGCGGCCGACCGGCGTGCCAGCCCATCGGACCCGACGTCCACGGTATGGGTGGAGCGGGCGGCGATGCCCGCCCCGGCCTGTCGCACCGACTCGGCGACGTGGTCGAAGTGGTCGGCCGCTCCCTCGCCGATCCGCCTGCCGCTCGAGCCGTCGACCAGCACGAAGAATGGCGATCCGGGCACCCCGTAGTCGGCCCAGGCGTCACCCGACATCACGACGGACAGTCCCTGGGAGGCCAGCCCGGCGACCTCGTGGGGCACCTCGCGGTCGGGTCCTTCCGTGACCACGACGAGCCGGGCCCCGTCGGGGAGTCCGAGCCCGCCCTGATCGCGGAAGGACTCCCACAGCCCGGTGCACGAACTGTCCGTGGACAGGAATGCCAGGAGGGTGAGCTGACCGGTGCCGACGGGGGCCACGGCGAGCGCATCGCCCTCGGGGGTCAGGCCGGCGATCGTCGGGGCCGACGTCGTGCTCCCGTCGGGCAGCAGCTCGAGCCCCGTCGTGAACGGCACCGCGACCGACCGGTCGGCGGGTTCGGGCACGCGACCGTCGTCCAATACCGGGGTCGGCTCGCCGACGCCGAGGTCGCGGAGGACCCTCAGGGCGTCGGCACGGCTGCGGAGCAGACCGGCCACCGCCACGGCGAGCAGGAGCGCCACGACGCCGAGAACGACGGTGAGAGCGACCACGGTGACCTCCAGTGCGACTGGCGGTGACGACCACCGGCACACGCCGCCCGCGTCACTCCACTGTACGGACGACGGGCACCAGGGTGGTGGACTCCGGCACCGGGGGCACGGCCCCCGGCCGACCTGCGCCCCGGCGCCGGGGGGATCAGGGCCTATGCTCTCCGGAACGGTTGGCGGACCGACCCGGACCGCGGGAGGGACCCATGGGCTTGAGCATCGAGACGGTCACGATCGACGCAGTGGATCCGATCGTCGTCGCCGCGTTCTGGGGTGCCGTCCTGGGTTGGGACCAGCGCGAGGACGAGGACGGCGACATCTGGATCGAGCCCGACGTGGGCCACCCGGAATTCGGCCGGTCCCGACCCCTCCTGATCGTGCGAGTGCCCGAGCAGAAGCTGGGCAAGAACCGCATCCACTTCGATCTCGTCCCCGACGACCACGAGAGTGAGGTCGAACGCCTCGAGGCGCTCGGGGCCACCCGGCCGTCGATCGGTCAGACCGGCAACGAGTCGTGGGTGGTGCTTGCCGACCCCGAGGGGAACGAGTTCTGTGTGCTGGCCGAGTCCGACGGGCCCAGGGAGTGACGGCCGGACCGCACCCCGACGTGGCCTAGCCGGCCGCCTCCGCCTCGGCGGCCGCCTTGGCCTCCGCCGCCTTCCGGTAGGCCTCGAGCTGGTCGAGCAGGGGCATGCGCTCCTGACCCACCGTCGAGTCGAGGCGGTCGGCGATCTGCTCGGGGGTCCACCGGCCGTCCGCGTACATCGCCCGCACTTCGCGGGGCTGGTTCCACACCGCGATCTTCGGGCCGACCGATGTGTAGACCTGCCCGGTCACGTGCCTGGCCCGGTCGGAGAGCAGATAGACGACCATCGGGGCCACGTCTTCCGGGTCGCCCATCTCGGCGAGGTCCATCGGCACGTTGGCCGACATCCGGGTGCGGGCCACCGGGGCGATGGCGTTGGCGGTGATTCCGTAGCGGTTGAGGCCGGCCGCCGCCGATCGCACCAGCGACACGATGCCCCCCTTGGCGGCTGCGTAGTTGGCCTGGGCCACGCTTCCGGCGAAGGCGCCCGAGGTGAAGGCGACCAATGAGCCGCCACCTTCCTGCTTGCGCATGATCGCCGAAGCGGCGCGGAACACGGTGAAGTGACCCTTCAGGTGGGTCTCGATGACCGCGTCCCACTCCTCCTCGGCCATGTTGAAGAGCATCCGCTCCCGCAGGATCCCGGCCACGGCCACCACGCCGTCGATGCGGCCCCAGCGCTCGACACCGGCGCCCACGATCCTCTCCCCGCCGGCCAGCCTGGTGACGCTCTCGGCCACGGCGACCGCATCGCCACCCGCCGCCTCGATCTCGGCGACCACGGCTTCGGCCACTTCGCTCGTCGGGTCCTCACCGGCCATCGACACACCGATGTCGGCCACGACCACCCGTGCACCCTCGGCCGCTGCGGCCAGGGCGACGGCCCGGCCGATCCCTCCTCCGGCACCGGTGATGGCCACGACCTTGCCGTCCAGGAATGCAGTCATTGCGCGTTGCTCCTCATGTGATCGTCTCGGAATGTGATCGTCTCGGACACCGTCCGTCGGCCCGCACGGGTCGGCATCCGAGTCCGTGCTCGATGCCGCCGCGAGGGGTCCGACGGCCGACCCGTCCCGTAGCGGGGCGTCGCTCGGTCTCGCGCACCGCCAACCGGGAAGGTTGACCGTCTACTGGAACCTGTTCTAGCGTCCCCAACGGGCGAGCGCCACCCCGCTCCCCGCCACCGGTCGCCCGTCCCACGGCTCCCGGCGCGGTGGGGATCCGGATCCGGTGGCGTCGCCGCAGGGACGGCACCGGGCCACGACGACACGGGGGAGTGCGACGACATGGGCGATCTCGGCTTTTGGGCACTGGCGCACGAGGATCCCGGGCACCTGGCGCTGGTTGCACCCGACGGGACCGAGTACACCGCCGGCGAGCTCCTCGGACGGGCCAACCAGGTGGTGCACGGGCTCCGAGGGCTCAACCTCCAACCGGGGGACGTGGTGGCCACCCTCCTGCCCAACGGGGTGGAGATGTTCGAGCTCTACCTGGCCGCGCTGCAGGCCGGCTGGTACCTCGTGCCGATCAACCACCACCTCGTCGGCACCGAGGTCGCCTACATCCTCGCCGACTCGGGCGCCAAGGCCTTCGTGGCCCACGAGCGCTTCGCCGACGTCGCCCTCGACGCTGCCGAGGAGGCCGAGCTCCCGTCGTCCATCTGCTTCGCCGTCGGTGACATCCCGGGATTCGGCTCCTTCGCCCGCATGCGCGGCTCCCAGCCCACCACCGACCCCGAGGGTCGCACCATCGGCGACGTCATGAACTACACGTCCGGTACCACGGGCAATCCCAAGGGCGTCTTCCGACCCCTCAGCGGACTGAGCCCCGAGGAGGCCGCCCTCAGTCAGTCGGGGATCCTCTTCCTGTTCGGCATCCAGCCCCAGGACGACAACGTCCACATCGTCGGGTCACCGCTGTACCACACAGCCGTCCTGCGCTTCTCGGGAGCCTCGATCCACCTGGGCCACACCATCGTGGTCATGGACAAGTGGCTCCCCGAGGAGATGCTGCGGCTCATCGAGGGGTACCGGGTGACGACCTCGCACATGGTGCCCACCCAGTTCCACCGCCTGCTGGCCCTGCCCGAGGAGACCCGTGGGCAGTACGACGTCACGTCGCTGCGGCACATGATCCACGCCGCAGCACCGTGCCCGGTCGACGTGAAGCACCGGATGATCGCCTGGTGGGGCGACGCCATCGACGAGTACTACGCGGCCTCCGAGGGGGGTGGGACGCTGGTCACCGCCCAGGAGTGGCTGACCAAGCCCGGGACCGTCGGCAGGGCCTGGCCGATCTCCGAGATCGCCATCTTCGACGACGAGGGCAACAGGATCGACGAGCCGAACGTGATCGGCACCGTCTACATGTCGATGCAGACCGGTGACTTCGAGTACCACAAGGACGAGAAGAAGACGAAGAGCAACCGCATCGGCAAGTTCTTCACCGTGGGTGACGTCGGCCTGATCGACGAGGACGGCTTCTTGTTCCTGCGGGACCGCAAGATCGACATGATCATCTCGGGTGGGGCCAACATCTACCCGGCCGAGATCGAGAACGTGCTCCTCGGGTTTCCGAAGGTGGGCGACGTGGCCGTCTTCGGAATCCCCCACGAGGACTGGGGCGAGGAGATCAAGGCCGTCGTCGAGCCCGCCGAGGGCGTCGAGGGGACCGACGAGTTGGCCGCCGAGATCCTCGAGTACTGCTCGACACGGCTGGCCAAGTTCAAGACGCCGAAGTCGATCGACTTCACCGACTCGATGCCCCGCGACCCCAACGGAAAGCTCTACAAGCGCAAGCTGCGCGATCCGTACTGGGTAGGGCGCGAGAAGATCTGAAGGGACCGCCGGTGGACGGCGGACCGGTCAGAGGACGCTGACCAGTAGCAGCAGGACGAGACCCACCACCACGACGCCGACCACCAGGAGACGCCACGGCTGTTGTCGCCGGGGGTACGACTCGTCGTCATAGCCGTCGTCTCCCCAGTCCCACGTGTCGGGATCGTCCGGGTCGGGCGGTGCGGGACCCACTGGCGTCGGCATCGACCAAGTGTACGTACTGCCCTCCGACCGGGTGGTGTCCGGTCGGTCCCACCGCCCCCGGACGACCGGTCAGATCTCGGGGACCCTGGGCTCCCGCCACATCCGCCAGATCTCCGGACTCCCCGACCTCGACGGGATCCGGTCGACCACCTCGAAGCCGAAGCGGGCGTAGAGGGGGACGTTGCGCTCCTTCGACGACTCGAGATAGGCCGGCTCCCCGAGCTCGTCGACATGGGCGAGCATCGACCGGAGGAGGGCCGAACCGACCCCCTGTCCCTGCCGTTCCGGTGCAGTTCCCAGCGTGAAGAGGTACCAGTGGGGATCTCTCGGGTGCAGAGCCTCCACCGAGAGGAGCAGCCGCAGGGCACGATGGGTCCTCGAACTGAGCAGGTACGGCGCCGTGGGGAGCAGCTGCAGCAGCTCGAGCACCTCGTGGCGATCCCTCCCCGGCGGTCCCCACAACGCCGCACCGCTCAGGTCCTCGGTCGTGTACACGTGGCCGTTCGGGACGTACTGGTGGCGCAACTGGGAGGTGAAGAACGAATGCAACCCACGTCGGCGGCGCCATTGCCCGGCGAACATGAATTTGGACACCGGGTCGTCGTCGAAGGCACGGACCAGCATCTCCGTGACCGCCGGGATGTCCGCCGGCGTCGCCGGACGGACGACCGGTCCGGTGCCTCGAGCAGTCACCGCGGGATGGTAACACCGGACCGCACCGATCCCGGAGTCGGAGCCGTCGACCGGCCCGCTCGCTAGCCTGCTCGCCAGTGGAACATCTCGAACAGTGCGCCGCTCTCGACGTCGAGATCGCCCGGTTCGCTGAGGTGCTGGGGCGATCCGACCCACGGCACCGGGTACCGACCTGCCCCGACTGGTCGGTGCACGACCTGGCCGTCCACCTGGGACTGGTCCATCGCTGGGCCGAACATCTCGTCCGGAGGCGGGCACAGTCGCGGATCCCCTCCGGGGAGACGGGCCTGGACGACGGCCCCGTCGACCCGGGTTGGATACTCGAGGGCGGAGCGAGGCTCGTCGGGACGCTGCGATCCGCGGACCCGGACGCCGCCATGTGGGCATGGGGGGCCGACCAGCACGTACGGTTCTGGCCGAGACGACAGCTCCACGAGACACTCCTCCACCGGATCGACCTCGAGCTGGCCGCGGGGGACGTCCCCCACGTCGATGCGTCCATCGCCGTCGACGGCATCGACGAGCTGCTGGTCAACCTGGCTCCGGCGGCCGCCTTTTCGCCCGGTATCGCGGCTCTCACGGGGGACGGGGACGAACTGACGTTCGCGGCGGTCGACACCGGGAGAACGTGGACCGTCGTGCTCGATCCGGGCGGGTTCTCGCTCACCGAGGACGGCGGCGAACCCGATGCCGCCCTCGAGGCGGGGGCGCTCGAGCTCCTCCTCGTCCTCTACCGACGGACGCGACTGGACGAGGCCGCGTTCACCTCCACGGGAGATCTCGACCTCATCCGGTTCTGGTTGGACCATTCCGCCCTCGGGTGAGCCGCCCGCCCTGTCGGCCGTTCCACGGCCCCCGGCCCGGTACGACGTAGGGACGATGGCGCCGGCGGGTCGACGCGCACGCGGGTCAGCGGGTGGGGAGGCCGCGGGCGAACCGGTGGTCGACGACCACCGTCCCGCCGAACTGCTGGACCCGGATCCGTCCGTCGCGGACCCAGCCCTGTCGCTCGTAGAACCGGCCGGCCCTGGCATTGGTGGACAACTTCCACAGCACCGCGTCCACGAAGCCGTCGTCGGCGAGCCTGTCGAGGCCGGCGTCGTGGACCGCGCGGCCCACTCCGGTCCCCCAGACGTCGGGATGGAGGTAGATGGCGTCCAGCTGCCCGGTGGCCGGACCGGTGTCCCCTTCGTGGGCCGGACCGACATGGGCGAATCCCACCAGCCGGTCCCCCACTTCTGCCACCACGACCTGGCCGGGCGCGGCGACGCCGAGGATCCGCTCCCAGTGACGAGCCCGGTCCCCGACGGACAGTCCGTCGAGCACCGCGTCCGGTAGCAGGCCGGGGTAGGCGGCCCGCCACGAGTCGACGTGCACCGCGGCGATGGATTGCGCATCGTCGGACCGGGCCGGACGGATGTGCGCCCGCTCGGCCGGCTCGTCGAGCGTCACCCGGGGATCGCCTGTCAGGCTCCGTCGCCGGGAGTCGAGGGCGCCGAACCGGGGGCACCGGTCCCGCCGCCCTCCTCGAATTCGACCACCGCGCCGCGCATGAAGGCGACGATCCCGGCGTCGGACTCCCCGGCGTTCTGTTCGGCGAACGCCAACATCTGGCGGGGGATCACCTGGATGAAGAGTCCTTCGGCCTCGGCGGTCATCACCTCCCCGTGGTACATCGCCGCCCAGGTGCGGATCTTGCGCCCGTTCCGGTCGAGGAAGCGGGCTTCCATGCGGATGTCGGACCGGAGCGGTGTCGGCTTGCGGTAGCGCACGTTCAGCGTGCCGGTCATCCCGGGACTGCCGGCCACGATGTTGGCGGCTCCGAGGATCTCGTCGAACGCCGCCGCGATCACGCCCCCGTGGACGCAGTTCGGGGGCCCCTCGTAGTGATAGTCGAACCACGCCGAGCCCCGGATCTCCGGAGGCCCCCCGTCGGCGCCGTCGACCACCTCGAGGAACAGGGGCGGGGCGACCGGGTTGAGGATCCCGGCGACCGGGCTGGTCGGGAAGTACTCGATGCTGGCCCGGCCGACATCGGGCGGCTGGCGCAGGCGCCGTTGGGTGCCGGCTCCCGCGGCCAGTTCGGCGGACAGCCGCTCCACCGTCTCGGCCGCGGCCGCCAACGCGTCGTCCGAGGGCATGCCGCTCACGGTCATGGCGATCAACGGCCGCAAGGCGGTGGCCAGCCGGAGCCGCACGGCATCGGGATGTCCGTCGGGGATCAGTCCGAGGGGTTCGCCTCCCACACCGTCGCTCACTTGCGTCGGTAGACGGGCGTGCGCTTCTCGGCAAAGGCCTTCTGGCCCTCGGCCGCGTCCTCGGTGGCGAAGATCGGCCAGCCGAATTCGAGCTCCATCTTGAGGGCCTCCTCCTCGGGGATCCCTTCGGTCGCCTTCACCGACGCCTTGATGGCCTCGACGGCGAGCGGACCGTTGGACCCGATCACCTCGGCGATGCCGAGCGCAGCTTCGAGGGCGGTGCCATCGGGGACCACCCTTCCGATGAGCCCGATCTCCTTGGCCTCCCGGGCGGAGACCTCGCGGGCGGTGAGCAGGAGGTCCATCGCCACCGTGAACGGGATCTGGCGACGCAGGCGTACCGTCGAGCCACCCAGCGGGAAGAGCCCACGGCGGGCTTCGAACACACCGAACTTGGCACTCTCACCGGCCACCCGGATGTCGGTGGCCTGCAGGATCTCGGTCCCGCCGGCCACGGCCCAGCCCTCGACGGCGGCGATCAGCGGCTTCTTCAGCGAGTAGTGGCGGAGCAGGGCTTTCCAGTGGAGGTCCGGGTCCTCGGCCATGCGCGCCTTCACGTCGTCGTTGCCCGGCCCCGACATCGACTTCAGATCCATCCCGGCGCAGAAGGTCCCGCCCGCGCCGGTCAGGATGGCGCAGCGGATGTCGTCGTTGGAGTCGATCTCCACCCAGGCGTCGGCCATGCCGACCAGCATCGGTCCGGAGAGGGCGTTCTTCGCCTCGGGGCGGTTCATGGTCACGACGGCGGTCGTGCCGACCACCTCGTAGCTCAGGTGCTCGGTATCGATCATGCTGCTGCTCCCTTCGGGGTCGGGCCGTTCGGGCCGGACCCCCTCGTGCGCCGGAGCGCTGCGGTACTGGCGTACGCATCCCCGGTCTCCGGCGGCGCACAGAATCTAGAACACATTCTACTTTCCCCGTCCGGATCGGTGGACCGGAGGGTCCGAGCGGCTCGTGCCGCCGCCGATGCCCTCAGGAGTCCGAGCCGGCGGCGATGCCCACGACCGGCGCGTTGAGGGGCACGCCCCCCGCGGATCCCTCGAACGCGGCGTCACCGAAGGCGAAGACACCGCCGTCGGCCGCGGTGAGCCAGTAGCCGTCGCCGGTTGCCGAGGCGGCCATGCCCACGACGGGCTGGACCAGGGGGAGCCCGCCCGTCGACCCGTGGAAACCCGCGGAGCCGAACGAGAAGATCCCGCCGTCGGCGGCCACCAGCCAGTAGCCGTCGGTGCCGGCAGACGGAGAGGCGGCCATGCCGACGATCGGTCGGTTGAGCGGGATCGAGCCGGCCGACCCCTCGAACGGGGCCGTACCGAAGGCGAAGACCCCGCCGTCCGAGGCGACCAGCCAGTAGCCGGCGTCGTCCCGTCCGGCGGCCATGCCCACCACCGGTGCGTTGAGGTGCAACCCACCGGTGGACCCGGCGTACACGGCGTCACCGAAGGCGAAGACGCCGCCGTCGGCCCCGACCAGCCAGTAGCCGCGTCCGTCCGGGGTGGGGGCCATACCGACGACGGGCGCGGCCAACTGCAGACCACCGGCCGAGCCGTAGAACCCGGCGTCCCCGTAGTTGAACACCCCACCGTCGGCGGCCACCAACCAGTAGCCCTGGTGGTCCGGGGTCGGGGCCATGCCGACCACCGGTGCGACCAGTTGGAGGGAGCCGGCCGACCCGGCGAAGGGGGCGGAACCGAAGGCGAAGACCCCGCCGTCGGACGCGGACAGCCAGTAGCCCGGCGACACCGGCGGTGGCGACGGTGGCCCCGGGAGCCCGGACGGTCCCTCGAGGGCGAGGAGGCGGTCGCTGTTGTCCGGGGACACGATCAGGTCGTCGGCCGCGGCCGGGGACGGGAACGAGCTGGCCGATCCCCCGGTCGCGAACTGTTGCACGGCCACCCCGGTGGTCGGGTCCAACGCGTAGAGGTTGCCGCCCCCGATCGACCAGACGAGTCCACCGGCGATGATCGGCGAGCCATGGGCCCCACTCGTCGTCTTCCACAGTGCCGTCGGAGGGGAATCGGTGGGCCGCACGGCACGGAGCCCGTCACCGCAGGGGACGAACAGGGTCCCGTTCAGGTCCGCCGAGCCGCCGTCGGGGTCGGCCCCGCAGAATCCGGGCGTCTCGGCCAGCTGACCGCCGATGCCACCCAGGTTGGACTGGTCCAAGACGTAGGCCGTCTGGAGTTTGCCCACCTGGAATACGAGCCCGTTGGGCAGGAGCGCCGGCGACGTCGAGCCGAGATCGGCGTCCGTGCCGTTGTCGGAGTGCCAGGTGGTCGGGGTGAACGAATCGAGCAGCTGGGCGGTCGGACTGAGTCGGAGCACGCTGTCGCTGGCGTCACTGTCCGATCCTGTCGTGTCGGCGCTGTTGCCGGTGGCCACCCACACGTCGCCCTGGGAGTCCACCGGGGGGGCGGAGCCCCCCATCCACACGGCACCCTGGTTGTCGCCGGGCAGGTCGGCCACGGTGAACACCGACGGGTTGGACCCGTCCTCGGGTGCGGAGACCACCAGGCCGTGATAGGTGCCGCAATCCCCCGCGTTCCCGCCGAACCCGACGATGACCCGCCCGTCGGTCAGGGCGAGCGACGCCCGCTGCAGCTCGAACGCCGGCGATGCGACACCGGCCGGGTCGATCACCTCGTCCAGGAGTACCGCACCCGTGTACATGTCGAGGCCGATGAGGTGGTGGGCGGCGTTCCCCGGGACCTGCTCGGCGGCCACGACGAAGATCTCGGACCGAGCCGCGTCGATGACCGGAGTCGACGTGATCCCCACGGTCGGGTTGATGTCGCCGCACAGGCCGTGGACCGTGGACGGGGAGAATGGGGTCCCGACATGGTTCGACCACAGCACGGCACCCGTGTCGGCGGCGAGGGCGTAGACGGTGTCGTTCTCGGTGGCGGCGTAGACGCGTCCCGAGGCGATCAGGGGCTGGCCGTAGAGCTGGCCATCGAGCACCGGAGAGGTCCACGCCCTCCTGGCCGGGGTGAAGGAGTCACCCGACGGGTCGATCCCGGTGCGGAGCCCGTTCTGGTCGAACGTCGTCCAGCTGGTCGAGAGCACCGCCTCGGGACTCGCCGTAGGTCTCGCACCCGCGGCGCCGGCGGCGGCGACGCACGTCGCCGACCCGGCGGCGACTATCGCCGCCGCCATACCGGCGAATCGCCGGATGCCGACCTTCGGCGACATCTGGCGATTCCGTCGCATCCCCCTACTCAACCACGCTCGGGGCGCACGCGCCCGGCCGGGCCCGGGCCCCGGCCGCTCAGATCCGCTCGATGATGGTGCCCGTGGCCAGCGCGCCCCCGCAGCACATCGAGATGAGGGCCAGGTTCTTGTCCGACCGCTCGAGCTCGTGCAGGGCCGTGGTGATCAGGCGTGCACCGGTCGAGCCCACCGGGTGGCCGAGGGCGATGGCGCCCCCATTGACGTTGACCTTGTCCCAGTCGACCTCGTGGACCTTGCCCCACGACATCACGACCGAGGCGAATGCCTCGTTGACCTCGAAGATGTCGATGTCCGCCATGGTCATCCCGGCCTTCTTGAGGACATCGGCGGTGGCGGCCACCGGACCGTCCAGGTGGTAGTACGGATCGGAGCCGACCAGCGTCTGGGCCACGATGCGCGCCCGGGGCCGCAGCCCTGCCTCGCCGGCACGTTCCTGGGACATCCACAGCACGGCGGCGGCCCCGTCGGAGATCTGGGAGCTGTTGCCCGCCGTGTGCATGCCCTCGGGCAGGACCGGCTTGAGGCCGGCCAGGCCCTCCTTGGTGGTCTCACGGGGTCCCTGGTCGCGGGAGACGAGGTCGAGCTCGCCCGTCGGCCCCTCAGCACCCATCACCGGTGCCTCGATCGGCACGATCTCCCGGTCGAAACGGCCCTCGGCGACGGCCACCGCGGCCTTGCGCTGCGACTCGAACCCCAGCCAGTCGACGTCCTCACGCGAGATGCCGTACTTCTGGGCGATGCGCTCGGCCGCGTTGAACTGGTCGGGCATGTCCCAGGGGAAGTCGTCGGGACGCGACTTGCCCGGGCCGTTGAAGGCGTTTGCGCCGAGGCCCACCCGGCTCATGGCCTCGACACCGCAGGCGATGCCGGAGTGGATGGCGTCCGCACTGATCAGGTTGGCGATGAAGTTGTTCGCCTGCTGGGCCGAGCCGCACTGGCAGTCGACGGTGGTGGCCGCCGTCTCGTAGGGCATTCCCTGGGCGAGCCAGGCGGTGCGCGTCACGTTGGAGGCCTGCTCGCCCGCCTGGGTCACGCAGCCGCCGACGATCTGCTCGACACTGCCGGGGTCGACCCCCGCCTTCTTCACCAGCTCCACCTGGACCTTGCCGAGGAGGTCGGCGGCGTGGAAGCCGGACAGCCAACCGTTGCGCTTGCCGATCGGTGAGCGGACTGCTTCGACGATGACCGGTTGGGCCATGGTGGATCCCCCTTGAGAGTTCGTGTTGGTGGAGTGGGTGGTGAGGCTGACCGGGCGTCGGGGACTGACTCCTCCCGACCCGGCGGCAGAAGTATAGAACCGGTTCTAGTCCTTCGTCCCATCGGCGCTGGGTTGCAGCCCGTCGGCGCAGAATTGCCGCCCTCCCGGCCGATCCGGAAGCTCGTTGGGCGGACGATGACTCGACGCCCGCGATCGGGCCGCCGGAGGGGCGGCACCGGTGGGGTACTGTGCCCCTCGGCGCCGGTGATCCCGGCCGCTGGTCGGTGACCGGACCCCGGTCCCACCGATCGAGGGGAGACGTCAGGTGTTCGGGAACCATCGGCTGCCAGCCCACGGACGGCGCACCGGATCGGAACGGCCCGAGCGCGCCGTTCCATCCGGCATCCCGGCCGGGCACACGTCGTCCCACCCCGACCTCGCACCGGGTGTGCGACCGTGACCTGGCCATCCAAGCCGGGCTCCGACGCCGTCGATCTGACGGTGGTGGCCGTCCCCGGGTACTTCGCCGCCATGGGGCTCGAGTACCTGTCCCAGCGCCGTCGGCTGGCCGGCGGTGGCGCCCCTTCGGCCGGCGACTACGAGCCCCGGGACACCCGGGCCAGCCTGGCCATGGGGACCCTCAGCCTCCTCGCGCCGTTCGTGGCCCCCCGGATCCTCGGCCCGGTCACCCCCGGCCGGGGCCGCTTCGCGAAGACCCTCGTCGGCGTGGCTGTCGTCGCCGCTGCGGCCACCACGGTGGCCGACGTCGTCGCCCGGCGGCACGAGCGTCGGAGGCCGGGCCGGGCCGGCGACGCGACGGAGCCACCTGCGCCGGCTGCGGTGGGGTCCCCCGCCCGACGGCTCGCGTCGGTCGGCGGTGTCGTCGCCATCGCCGCCGGGGGCCTGGCCGTCACCACGGCCTGGGCCACCGCCACCACACCGGAGCAGCTCTGGCGCAGGCGACTGGTCCCCTCGCTCGGCAACGGGCCGGCCGCCCTGGTGGCCGCCATGGTCGGCTGGGACTTCATCTACTACTGGAACCACCGGTTCATGCACACCAGCCGGTACATGTGGGCCGTACACGAGGTCCACCACTCGAGCCAGCGCTACAACCTGTCGACCGCACTCCGACAGCCGGTGGCCGATGCGCTCGGCACCATGGTCCCCTACGGGCTGCTCTGCCTGTTCGGCATTCCGCCCGACGCCGTGGCCACCGCCCGCGGCGTCAACCTGATCTACCAATTCTGGATCCACACCGAGGCCATCGACCGGATCGGCCGGGCGGAACGGACACTCAACTCGCCCTCCCACCACCGGGTGCACCACGGGACGAACCGGCAGTACCTCGACAGGAACCACGGTGGCATCCTCATCGTCTGGGACCGGATGTTCGGAACCTTCGAACCCGAGGGCGAGCGCGTCGTCTACGGGCTCACCACCAACATCGACACCTTCAACCCGGCCCGCATCGCTTCACACGAGTACGTGGACATGGCCCGGGACGTGGCGTCGGCCACCGGATGGGCCGAGCGGTTGTCCTACGTGCTGCGGGGGCCCGGCTGGGCCATGCGGCACCGGGCGCCGGCCGCCTGAGCGGATCCGGGGTGACGGCAGGCCGGCGCGGCCCCCGTCTGCCACACTGGCCCGGTCCCACCGAGGAGGAGGTCCGATGACCGCAGCCGGTACCAAGGACGATCCCTGGCGGCTCACCACGGCACCGGGGAGCTCCGGCTACGCCATGTACCGGGACGAGGGTGCCGACCCTCCCGTACTGGTCTGCCAGGTCGGGTCCACCATGCTCACCTACGACCTGCGCGCGGTCGTCGACCTCCACGCCTGGCTCGTCGAACAGGGCGACTGGGTCCCCCTCGGCGCCGCAGACGAGGCCAAGCCCGTGGCCGACGGCACCGTCGAGGCGTGGGGACGATCGCCCGAGAACCCGATCGGTGGCTGGTACGGGATGCGGAAGGGATACCGCGGACGCTTCGGCATGTACCTCCCCCCGCTCCTCGAGGAGCTCGGGCTGGCGGAGCTCACCCACGACGCCCGGAACAACAGGGTCCGGGGGATCCCGCCGACCTGACCGCGATCGGTCCGCCCCGTCCCCGGCGGCGGCGGATGCGCCGGTGACGATCCCCATCAGCCGAGGAGGCCCTTGGCGATCACCACCCGCTGGATCTGGTTGGTGCCCTCGTAGATCTGGGTGCTCGGTTCCGGGGGTCCAGCCGGTCGTCTCCAGTGCGCTGACCTGGTTCTATTCGGGATCGAGTGGTCCTGAATCCACCCGGTTCCGCCGAGTTGTAGGGATCAAGTAGGGATGGAATTGGCCGAAGGACCGTGCAACCACGCCTTGCTCAGCGGTCGCCCTACTTCACTGCCTGCTCCAGCGATTCGCACCACGGGTCCCGCCGCAATGACCGTTGCCTTCGCTTCCGCTACGGCGATCGGACCTGGGTCGTCCTCCGGCCGACTCTTCAATGAGGGTGCCGACTGGTTGGGCCTCAGCCCCATGTTCCCAATGGCGCGCTCACAGTGAGTTCTGATCCCGTTGCTGACGGGATGTCGCACCGTCGATCCCACACGTTGCACGTCGGAAATCAGCCGGCCTTCCCGCCATTCTTCGGTACGTCGAAGCCGAGAGACGCGTACGCCTTCCTGCGTTCTTGATGCATGCGAGCCAGGACCGGCACGGACGCATCCACGTAGTCATGAACCTCGACACTCGTCTTCTCGGCCGTAGGTCGCAAGACTCGTCCGACGTACTGCACCACGCTTCCTTTGAATTTGATGGGGAACGCCAGAAACAGGGTGTCAAGCGGAGGACAGTCGAAGCCCTCTCCGAGCAGGCTGGCCGTCGCAGCCAAGACGAGTCCGTTCTTAGTGCCGGAAGAACGGTCCAACTGCTGCAGCACCGCGGTCCGGGCCTTCTTGCCCATCTGACCGTGCATGACCAGGGGATGGACGCCACGCTCCACCAGCGTGGCGGCAATCAGATCGAGATGTTCGGTCCAACGGGTGAGCACCAGGCAGTTCCTGCCCTTGGCGGAGGCGTCCGCGATGTCGTCGCAGATGGCAGCCGTCCGGTCCGCGTCTTCCACCAGTCCCCGAAACGTGGTCTGGATGTGTTGTCCACCTTCGACGGCCTCGTGTGCGGTCGAGTGGACGATGAGCTGTAGCGAGTGCCGATTGGCTTCTGCCGGAGCGGACATGGAGTGCCTCACAGGTCCACAGTGCATTGCCATCATGGCCTGGAGTCCATCTCGTCGGTACGGAGTGGCCGTCATTCCGATCCACCTCCGCACGGGGATCTCGCGGACGGCGCGTTCGAACGTCACCGCCGGCACGTGGTGGCATTCGTCGACGATCACCATCCCATAGGGCGCAGTGAGCTCGGCGATGTCGTAGCGACGCGCCAGGCTCTGGACCATCACGACATCGATCAGGCCCTTCGTCTTGCTCCTCCCTCCACCCAGCTGACCGATCTGCTTCGCGTCAACATCCAGGTGGGTCACGAGACGCTCGCGCCATTGGTCGACCAGCGGTTTCCGGTCCACGATTACCAGGGTGGGCACCTTGTGGCGAGCGATGAGACCGCAACCGACGACGGTCTTTCCGGATCCGGGTGGGGCGACCAGCATGCCCAGGTCGTGGGGAGCCAGCGCTTCGACCGCCTCGCTCTGGTCTGCCGTGAGGGTAGCGACGAGCTCCACGGCGACCGGCTCGGGGTTCTGAAAGCCGTCGACGATCCGAAGTTCGCTTCCAGCTTCCTCCACGATGCGTTCGGCCGCGTCTCGGAGCCCTCGAGGTAACTGCAGCTCACCCAGTGATTCCCGGTAGCAGCGGATGAAGCGGGGGGTGTTCCAGGTGGAGAAACGCATCCGCTCCTTCTCGTAGAATTCCGGGTTGTGGAGGGAAGCAGCGTGCTTCAGTGCCGCCACAAGGGCGGGGGGCACACCGACGCGATCGATCGAGAGCATCGCGCCGGCCCGGGCATCGATCGAGCGTGGAGGATCCACCTGTGAGGCGACGGTTGCGGTCCGCCGCAGCGTGTGGGCGTCCGGTCCCGTCTCCAGGTCCCCCATGCTGTCGACCAATTCGTCGAGGAAGGCAGCGGTGACTGGATCGACCGTCGAAAGCTGCTCCCACTGATCGGCATAGGGTTCCATGGTCGAGGGGTCAATGAAGACCGTCGTCCCTCGCTTACGGCACTCCCCCTGCAACGGCAGCGCTATCAGATTGCCGAACGACCCATTTGGCATGAAGTCCTGCGTCGGAAACAACCGGTCATAGCTCGCCAGGTCGATCTCAGCGCGGACCGTCATCGCCTCCCGAATGAGGTGCACGCCGAGCCGACGTGCCGAGGACGCGGAGACGGGACCCGCGAAGAAGATCCAGACGTGACCTCCGTCGCCCGATCGCGAGCGTTCCAGAAGGCCGGGAATCCCCAGGGAACGAGCCACATCGAGGTAGGCGCCTGCATCCAGTGCCCACCCTGGACCATCGAAGTCGCTGGCAAGCAGTCGGCAAACGTCGCCGTGGAGCAACGGATAGATCCCCACATGCAATTCGCCGGCGAGATGCCGTTCCACGACTTCCGCCGTGTACGGCAGGTACTCGCGATCCGGTGACTTGGCGTTGGCGACGCCACCGAGGACCGCCGGACTCCAGCCCGCCTTGCCCGTTCGCTGACTGCTCCAGGCACGTGCATAGACATCGTCGCGTCCGACGAAGAGGGACAGAAAGAGCGCCACCTTCTCGCTCGACGTCGAGCTCTGCGATACCCAGGGCGCGCTCGATTCTCCATTGCTGTTCACCTGAACCAACGTCGGCGCCACAGAACGGTCGTCGGTCCGAGTGACTCGAGGGCCGGTCTCCCGGTCCTCGAGGCCCAGGAGAGCGCGGAACCTGGCGATCTCCGATTTCAACTCGACAAGTTCCGCCTCCAGCGCGGACAGTCGACTCGCTGTCTCGGAAACTTGGGATGGATCGGTATCGCTCACAGGACCCAATTCACTAGAACAGTCCCGATCACCGTCGACGACCCGACGGAGCAGACCAACCGAGGAAGCTGGCGAGATCCCAGCGGCATCAGGATCGGTCCGATCCGCACATGCTTCACCACCGATCCAGGAACGAAGCCGGAGTGATGCATGGCGGCTCCTGGTGTTCCCACTCCAAGAGATCCTTGTCGCCGGTGACGATGAAGCCGCAGGTGTGCATCCGCGCCAAGGACACCAGGTAGGCGTCTTCACTGTCCCTGATGCCGACCTCCTCCACCGGAGGGTCGGGCACGAGGTCCACCATCGTTCCGATCATCTCGATGAAGGCTGCCGCTCTCTCTTGGGAGATCCACTTTCGAAGTCGCTCCCTGGAGGTCAGGACCTCACTGACCTCGTGCAGCAATTCTGGGCACATCACCACATCGATCTCCGCTCCCCCCAGCCATCGGTCCACGATGACGTACGACGGACCCCTCTGAATAGCAGCAGAGATCCAGACGTTGGCATCGATAACGATTTTCACCGAATTGACCGTCAGCTGCGGCGACGGCGCCGCACTGTTCGCGACTCCGCTACAGCGAGCTGCGTAGCTTCATCCTCGGACAGATCTTCGTTGGCCCCAGTTGCCCGTTCCAGCTCGGTGCGGAAGCGAGCCGTGTAGTACTCCCATGCCGCCTGGCGGCTGGTGCCGAGTGCCGAGGCGATCTGCTCCCACGAACTCCCTGATTGCCTTGCCTTCTTAACGAGCGCACACCGAAGGCGATCAAGTTCCACTTCGCTCGCCGTGATCTGCTCGATCGCATCAAGCGGATCAACGGGAAGGGCATCGGTGGAGAGCAGACTCATGGTGTCAGGTTATCTTGACAGCTTGGAATCAGCAAGGGGGTGTTCTGACGCTCATGACGGGGGAAGGCCACCTCGATGTTCCATCACTTTTCCGTCATCACCCCGCCATGGCGACTGGGTCACGTCCCACCGAGTCGATAACGCCGCCGAGCCGGTGTTTGGGGACAGGGTCTCGGTAGTCTTCATCGGTGCGTCATGCCATCAATCTCCCGCTCTTCGGTCCTTTGGCGGATCCTGCGACCGTGGTCGAGATCGGCCAGGCCGCTGAGGACCACGGCTGGGATGGGCTGTTCGTCTGGGACCATGTACTGAGCCCGCTTTCTGTATCATGGGAGATCTCGGATCCCTGGATCGTGCTCGCTGCCATTGCAGCCACAACCAAGTCGATCCGGCTGGGTACGATGGTCACTCCGATCGCCCGTCGACGAATCATCAAACTTGCCAGGGAGACCGTGACGCTGGATCGGCTGAGTGCCGGACGCCTGACACTCGGGCTTGGTCTTGGTGGAGATGGTGGGCGTGAGTTCTCCGCCTTCGGCGATCCCATTCAACCTGGTGAACGGGCAGAGATCCTCGACCAAGGCGTCGCCGCACTGACTGCGCTGTGGGCAGGTGACGTGGTGCGCAGCTCGGGCAGGGTCAAAGTCGAGAACGTCCAGATCGAACCGGGACCGGTCCAGAGCCCCAGGATCCCGATCTGGTTCGGCTGCAAGGGCGTCAACTTCCGCCCGGTCGAGCGGGCAGCGGCTTACGACGGTATATACCCCATCGAAGTGGACATGGCTCAGGTGGGTCAGATAGTTGAGCGGATCCGCCATCTTCGTGGTTCGCTTGATGGGTTCGACATTGCCCTGGCGGCCCATCCGGATGTTTCGCTGTCCGACCTACGCCTGGCGGGGGCAACGTGGGCGATGCACGCTTTCTGGCCCGGCCACAGGCCCGACCAAGTGATGAGATTCATCTCTCGGGGAGTGCCGCCCACGTAGGAGTGTGCGCCGGAGATTGACGCTCTCATCCGGCGTTGTGGGGCAGTGCAGACGATGAGCGTTTACTGATTCCGCTTGATGGAACGATGCGCAACACGGTACCGTGTGTCACATGGTTCCCAATGACGACCCTGTCTGGCTCACCCAGCTTCGGAGAGGGTCTGTCGAACACTGCGTCTTGGCCCTCCTGCGAGGAGAGGAGCGGTACGGATTCGAGTTGGCCCGCCTCTTGGTCGACGTTGGGGGGTTGATTGCTAGCGAGGGGACGATCTACCCGCTTCTCGCTCGGCTACGGCGCAATGGCCTGGTGGAGACCACGTGGCGTGAGTCCACCGAGGGTCCGCCTCGGCGCTACTACCGCCTCACTGAGGCGGGCGAACTTGCCCTGACGGCGTTCATCCACCAGTGGAAGCTCTTTCAGGCATCCGTGGACTCGATCCTCACGGGGGAGGCGGCATGACGGAGTCAGCCGGACGGGATTTGATGGTCGACGAGTACCTCACCCGCCTTGGTCGAGCGTTGTCGGGCATTCCCGCCGACCGCAGGGATCAAATCCTCGCCGACGTGACGGAGCACATCTCCGAGGGGCGGGCGACGCTGGACATCGAAAGCGAGTCGTCTATACAGGCCCTTCTCGACAGGATCGGTGACCCAGCCGAAATCGCCGCAGAGGCGGGATCAGTCCCGACGCTGAAGGCAAGAAGGCGATCTGATGTGTTCGTGCCGTTGCTATTGCTATTTGGCGGCATCGTTGGATTCATCTACCCATTGCTGGCACTGGTGTGGCTCGCAGGCGTTGCGATGCTGTGGGCATCGACAAGTTGGAGCATCACCCAAAAACTGCTCGGAACGCTCGTCCTTCCGGGGGGCCTCTTGCCCTGGGCACTGCTCGTTCTCCAGCCAGTCGCAGTGACATCGTGCTCGGACAACACTCTGGCGAATGGTCGGACCGTGGATCACTGTTCAACGTCAGGCCACACGCTGGCCCCGTACTTCGGGATCCCGATCTTCCTGGTGACCTTGATCGCCCCCGTCCTTACCGCTTGGTACTTGTCACGAGTCCTGCGAAGGGGCGACCGAGTGCCAAGGCTGCTCACGTAGTGCATCACGCAGCCGGCGTCTGGGAGCAGGCCTTTGGAACAGCACTGACGAACGTGGACGAGATGCCGGAATGGTCTCCATGCGGGCAGACCCTTGACTGGGTGACCTCGACGACCAAGCCGTCGTGCAGCTCTTTTGCGCACTGAATGAGGAGATCCGGAGCCGACACGGCAAGCCGGTCGAAGACTTCGTTCTGAAACTCAATCCCGACGAGGTGGCGCCCGGGCACGGTGCGGTCGTGGTGGCCTGGGCGGACGAGAAGGCAGTCGGATGCGGCGCCGTTCGTCTTCTTGATGATCGAACCGCTGAACTCAAGCGCATGTACATCCTTCCTGAGTACCGTCGCAAAGGAATGGCGGCGGCAATACTTCGATTCCTGGAGGATCAGGCGAGCGCGTTGGGAGCGACTCGAGTCGTTCTGGAAACCGTCGTCGAGCCGCCAGCAGCAGTGGCGCTCTATCGTGCGGCCGGGTACCAGGAGATCCCGAAGTTCGGTCCCTACGTTGAGTCTGAGATCAGCTTCTGTCTGGCCAAGGTGCTCGATCGACCGTTGTAGCCAGCCGGTGGTCCGATGTCGTGGCGTCTGCCGAGCGTCATAGAAGTGACGCGGCGTGACACCGTCCCGGTGTTCGGGGGCACGGTCAGCACGGATTACGGACGTACGTGATGGACAAGCTGCCGCTCCCCGGAGCTGCCGATCTGCGCTAATACGGAACCCGTGATGAATCCATTCGTCGAGAGCATGGTCAGCAACTTTGAGCAAGCTCTGCGGTTGTTGGGGGCGGCACTTACGGACTGTCCCGACGACCTGTGGGAGACGGACCTGTGGCCGGACGAGGCAGCCACGGCTCCGACGCCGCACGGGGAATTGCATGGCTCAGCGCCCTGGTTCTTGGCGTATCACGCCTTGTCGGCCCTCGACTACGACCTCGTCGCCGAGTTCGGGCCGTGGGAACCGCCACAACCCTTCGATGAGAACACCTACGCCTTTCCCAACCGCACGTTCACCAGAGTCGAACTCCTCGGTTACATCGACTACTGCCGTGAAAGGGTGCGCCGAACGCTTGACTCGCTCACCGAGGACACGGCGGCCCGGCCACTCCCTGCCGCCCATCGATACCACGGCATGCTGTACGGCGTGATTGTCGGGAGCATCCCGCTGCACGTCCTTGAGTACGCCTCCCAGATCCGCCAGTTCCTCACTGCCGCCGGAATCAAAGTCCAACCCATGCCTGGCGATCGTGGGTACGTGGGGTGACCCGTGACTAACGCCCGCTACCGGTGTTTGGGGGCAGGCATCGATAGACCCGGTGACCTATCGGCCAGAGCCCTGCACCAGATCAAGCCAGCTACACGGAGCACCCAGGACTCGGGTTCTATCAAACATCCAAAGCGCCTCACTCTCGATGATTGAGGCGGCCAGTTCGTCTGACAGAGAGAACGACCCACCGAGTCCAATCACAACGTCGTAGGTGTGCAGGGCCACCTCGTACGCTGTTCTCGACCGCCAATCGGAGAGGGTGAGCGTCACGATCCCATCAGATGCGGTCCGGTCCTGCGGAGACTCACGAGCGACAGCAACGAGCAAGGCGGAGACACCTCGGAGGCCCTTCAAGAGGTCAACCGGGCTTGCGGTCGCCTCCGCGTGCATCTGAGCGAAGGGCAGAAAACCGGAATCGGCCTCTGCGCCAATCTGGAGTGCGAAGGAGTGAACGCAGTCAATCGTGTGGTCGATTGTCTGCCAACAGGTCCATTTAAGCGACCCGGCTGGCTGCGCCCAGTCCTGGTCGGCCACTTCCTCCAATGCTGAGAATGAAGCATTCAGGGTCTCAGCAAGTTCGCCGTCCGTCACGGTCGGCAGTCTTGCCTCCCCTGGGTAGTGGCGTCCATCACCAAAGTGCCGATCAGCGGCGCTCGCGATCTGCGAGCACCGGATGATCCATCGGGGTCGATTGCGCGACCCTCAGCCGGCGTTCGGGGACATGGTGGCCCTTGTGGAGTGCGCTCGGCAACCACAAGACTGGGCGGATGGAGGCAGAGTCCGAGAAGCACTTGTGGGCGCAGAGCTTCCCAATGGCTGAACCCATGAAAGATGCCCTCGGGCGCCTCGTCGAGGAGAGCCACGACGACGCCGAGACGGAGTACTACGACGACTTCGCTGACCCGACCTTCGTGGCGGTTGAGTCCTCCCAGCGTCGGTATCGGGGAATGCTCAACAGGCGTATGCGGCACCTACGCAGCCGGGGTTACCCCGACAGGTAGTGCGCACCGACCCGGAGTTCAGGGGCAGGATCGACCCGCATCCGGTCGAATGGCAGGATGACGCTTGTGGCCGCAGAAGACCTACTCGATGTGATGCGGTCATGGGTGGAGGAACGGGGTCAGAACGGCCAGATGCGCCCATGGCTCGTCTTCCGTTCAGAGTCTTCTGGCGATCGGGCCAAGCAGTCAGCGATGATCGAGATCGAGGACCCTTTGGTCATGGGGCAAGTGATCCTGTGGGATACCGGCGAATGCGAGGTAGATCTTGGCTCGACCACGGATAGCGGACGGACGCTGCTCAGGTCGCTACATGTCGCATCACCTCCAGAGGTCGTGGAGGTACTGGAGGATGTCATCCGATTTTGCGAGGCGGAGTCGATCTAGCCTCGGCATCCCACCGACCCGGTGATCAGGGATAGCCCAATCGGTCGACCGGATGGGAGAATCAGTGAGTGGTCACCGACGACGATCCCCGGCTTCAAGGTCAGGAGCGTTACCTTCAAGGTGCCACGCTTACTCTGCGGCCATGGTCATCGGATCGACCCGACTGGGACCATGATCACTGCGACTTCTGCTGGGTCCATCTCGGTGACCACGTCTTCGATGACGACCCGGAGACGCAGTTGGAGGGCTGGGCAACCGCCGACAGTAAACATTGGGTCTGTCGGACCTGCTTTGAGGACTTCCGTGAGCGATTCGGCTGGCGGACCGGACCTCAACCAACCGAGCGGTAACAGCCCCTGTCCGGTGGTCAGGGGCACCCCTGATGATGTCCATCGGACATACTTGGAAGATGGTGGGACAGAATGGCTTGTCCTGGCTGCATGAGTTGCGGGCGACGGTTAGAAGCTCGGCGGACTCGGCCCGCTACAGGTACTGCCGGTTGCGTGAGATGCCAGGATCTACCGGGGACAAGGAGTCCTGGGGAAGCGTCAACTTTCTCTTTGAAGTGGACGATGCGAGGATCCCAGTTCGCCAGATCCAGATCTACGACCGTGCACAGTTCACTTATCGCTTCAATCGAGAACATAGATACACGGAAAACGTCAGGGGTGAGCGATTCGGCGGTGGCCTGAGGACTGAGGCCCTCTCGCCCGACGAGGTCGAGTCAGGGAAGATCAGCCATGAAGAGTTCGAACATGCCTGGTTGACGGGTTTTTTGGGTGTGCGAACTGTGGACCAATACCGAGACGAGCTGCTGATCGAATCCTACGAAGATGCGCCGATGCTCTGGGAGGCATGGGCGATCGCTGAGAAGTGGTATCCCTATCTGAGTCCAGGCAGCACCCTGATCTTGGCGGAGCGCTCGTTGAGGGAGCTACTTGACCGTGAGCTGGTTTCCTTGGTCGACATGCAGGTTGGAGGTGAGACGGTTCCGGCAAAGCTGGTGCCCTACGAATCGTCGGACGTCGAGGCGTTGCTGCTGGACCGTCGAAGCTGGATGAGCCCCCCAGCCGTGTGGTTTCAAATCACCGATAAAGGGATCGGCGATCTGAAGAACCGAGGAAGAATTCGCTCGAACTGACTGTCACCATGGTGCCGGTAGGGGACGCTTTCACCCGTGTAATCGCGTTATTGGGACGGACCGGGGGATTTGTTCGACGAGCAGTCCCGTCGTGCCACGAGTTGCCGCCCGATCCAACGTCACCCTGATCGTCACCCTCCCTGGTCACACCCCATTTGCAGGCGCGGTGACGAGAAACTCGACGGTAGTGACGGAAAGGGTGGAAGGAGATGCCGTCCAAACGGAGCTTCAGGTCGAGGAGGCAACGGTATAGCGAGTCTGCGCACGTTCGCACCCGCCTCGCCGAATCGCCTCGCCGTCCCGCATCACTGCGTATCTCCGCGCTCCAATGGACGGAGCCTCCAGGGCGGGCTCGCTCAACGGGCTCGATCGCACCGAGCATGGCCGACCGTTGCCGAGGTGCCCTGGCGGCGCGCCGACGATCCCGCGTCACATCCCCGGAAGACCTTGAACACGGCTGCAAGGGGGGTCCCCTTGCGGCTGAGGGCCGTTCGGGCCGGAACCGGGCGGGGAAGGAGACCACTGGCGCCACGTCTTCGCCTCAGCGGCGCCTATGGCGCCGTCTGGTGGGACTGTGACCCCTTCGTCGCCCCTGCCCGCCTCCCCCTACGCCATCGGGAGATTGCCGTAGTGCTCTCGTCGGTGCTCGCAAACGAAGTGGCGCCCAGGCGGGCGTCGAGCCCGCCGTGGCCGCCAACGCAACGTGACGATCTTCGGTTCCGCCAGAGCGGTACTCAGCACCCACACCTGTGCACTTAAGTGCGGAACGTCACCCTGGATACCGGCTCACGTCGCATTGAGACTGACCGGACAACCGGGCAAGTAGGCAGGCGACCGAGCGGGTCCGGAGCCCGCCCGATCGTCTTCGACACAGGAACAGCTTGTTGCCGTGCGGGCTGCGAGGTGTCCACACAGTTGCATTCGAGGACGCGCTGCGCTCGTGAGCACCGCTCGGGCGTCCGCCACAGACCCGAGCGTCACGGGGGACGAGGTTGACGTTCGCATCGATGATGCACAGGTGTGGATGATCTGAACCGCTCCGACGCAGCCGATCTGCTGAGTAACGAAGGCGCCCGTGACGGGCTCGATGCCCGCCATGGGCGCCATTTTGGATCTCACTCACCGTGGAGAACGTCCGCACCGTCTTTGCCCACCGAGTGGAGGCGACATCGCGATCGCGCTGTACGACACCCTTGACGACGGACTTCTCCCCGGCCGCACGTGACGCCGCTTGGGATGGCGGAGTCAGCACGCGAACTATCCATTCCCAGGCACAAAGGTGACGTTGCTCCGTCGGATATCCACACCCGGGTGACGTTGCAGTCCATCGGCCGCGCTGCAAGGTGACGTTGGAGGCGACCTACCGGAGGGCCAGGGTGACGTTCCGGGTGACGTCCGTGTGGACGATGGGCACAACCACACCAACCGAACGGAGCCCTACATGACCGAAGACAACCGCACGCAGTATGATTCAGTTCGCAGGCCCGGGCCGGCGCACATGTTCGTCGTCCGCTCGGATGATGACCACCTGCCTGAGGCTGCGGCTCGACATGTAAAAGGTCCACCAGCCTCCCCCACCGGCAGCGACCGCCTCGTCCTCACCGTCGACGAGGCGGCCTACCTGTTGAACATCTCCCGGGGGCTGGCCTACGAGCTCGTCGCCAGAGGTGAGCTTCCGGCGATCAGGCTGGGGAGGCGGATCGTAATTCCGAGAGTGGCCATGGAGGAACTGCTAGGCACCCCGATCCGCTGAGAGCCGCGAAACGACAGGATCGAGACGGCCTACAGCGTCGAGGCGGGTTTGATGGCCGCAAGCACGGGAGCGTCCTCGTGGTCTCCCTCGTCCAGGATGTTGCCCAACATTGCAGCCACCGGACCGTCGGCCGACTCGACCGCATGGGCGTACACACGGAGCGTCATGGCCGGATTGGCATGACCGAGGCGGTTGGCCACGGTCCGGATGTCGTGCCCTCGGGAGATCGACATGGTGGCCGACCAGTGCCTCAGGTCGTGGAGCCGCCATCGCCCGTCGACTCCCGCGCGGTCCCGAGCGCGGCGCCACCACGCCCCGATCCGCTCCGGATTCACCGGCCGCTCCCCCACGTTCAGGATCCAGGGTCCGAGATTCCGTTGGAGCCGCCTCAACCGCTGCAGCGCCTCGGCCGTGGTCGCATCCAAGGTGACTGTCCTGCGGTTGGCTGTCTTGGTCGGATCGTCCCGGAGGGTCGGGATCTTCCGTTCCTTCGGCGTTCCGTGGCGGATAATGGCCACACTGGAGTCGATGGTCAGTCGGTCGCCATCGAGATCCACCCACCGCAGCGCCGCCAGCTCCGAACGACGCGCACCGGTGATGGCGGCCAGGCGGAGCGCAATCGGTGCGGCCGGCTCGACCTCCAGCGCGTCGGCCAGCTCCTCGGATGCCACGAGCACTCTCCGGACCTCGTCTTCGCCGAGCGCCCCCCGTGGTACCTGCTTCCGTTTGCCCAGTTGCGCCACGGCGACCACGTTGGTCATGACCCAGCCCCACCGGACGGCCTGGGTCACGGCGGCCCGCAGTACCTGGTGCTGGTTGCGGATCGACCCGTCGCCGGTCCCGTTCCGGGTCAGTCGGGCGTGCCAGCGGTCCACGTCCACCGCCGACAGCTTGGCCAGGCGTACCTTGGCGATGGGATCAGCCTTCACCTGGGCCACCCGGCTCTTGTGGTTCTCGACGGTCGACGGCGACCAGGAGGGCGTGTGCTGCTCCATCCAGAGGTCGAGCAGTTCCGACACGGTGACCTTGCCGGCCTCGCTCCCCCGGCGCAGGGTCAGTTCGGCAGCGACCCGTTCCGCCTCGCGCTTCCCGCCCCGGACGGTCCGGCTCACCTGGGTGGGGCGGCCCTGGCCATCACGGCCGGTGAAGGCCCGCACTTCCCAGACTCCCGGGGACCTCTCTCGGATGGTGGCCACGGGCCCAAGCGTAGCCCGGTAGGGATAAAGTAGGGATGTCAGGCCGCAAGCGCCCTTCGAGGCCCCGACCGCCGGAGTAAGAAACCCTATCCGAGCAGGCTTTTTGCGATGACCACCCGCTGGATCTGGTTGGTGCCCTCGTAGATCTGGGTGATCTTGGCGTCGCGCATGAACCGCTCCACCGGGAAGTCCTTCGTGTACCCGTAGCCGCCCAACAGCTGCACGGCATCGGTGGTCACCGCCATGGCGGTGTCCGAGGCGAAGCACTTGGCCATCGCCCCGATGGTCGTGAGCTCGCCCTCGGGGTCCCCGTCGTCGATCAGCGAGCAGGCCCGGTAGACGAGCGACCGGGCCGCCTCGTTCCGCATCGCCATCTCGGCGATCATGAAGCGCAGTCCCTGCAGATCGGCGATGGGCTTGCCGAACGCCGTACGCTCCCCCATGTACCCCGCGGCCACGTCGATGGCACCCTGGGCGATCCCGACCGCCTGGGAGCCGACGGTCGGTCGGCTGCGGTCGAGGGTGTGCATGGCGATGGTGAACCCCTGGCCCTCCTCGCCGATCAGGTGCGACGACGGGACCCGGACCCCGTCGAAGGTGACGCCGGCGGTCGGGCTGCCACGGAGGCCCATCTTGTCCTCGTGGTGGCCCACCTCCACGCCCCATCCGGACTCGACCAGGAAGCAGCTGATCCCCTGGCGGCCCGCGTCGGGGTCGGTCACGGCGAACACGGTGTAGGTGTCCGAGACGCCGGCGTTGGTGATCCAGTGCTTGGCGCCGGTCAGCACGTAGTCGTCCCCGTCCCGCACGGCACGGGTGCGCATCGAGGCGACGTCGCTGCCGGCGTCGGCCTCGGACAGGCAGTAGCTGGCCTGGGCGGACCCCGACGCGATCTTCGGCAGGTACTCCCGCTTCAGGTCCTCGCCGGCCCAGTTCATCACCGGGAGCATCCCCAACTTGGAGATCAGGAGCGTGACCGCCGTCGAGGCACAGACCCGGGCGATCTCCTCGGCCGCGATCGCCTGGGTGATCATGTCGGCTCCGGCGCCCCCGAACTCCACCGGGACGCCCAGTGCGGGCAGTTCGAGCTCGACACAGGCGTCGAACGAGGCCTGGGGGAACGTCGAGTCCCGATCGGCGGAGGCGGCGTTGGGCGCGACCCGGGCCTCGGCGAACCTCCGGAGCGTGTCCCGGAACTGACGGTGGGTGTCGCTGAGGCCGAACGGGGTGCTCTCCATGGCTCCAAGTTACCGACCGGTAGCGAATTCGGACATTCCGGACGCCGGAATTCGCTCAAGGGGCGCCGGGTGGAGGCCGATACACCTGGAGCCGGAGCACGCGCCCGGTGGTCGACGACCCCGAACCCAGTGGAGACGGAAGCCATGAGTGAGATGCCCGAGGGACATGGATGGTGCCTCCGTGACGACGGCACGTGGCATCGTCCCGAGCCTGCCCCCGCACCCCGCCTGAACGACCAGGGCGGACCGACCCCGATCCCGGTCCCCGAGCTCCCGCTGATCGATCTCCGGCCGATGACGGCCGGTCCGGCGACGCCGCAGCGCCCCACCTGGAGCGGCGAGTCCGACCGTCGCCCCGAAGCGGGGCCCATGTACCCCGACCTGTTCCAGCAGGCGGTGGCCGGATCGGCGCTCGCCAACGCGGTCACCGTGAACTACGCCGACGGGCAGCAGCACGAGACGTACGACACCCCTTCGACGACGTCCCCGATCGACGACTCCCAACACCTCGTCTCCTCGTCGGCACACATGCCGACCGAGGTCGGCGCGTTCATCGGCGCCTCGGCGAAGAAGCGCTGGCGGCGCAGCCACCTCGGCACACGTTCCTTCTTCCCCCAATCGGCCGCCTCACATCGGGCCTCCGACTGACGCTCTCCCCCCCCGGGAGCGAGGACCGACCGCACCCCCCGGCGCCGGTCCGTTCAGTCGGGGTCCCCGAGGCGGTCCACCATCGGGATGCCCACAGGGCCGACGGCGGAACCGTCAGTCGAGACCCGGGACATCGAGCAGCTCGTGCCAGTCGTCGATCCGGTCGGCGACCTGCTGAGGGGTCAGGCGGAGCGTCGACTCGGGCACACAGTCGGCGATGGTCCGCTTCACCTGATAGTGGTGTGACGCCGACCGGAACAACGGCTCCCGGGCAGCGACCAGGTCGGCGGGCGCACCCTCGAGGAACCCCCACAGTGTGAAGGCCAGGGTCAGGTCGTGGATCATCGGCGCCCGACCGAAGATGGCGGACCGGCGCATGGCGACGGCCGTGCACCCGGCGATCGCGTCCTCGGCATGCTCGCCGGGCGCCAGCACCAGGCGGTCCTCGAACCTGCGGGCCAGCTTCAGCGCGAAGCCCTGGTCAGGCCCCTGCGTGCCGAGGAAGGCGCCGGAGGGCTGCCGCGTGCCCCGCAGCTCGGACGGCCGGGACGTGGTCCAGATGGACGGGACGTGCAGCTGGTAGGCACGGCGGACCTGGTCCGCCTCGACGACGGGGACGAAACTGGGCTGGGTCACGGGGTGCTCCTGGATGGCCGGGTGGTGCAGCGGGACGAATGCACGCAGAACGTGCCATGTGGCGGGCCGGATGTCCAGTTCAGTCGTCGGATCCCACCGTGTGGAGGAGACCGTAGACGACGGAGTCGGCCAGGGCCTGCCACGATGCGGCGATGATGTTCTCGGAGACCCCGATGGTGGTCCAGATCCGGTCGCCGTCCGTCGAGTCGATGAGGACCCGGGTGACCGATCCGGTGCCCTTGGCCGAGTCGAGGACCCGCACCCGGTAGTCGACCAGGTGCACCCCGTCGAGCGCCGGGTACCGGCTCCCGATCGCCGCGCGCAGCGCGCCGTCGAGGGCGTTGACCGGTCCGTTCCCCTCGGCTGTCGCAACGATCCTCTCGGTGCCCACCAGCACCTTGACGGTGGCTTCGGTCGACAGGTCGGCCCCCTGGTCGGCGATGACCCGGTAGGACTCGAGGTCGAAGTACGGCTGGCGCCACCCGGTCGAGTTCCGCAGCAGGAGCTCGAGCGAGCCGTCGGCCACCTCGAAGTGGTACCCCTCGTACTCGAGTCGCTTCAGCGAGTCGAGTACCGACGTCATGGCGTCCGAGTCGAGCTCCAGCCCGAGCTCCGCGGCCTTCATGGCCAGGGTGGAACGGCCGGCCATCTCGGAAACCACGAACCGGGTCCCGTTGCCCACCAGGTCGGGCGAGATGTGCTCGTACGCGTCCGACCGCCGGGCGATGGCCGAGGTGTGGAGGCCGGCCTTGTGGGCGAAGACCGAGGCACCGACGAAGGGCTGCTGAGGGTTGGGGGCGATGTTGACCAGCTCGGAGATGTGATGGGCCACCGGGGTGAGCAGCGGGAGCCGATCGGCCGGAATGGTGGTCACCCTCAGTTTGAGGGAGAGGTCCGGGACGACGGCGGCCAGGTCGGCGTTGCCGGCCCGCTCGCCGTACCCGTTCACGCATCCCTGGACGTGGGTGGCTCCCACCGACACGCCGGCCAGCGAGTTGGCCACCGCGCAGCCGCTGTCGTTGTGGAAGTGGACCCCTACCTGGGTCTCGAAGCGGTCCAGCACCGTGCCCACGATCCGCTCGACCTCGTAGGGAAGGGTCCCCCCGTTGGTGTCGCACAGCACGAGGGTCTCGGCCCCGGCCTCCTCGGCCGCCTGCAGGATGCGCAGGGTGAATTCGGGATTGGCCTTGTAGCCGTCGAAGAAGTGCTCGGCGTCCAGGAAGACCCGCAGGTCGTTGGCGCGCAGGAACGCGACCGAGTCGGCCACCATGGCGACCGCCTCGTCGAGTGTGGTCCGCAGGGCGTCCACCACGTGCATCTCCGACGACTTGGCCACGATGCAGACGGCCTCGGTCCGGGCATCGACCAGGTGGCGGAGGGTCTCGTCGTCCTCGGCCCGCACCCCGGCGCGCCGGGTGGACCCGAAGGCCACCAGCGTGGCCCGGGCGAGATGGAGCTCGCCGGGGGCGCGGGCGAAGAACTCGGCGTCCTTCGGATTGGCGCCGGGCCAGCCCCCTTCGATGAAGGTCACGCCGAGGTGGTCGAGCTGCTCGGCCACCCGGAGCTTGTCGTCGACCGTCAGCGACAGCCCCTCCTGCTGTGATCCGTCGCGGAGCGTCGTGTCGAAGACGTCCACCGCGTCGGGCAGGTCGGGAAGATCGAAATCGTGGCCCCCCGCCGGCGCCGGTAGGTCGCCGTCGTGGTCCGCGCCCCGACGGCTGCGTGCATGGGCCTCCTGACCCTGGGTCAGCGGGTGGGTGTGGGGCGGACCGCCGCCGTGACTGTGGGTGTGGCCATGGCCGTGCGGGTGGGTATGACCCGCACCGGCGCCGGCCGTCGCGTACGACTCGTCGTTGAGGGTGGGGCCGTCACTCGACATGGTCCAACCAGTCCTTGTACTGATCGACCTCGCCGCGCACGGCGCCGAAGTAGATCTGCTGGATCCTCTGGGTGATGGGCCCGGGCTTGCCGGCGCCGACCGTGCGGTCGTCGACGGCCCGGATCGGCACCACCTCGGCGGCCGTCCCGGTCAGGAACGCCTCGTCCGCCGTGTACAGGTCGGTCCGGATGAGCTGCTGGTACTGGACCTCGAGGCCGAGGTCGCGGGCGATGGTCTCGACCGACTTCTGGGTGATGCCCTCGAGCGCGCCCGAGTCGGAGCTCGGTGGGGTGAGCAACCGGCCGTTGCGCACGATGAAGATGTTCTCGCCGGTGCACTCGCTCACGTTGCCGTCGGGCGCGAGCAGGACGGCCTCGTCGTAGCCGGCCTTGATCGCCTCGACCTTGGCCAGGGACGAGTTCACGTACATCCCGGTCCCCTTGGCCGCGGTCGGGACCGCGTTGGGGTCGTGGCGCCGCCACGACGAGATCTTCACCGACACGCCGTTGGCCACCCCCTCGTCGCCGAGGTAGGTGCCCCACGGCCAGCAGGCGATCGACACGTTGACCGGCGACGGCATGGGGTTGAGCCCCATCTCGCCGTAGCCGAGGTAGACGAGCGGTCGGATGTAGCACCCGTCGTCCATCCCGTTGACCCGGACCAGCTCCCGCGTGGCCTCGACGACGTCGTCCACGCTGAAGGGGATGTCGATCAGGAAGACCGATGCGGACACGAACAGGCGCTCGATGTGGTCGCGGAGGCGGAAGACGGCAACACCGCGGTCGGTGGGGTAGGCGCGGATGCCCTCGAAGACGCCCGAGCCGTAGTGCATGGTGTGGGTGAGCACGTGCACGGTGGCATCGGCCCAGTCGACGAACTCGCCGTCCATCCAGATCTTCTCCGTAGGGGTGATTGGCATGACTCAGAGCCTTTCTGCGATGGCGTCGCCGATCTCGGTGGTCGAGAGCGTCGGGTTCGGGTTGGAGTTGACGAATTCGGTGACGGCGGCGTGCACCGCTTCGGCGGCGTCTGCTTCGCCCAGGAAGTCGAGCATCAGCGCCGCGGAACGGACGGCTGCCGCCGGGTTGGCCCTACCCGTGCCCGCGATGTCGTGAGCTGCACCGTGGACCGGCTCGAACATGGAGGGACCGGTGCGGTCGGGGTTGAGGTTGGCCGAGGCGGCGTAGCCGATGCCGCCGGCGATCGCACCGGCCAGGTCGGTGATGATGTCTCCGAACAGATTGTCGGTGACGATCACGTCGTAGCGGGCCGGGTTCTCGACCAGGTAGATGCACGTGGCGTCCACATGGTTGTAGTCACGGGTCACGTCCGGGAAGTCCGGCGCCGCCTCGTCGACCGTCCGCTGCCACAGGTCGCCGGCGAACGTGAGGACGTTGGTCTTGTGGACCAGGGTCAGGTGCTGACGGGGACGGGAGCCGGCGAGGGCGAGGGCGTAGCGGACACACCGCTCCACACCGTGCCGTGTGTTCACGGAGCCCTGTGTGGCGACCTCGAACGGCGTGCCCTTTCGGAGGAAGCCGCCTTCGCCGGCGTAGGTCCCCTCGGTGTTCTCCCTGATCACGACGAAATCACAGTCCGGCGCCGGCGCACCGGGCACTCCGGTGAAGGGCCGCAGGTTGATGTAGAGGTCGAGCTCGAAGCGGAGCCGCAGCAGCATTCCCCGCTCCAGGGTCCCCGGAGGAACCTCGGTCGAGCCCACCGCTGCACCGATCGCGCCGAGGAGGATGGCATCCTGCCCGCGTAGCTCCTCCAGGACCTCGTCGGGCAGGACGTCGCCCGTGCGCACGTAGCGGTCGGCGCCGAGGTCGTAGTCGGTGGTGTCGAGGACGACACCCGCGGCGCGGACCACCTTGAGGGCCTCGGCGGTCACCTCCGGTCCGATCCCGTCGCCGCCGATCACGCCAACCTTGTAGCTGCTCACGTTTCTGATGTCCTTGTCTGCTGTGTCTGCTGTGTCTGCCCGAGTTGACTGCCTGCTCTGTCGCTACTGCCGTGACGCTCTCCGGCACCGCCTCCCCGTCGAGGAGTCGGGCCCTGACTCTGCCATCTCGGCGCAGCTTCCCGCCCGATCCCCCGCCCGTTGCTCCGGCGGGACCCGGAAATTGAAAAACCGCCCACCAGGTGGACGGTCAGGAGGCACACACCGGGAGCGGTCTGTGCCTAGTCGATAATGATTACGGTGCCGCGTGAGGACGTCTCGGTGCGCTGCATCCCACCAGTGTCGCCCGTGATACCCGGCACCGTCAACCCCAATCCCCATCGCGGGCCCCCTCCGACCGCCTCGCGCCGACTCCTCGGGCGCCATGCAGCACCCGCCAGGCGAGGGCCCCCTCGCGCAGGCAGCGTGACGCAGGTCCCCGGCACTCGACAACCGTCGAAGGGGCACCGTCACAGGTCCCTCCGTCCAGGACCACGGCCGGCTGGTCGGTCGCGGCGAAATACCGGACCACCTGGGCCGCTGTGGTCGCCGGTGGCGAGCCGTGGATGTTGGCGCTGGTGACGGCCAGCGGCCCGAGCACTTCGCACAGCGCCACGACGACCGGGTGGTCGGGTCGACGGACGCCGACGGTCTGTCCGGCCGAGGGCGGCCCGCCCAGGTCCACGGCGAATCCGGGTCGTCTCGGGACGACCAGGGTGAGGGGCCCCGGCCAGAACCGGCCGGCCAGCTCCGCAGCCGCCACATCGAGATCGCCGGCGACCAGGGCGACCTGCTCGGGACCGGCCACGAGGACCGGAAGTGCCACGTCGCGGGGCCTCCCCTTCAGCGCGAACAGGCGGGCCACCGCTTCGGGTTGCGACGGGTCGACGGCCAACCCGTAGACGGTGTCCGTCGGCACGGCCACCACATCCCCGTCAGCGAGAGCGGAAGCGGCGCGGTGCAGTGCACCCCGGTCGCCCACCGGCAGCACCTCGGTGCTCACTGCGCTGCCTCCGTCATTGCCGAGCCGTCCTCACCGCTCCGCCACCAGCATCCGGACCCGCCCGGCCAGGTCGCGGGCCGTTTCGACCCGCGAGAACCGGGCCCGGCGGGCCAGGGCGACCGACGCGGAGGCCTGGGCCGGGTCCAGCTCCACCACCAGCGCGCCCGAGCCCCGGAGCCAGCCGGCGGCGCCGGCGACCACCGCCTCGATGTCGGCCGTCCCGTCCACACCGCTCCGCCCCCGTGAGGCGACCAGGGCCGTGCGGGGTTCCCAGTCCCGCACGGTCGGGTCGAGGTCGCCGTACTCCTCCTCGGATACGTAGGGCGGATTGGACACGATCAGGTCCACCTGCCGGGACAGCCGTGCCGGCAGTGCATCGAACCACGTTCCGCAGGCCAACGTGACCCGATCGGCGGCATCCCCGTCCCGGATCGCCAGACGGCCGAGGTTGGCCCGGGCCACCTCGAGGGCCTCGGGCGAGGCATCGGTGGCCCAGACCTCGAGGGGCACGTCCCCCCGAGGACCTTCGACGGCGAGCGACAGGGCGATCGCCCCCGATCCGGTGCCGAGGTCGACGCAGACCAGGGGCTCGCCGCCACCGCTGCGCGCCGAGGCGATCCGGGCCAGTTCACCGAGGGCCACCTCCACCACCCGTTCGGTCTCCGGCCGGGGGATGAGGACGCGGCGATCCACCTGCAGCTCGATCGCCCGGAACGGCCAGGTTCCGAGCACGTACTGCAGGGGCTCACCGGTGCCTCGTCGACGGGCGAGGGCCAGGGCGAGTGCACGGGTCCCGAGCGGGTCGTCCGCCACGGTCTCGGCGTGCTCGACGATCCATATCGCCTCGCGCTCCGACCCGACCAGGGCGGTCACCTCGGCGAGCAGGCCGGACCGGCCCGCCGCCGAGGCGGCAGGGGCCGGCAGGACGGCGGATCGTTCCGACTCCTCCACCACGGGGGCCTCAGCCGTCGTCCAGCTGGCGGTAACGCTTGTCGGCCATGAGGGCGTCGGTCAGCTCGTCCAGGTCACCCATGAGGATGCGGTCCAGCTTGTGCAGGGTCAATTTGATGCGATGGTCGGTGACCCGATTCTCCTTGTAGTTGTAGGTCCGGATCTTCTCGGACCGTCCCCCGCCACCCACCTGGCTCCGTCGCTGCTCGGACAGTTCGGCCGCCTGGCGGTCCTGTTCGGCCTTCAACAGACGTGACCGCAGCACGATCATGGCCTTGGCCCGGTTCTGGATCTGACTCTTCTCGTCCTGCATGGCCACGACGATCCCGGTCGGGAGGTGGGTGATCCGGACCGCCGAGTCGGTGGTGTTGACCGACTGACCCCCCGGCCCGGTGGAGCGGTAGACGTCGATCTTCAGGTCGCCAGGGTCGATGTCGACGTCGACCTCCTCGGCCTCGGGCAGCACGGTCACCGCCGCCGACGACGTATGGATCCGACCCTGGGACTCGGTGACGGGCACCCGCTGGACCCGGTGGGGACCGCCTTCGTGCTCGAGACGGACCCAGGCGTCCTCACCCTTGACCAGGAAGGTGATCTCGTTGAGCCCGTCCCGGTCCGACGGGCTCGACGACAGGACGTCGACCTTCCACCCTTTGGATGCCGCGTACCTGGCGTACATGTCGTAGAGGTCCTTGGCGAAGAGGTTGGCCTCCTCACCCCCTTCTGCCCCACGGATCTCCATGATCACGTTGCGACCGGCGTTGGGGTCGCGCGGGACGAGCAGTAGACGGAGCTCTTCCTCCAGGCGGGTGACTTCCTCCTCGGCGTGGGAAAGCTCCGTCTGGGCCAGCTCCCGTTCGGCGCCAGCGGAGTCGGACACCATCTCGCGGGCGGCGTCGAGGTCCTCGATCGCCGACTCGAGGCCCCGGAAGCACGCCACCACCTCCTCGAGCTCGCGATGGCGCCGTGAGACTTCGCGCAGTCGCCTGGGGTCCGCCGAGAGGTCTGGGTCGTTGAGCTCGGTCAGCACCGACTCGAACTCCTGCTCCAACTCGACCAGGCGTTCCCTCAGGCGGTCGTTGAGCACGTTGGAGAGGGTAGCGTCACCCGTCCGACACCCTGGCCGCAGGCTGCGACCGGTGAGGCCGTGGCGCGCCCGCTCAGTCGTCGGAGGCGGGGGTGGCCGGCTTCTTCTTGCGGCCCGAGGCGGCGTAGCGGCGCTGGAAGCGCTCGACGCGGCCTCCGGAGTCCACCAGCTTCTGCTTTCCCGTGAAGAACGGGTGGCACTCGTTGCACAGCTCGAGGTGGATTTCGGGCTTGGTCGAACGGGTGGTGAAGGTGTTCCCGCATGAGCAGCGAACCGAGGACTCGGCGTAGTCGGGATGGATGTCGGTCTTCATGGAGATCTCCTGTGGTGGCGGGGCCGTGGTCGGGGACCGCCCGATTGCAGAGGACAGAGTCTATCGGAACCTGCCCACCCGCCGACCCGGGGTCGGCGGGGTACTGGGGTCCGACGGCGGGTCAGGTGGCGGGTCCCTTGGCGATCTCGGCCAGGAACTCGTCGTTGCTCTTGGTGGTGCGGATCTTGTCCATGAGGAGCTCGAGCCCGGCGGCCGCGCTTCCCTCGTTGGCCAGGGCGTTGAGCACCCGGCGGAGCTTCCACACCTGCTGGAGCTGGGACCGGTCGAAGAGGAGCTCCTCGTGGCGGGTCGAACTGGCGTTGACGTCGATCGAGGGGTACAGCCGGCGCTCGGCCAGTCGCCGGTCGAGCCGGAGCTCCATGTTGCCGGTGCCCTTGAACTCCTCGAAGATCACTTCGTCCATCTTGGAGCCCGTTTCGACCAGGGCGGTGGCGAGGATGGTCAGCGAGCCCCCCTCCTCGATGTTCCGGGCAGCGCCGAAGAACCGCTTCGGCGGGTACAGGGCACCGGAGTCGACGCCACCGGACATGATCCGGCCGGTGGCGGGCTGGGCCAGGTTGTATGCACGGGCCAGACGGGTGATGCCGTCGAGGATGATCACGACGTCTCGGCCTGCCTCGACCAGGCGCTTGGCCCGCTCGATGGCGAGCTCGGCCACGGCGGTGTGCTCCTCGGACGGACGGTCGAACGTGGATGCCACGACCTCGCCCTTCACCGACCGCCGCATGTCCGTCACCTCTTCGGGACGTTCGTCGACGAGCAGGACCATCAGGTGCACGTCGGGGTTGTTGGCCTCGATCGAGTGGGCGATGTGCTTCATCACCGTGGTCTTGCCCGCCTTGGGAGGCGAGACGATCAGGCCACGCTGCCCCTTTCCGATCGGCGACAGCAGGTCGACGATGCGGGCGGTCATGTTCTCCTTCTCGCCCGTCATCTCGAGGTGCAGCTTCTCGTCGGGGAACAGCGGCGTGAGGTCCTCGAAGCGGGGACGGATGCGGGCCACCTCGGGATCCATACCCGAGACGGTGTCGATCTGGAGCAGGGCCGGGAACTTCTCGGTCGTCCCCGCGGGACGGCAGAAGCCCTCGATGCTGTCACCCTTTCGGAGGGCGAAGCGTCGGGCCTGGCTGATCGAGACGTAGACGTCCTTGGCCGAGGCCAGGTAGCCCTCGCACCGCAGGAAGCCGTAGCCCTCGTCGCGCAGGTCGAGCAGGCCGCGCACGGGGATGAGCTCGCCCTGGTACTGCTGCTCCTGGTTCCCGTTGCCCTGCAGGTCGCCCTCGGGTCCGCCCTGGCGGTCCCGTCCGCGGCGACGTCGGTTCGACCGGCGGTTGCCCAGGTCGTCGCCTCCCCCGCCCTGGTTGGCCTGGTTGCCCTGGTTGCCCCGGTTATTGCCCTGGCTGTTGCGGTTCCCCTGGTTCTGGTTTCCCTGGCTGTTGCGGTTCCCCTGGTTCTGGTTTCCCTGGCTGTTGCGGTTGTTGCGGTTGCCCTGGTTCTGGTTGCCACCCTGCCCGCCGACCTGGGTGTTCGGGCGCCCCTGGACGGCACTCCCGTTCTGACCGGCCCGACCGTTGTCGTCGGAGGTACCGGCCTCGGTGGTGGCCCCTTCGGCGGCTGGCTTGCCCGCCCCGGGGATGTCGTCGAAGTCGTAGTCGAGCTCGACGGAGACATCCACGGCTGCTGCGTCGTCGGCCGGTCCGAACGACTGGACGGCCGGGGACCGGCGGGGAGGGGAGGGTGCGGTCCCGGGGTCGGCGTGGTCACCATTTCCGTTGGGCGCCTCGCCGGTGTCCACGGTCGGGCGGCTCCGTCCGCCCCTCGGCGTCCTCGACGACGGGGGGGCGGCGGGAGTGTCGGGCGGGGAGTCGTCCACGGCGACACCGGTTGCCTTCAAGATGCCGTCGATGATGTCGGCCTTCTTGGTCCTGGTGTTGGTCTTCACAGACAGGGCCTGTGCGATCGCATGGAGCTCTTCGCGCTCCTTGCCCTCCAACACCGAGCGCTCGAGCTGCTGTTCCGCAGTCATCGGCTTCCTCGTTTCAACATGTCCTCGTTGGCGGATGGGAGAGATCCCACAGCCAGGGAAATAAAGGGGTGGGGACGTGGGAACCCGGGCACTACCCCGGTCGCCACTCCCCCCGACGCCGGCACGGGCTGGTCGAGAGAGTCGAACCAGGATGCCCCGTCCGCACGCCCGAGCGGGCATATTGCGAAGGCGAAGGTGCTATCAGCATACAGGTTCCTGGGCCCGTTCGGCAACCATCCCCGGGGGGACGCCGTCGCCACCGCCGACGCCACCGCGGGGCCTCGGCTCAGAGTGAGAGTTCGTGGAGCACCGCGCCGAGGTCGGCGTCGACCACGGTCGGGACCGATATCTGGCTGATGGCGATGTCGGGGTCCTTCAGCCCGTGCCCGGTCAGCACGCAGACCACCGTCGCCCCGGCACCGAGGTCGTCGGGCAGCCCCGCCTGCAGCAGGCCCGCGACCGATGCGGCGGATGCGGGCTCGCAGAAGACCGACTCCTCGGCCGCCAGGAACCGGTACGCCTCGAGGATCTCGTCGTCGGTCACCGCGGCGATGCCGCCGCCGGACTCGGCGGCGGCGGAGGTCGCCCCGTACCAACTGGCGGGATTGCCGATCCGGATGGCGGTCGCCACCGTGTCGGGATGCTCGATCGGGTGCCCGGCCACGATGGGGGCCGCACCGGCGGCCTGGAACCCGAGCATGCGGGGCAGGCGGGTGGAGCGCCCCGCCTCCTTGAACTCGAGGTAGCCCTTCCAGTAGGCCGTGATGTTGCCCGCGTTCCCAACCGGGATGCAGTGGACGTCGGGGGCGTCGCCGAGCTGGTCCACGATCTCGAAGGCGCCGGACTTCTGCCCCTCGATGCGGTACGGGTTCACCGAGTTGACCACCGTCACCGGCGCCTTCTGGCCGAGGTCACGGACGATCTCGAGAGCCTGGTCGAAGTTGCCGCGCAGCTGCAGCACCCTGGCCCCGTGGATCAGCGCCTGGGCCAGCTTGCCGAGGGCGATGTGACCTTCCGGGATGAGGACCGCGCAGGTGAGCCCGGCCCGGGCGCTGAAGGCGGCCGCCGATGCCGACGTGTTCCCGGTCGAAGCGCAGACCACGGCCTCGGCCCCCTCCTCCACCGCCTTGGAGATGGCCATGGTCATGCCCCGGTCCTTGAACGACCCGGTCGGATTGGCCCCTTCGATCTTGAGGAGGACCCGGGCGCCGATCCGGGCCGACAGACGGGGTGCCTCGAGGAGGGGGGTGCCCCCTTCGAGGAGGGTGATCACGGGTGTGTTCGCGGTGACGGGCAGGAACTCCCGGTACTCCTCGATGACCCCGCGCCAGGAGAGGGCCCGCTCACCTGTGGCCGCCCCGTCGCTCACGTCGCTCACGTCGCTCACGTCGCACCCACGATCCGCATCAGGCCTCCGATCCGCTCCACCGAATCCAGTCCGCCGAGGTCGGCCAGTGTGGCCCGCACGTCGCCCTCCCGCGCAAGGTGGGTCACGAAGACCAGGCGGGCGCCGTTGACGGCGCCCTCCTGCTCGACCGACCGGATGGACACCCCGTTCGCCCCGAAGGCGGTGGTCACCGCGCCGAGAACGCCGGGCCGGTCGGCCACGTCGAGGCTGATGTAGAAGCCGGCGACGAGATCGTCCCCGGAAACCAGGTGGGCCGGTTGGCGATCGGGTGCCGGGGCGGTCGTGCCGGCCAGGAGGTTGCGGGTGGCGTCGATCAGGTCGCCCACGACGGCGCTGGCCGTGGGCAGCCCGCCGGCGCCCTGGCCGTAGAGCATGAGCTCGCCGGCCGCCTCGCCCTCGATGAACACCGCGTTGAATGCATCGCGCACCCCCGCCAGCGGGTGGGAGTTCGGCACGAGCGCCGGGTGGACCCGGACCGAGAGCCCATGGTGGCCGGCCCGCTCGACGACGGCCAGCAGCTTGATCACGTAGCCCGACCGCCGGGCGAAGGCGACGTCGGCCGAGGTGATCCCGGTGATGCCCTCACGGGCGACGGCGTCGTCCGAGACGTTGTACCCGAAGGCGACACCGGCCAGGATGGCGGCCTTGGCCGCGGCGTCGAAGCCCCCGACGTCGGCGGTGGGGTCCCGTTCGGCCAGACCCAGCTCCTGGGCCTCGACCAGCACCGAGGCGAAGTCGGCGCCCTGCTCCCCCATCCTGGTCAGGATGAAGTTGGTGGTCCCGTTGACGATCCCCATGACCCGGTGGATCCGCTCGCCGGTGAGCGACTCGCGCAGGGCCCGGACCAGCGGGATGGCACCGGCCACGGCGGCCTCGTACAGCAGGTCCACGCCCCGTTTACTGGCAAGCGTCCGCAGCGACACCCCGTCGTGGGACGCCAGCAGGGCCTTGTTGGCCGTCACCACCGGACGTCCGGCGTCGAGAGCCACGCGGACCAGCGCGCCGGCCGGCTCGAGTCCGCCGATCAGCTCGACCACGATGTCGACCGACGGATCGGCCACCAGTGACGCGGCGTCGGTCGTGAGGAGGTCCCGCGGGACGTGGTCGGGGCGGGGGGCGTCGGGATCGACGACGGCGATCCCGGTGATGACGAAACGGGCGCCCGACTGGACGGCGAGGGCGTCGCCCCGGGTCTGGAGGATGCCGACCAGGGCGCTGCCGACGTTGCCGCAGCCGAGGATCGCCACCCGTACGTCGCGGGGTGTCGTCGGTGCCGAGGTCACCCGGTCACGCTACCGCCTCGGCGAGGAGAGGACGGCCGGTCCGGGCCTCGTCAGACGTCCAGTCGGACCATGTCGTCGAGTGTCTCGCGGCGCACCACCGTCCGGGCCACGCCGTCGGCCACGAACACCACCGCCGGCCGGGGCACCTTGTTGTAGTTGGAGGCCATCGAGTGGCCGTACGCGCCGGTCACCGGCGTGCACAGGACGTCGCCGACCGCCAGGTCGTCCGGCACGTACCCGTCGGCCACGATCACGTCCCCGGTCTCGCAGTGCTTGCCCACCACACGCACCGGCACCGGTCGGGGCGCAGCGACCTCGCGGGGAAGGAACGCCTCGTAGCCGCTTCCGTAGAGGACCGGCCGGGGGTTGTCGCTCATCCCGCCGTCGACCGACACGTAGGTGCGGTGGCCGGGGACGTCCTTGACCGTCCCCACCCGGTACAGGGTGATGCCGGCCGCGGCCACGATCGACCGTCCGGGCTCGGCGGTGACGCGGACCGTGTCGGCGATCCCCGCCCTTCGGCACGCGTCGCGGACGGACGCGGCCCACTCGGCCATCGGCGGAGCCTCCTCGCCGTTCACATAGGCCACTCCGAGCCCGCCCCCCACCACCAGCTCCGGCAGTCCGAGCGGGGCGAAGAAGTCGGCCAGCACGTCGATGGCCTGGGCGAACGGCTCGAGGGCGAACACCTGGCTGCCCAGGTGCGCGTGGATCCCCACGAACTCCACGACGCCCTCGGCATCCAGCCGAGCCAGGCGCTCGACGGCACGTGCGGCCGCGCCGGAAGCGAGCCCGAAGCCGAATTTCGAGTCTTCTTGGCCGGTCCTGACGAACTCGTGGGTGTGGACCTCCACCCCGGGGGTGATCCGGGCCAGCACCTTCGGTCGCCATCTGAGGGCGGCCTCGCCGTCGTCGGGGCCGCCCTCGAGCTCCGGGGGGGCCGCGACCAGCCGTTCGATCCGGTCGATCTCCTCGGAGGAGTCGACGACGATGCGGCCGACCCCCACCGAAAGAGCGGAGGCGAGCTCTTCGGTCGACTTGTTGTTGCCGTGGAGCACCAATCGGTCGGCGGGGACGCCGGCGGTGAGCGCCACGTGCAACTCACCACCGGTCGACACATCGAGGCACATCCCCTCCTCGTAGGCGAGACGGGCCATGGCCACGCACAGGAAGGCCTTGGTCGCGTAGGCGACGCCGTCGCCCCACGCGGCCACGGCCTCGCGGCACGCGGCACGTAGGTGGGCCTCGTCATAGACGAACAGCGGCGTGCCGTGGGTCCCGGCGAGCTCGACCACGTCACAGCCGCCGATGGCGAGTCGTCCGTCGGCGCCGATGACCGCGGTGGCCGGGAGGAGGTCGGTGTCGACCGGGCCGGTCGGGACGGACATCCTTACATCGCCTCGGGCGCGGACACCCCGAGCAGGCCGAGGCCGATGGCCAGCCCGATGCGCGAACCTTCGACGAGCCAGAGCCGGGCCTGGGCCAGTGCCGGGTCGACATCGTCGGCCAGGATCGGGCAGTCGTGGTAGAAGCCGTGGAAGCACGACGCCAGACGCCGGACCCACGTGGTGACCTTGGTCGGGGCCCGGTCGACGGCCGCGTCGGCCACCACCTCGGGCAGCTCTTCCAGGCAGCGGAGTAGTTCGAGCTCGCGTGGGTGGGTGAGCAACGACAGGTCGACCTCGGAGAGCGGGGCCCTGACGATGCCGCGCTCGGCGGCCTTGCGGCCGACCCCGCCGATCCGGGCGCTCGCCATCTGCACGTAGAAGACTGGGTTCTCGACCGACTGCTCGCGCACGGTGGCGAGGTCGAACGTGGTGGCCTGGTCCAGCGTGCTCATGAGGCTGAGGATGCGGGTGGCGTCGGGACCGATATCGGCGATGACGGTGTCGAGGTCGATGGCGTTGCCCGCCCGCTTCCCCATCTTGACCGCCTCGTCGCCGTCCACGAGGGAGACCATCTGGCCGAGCTTGACCTCGAGCCGCGACGGGTCGACGCCGAGCGCCTCGACCCCGGCCATCAGGCTGGCCACCTGGCCATGGTGGTCCGCCCCGAACACGTCGATGACCCGGTCGAACCCACGCACCAGGAACTTGTCGCGGTGGTAGGCGAGGTCGCCGGCCAGGTAGGTGGCGTCCCCGTTTGCCTTACGGAGCACCCGGTCGCGGGTGTCACCGAGCTCGGTGGCCCGGAACCAGGTGGCCCCGTCCTGCTCGAAGACGAGTCCCTTGGCGGCCAGGAGGGCGATCGTCTCGTCGACGGCGCCGCTCTCCTCGATGGAGGCCTGGGAGTACCACTCGTCGAAGACGATCCCCACCGAAGCGAGTGTCGCCTTGATCCGCTCCAGGATGTGCTCGGCCGCCCACCGGCCGGCGACGGTGACATCGTCGGGACCGTCGTAGGAGGCGGCCAGATCGGTCACGTACTGGCCCTGGTAGCCACCCTCGGGCACCTCCTCCCCCTTGTGACGGGCCAGCAGGCTCATCCCGAGCGTCCGGATCTGGCCGCCGGTGTCGTTCACGTAGTACTCGCGGGACACCACGTGGCCGCTCCGGTCGAGGACCCGGGCCAGGGCATCCCCGTAGCTGCCCCACCAGCCGTTCCCGACGTGGATCGGGCCGGTGGGGTTCGCCGAGATGAACTCGACCTGGACCTTCTCCCCATGGCCGACGTCGGGACGGGCGTATCCCTGTTCCCCCTCCTCGAGGACCGCGTACAGGGCGTCGTGCAGCCAACCGTCGTCCAGCCGGAAGTTGACGAACCCGGGCCCGGCCACCTCGGCGGCGACCACGTGGTCCGGTAGGTCCCGCTGCAGCACGTCCACGATCGACGCGGCCAGCACCCGGGGACTGGTCGCCGCCCTCTTGGCCGTGACCATGGCGATGTTGGTCGACCAGTCGCCGTGCTCGCGGCTGGCCGGACGCTCCAGGTGGACCGAGGACGGCTCGACGGCCAGGTCCAGACCCTGGTCGGCGGCCACGACCGCCACCGCAGCGCTCACGGCGTCGGCCAGTTGCTCGCGGATCGGCCGGTACACGGATGCGGTCGCGCTCGTGTGGTCAGGGTCGTCGGGTGCGGACATCGTGGCCCGAGGATACGCGGTCACGGCCCGCCCGCCGGCCGGGGCGGAGAGCGGACCGCGGTGTTGGCACTAGAGTTGCCTGTTCTGAAGTGGTTCGCCGGACGTGGGACTCCGGTCACGGACCCACTGCTGCCCCTGTAGCTCAGCGGATAGAGCGTCGGCCTCCGGAGCCGAAAGCGCAGGTTCGAGTCCTGCCAGGGGCACCACAAAGTCATTATCCGGGCCAGGTACACAGGACCGGCCGCCGTGGCCGGGAAGCGGACACCTATCGAGACTCGGTGTCCCAGAGCCCCAGCACCTTCCTCCGAGAGATCGTGTCCGGATGTTCTGGACCGAGGTTCCGCTCACTGTCGGCTACCACCTGCTCCAGGATGGCGATGGCCTCGGCGGTGCGGCCAACCGACTGGTACGAGGCCGCCAAGTTGGCTTGGGCGCTCACCGTGTCCGGATGTTCTGGACCGAGGTTCCGCTCACTGTCGGCTACCACCTGCTCCAGGATGGAGATGGCCTCGGCGGTGCGGCCAGCTGACCAGTACGAGGTCGCTAGGTTGGCCCGGGCGCTCACCGTTTCGGGGTGATCGGATCCGAGAATCCGCTCAAGGTCGGCTACCACCTGCCCCCCGATGACGATGGCCTCGGCGGTGCGGCCAGCCGACCGGTACGTGACCGCCAGATTGGCCCGGGCTCTCACCGTGTCCGGATGTTCTGGACCGAGGATCCGCTCACGGTCGGCTACCACCTGCTCCAGGATGGCGATGGCCTCGGCGGTGCGGCCAACCGACTGGTACGAGGTCGCTAGGTTGGCCCGGGCGCTCACCGTGTCCGGATGTTCTGGACCGAGGATCCGCTCACGGTCGGCTACCACCTGCTCCTCGATGGCGATGGCCACGGCGGTGCGGCCAGCCGACCGGTACGAGGCCGCCAAGTTGGCCCGACTTCTAACCGTTTCGGGGTGATCGGATCCGAGAATCCGCTCAAGGTCGGCTACCACCTGCCCCCCGATGACGATGGCCTCGGCGGTGCGGCCAGCCGACCGGTACGAGGCCGCCAAGTTGGCTTGGGCTCTCACCGTGTCCGGATGTTCTGGACCGAGGATCCGCTCACTGTCGGCTACCACCTGCTCCAGGATGGCGATGGCCTCGGCGGTGCGGCCAGCTGACCAGTACGAGGTCGCTAGGTTGGCCCGGGCGCTCACCGTGTCCGGATGTTCTGGACCGAGGATCCGCTCACGGTCGGCTACCACCTGCTCCAGGATGGAGATGGCCTCGGCGGTGCGGCCAGCCGTCTGGTACGAGGTCGCTAGGTTGGCCCGGGCGCTCAATGTATTCGAGTGTTCGTTACCGAGGATCCGCTCACAGTCGGCTACAACCTGCTCCTCGATGGCGATGGCCTCGGCCGTGCGGCCAGCTGACCAGTACGATCCCGCCAGGTTGGCCCGGGCCGTAAGGGTGTCGGGATGGTCGGAACCGAGAATCCGCTCACGGTCGACCAGCACCTGCTCCTCGATTGCGATGGCCTGAGCTGTTCGGCCAGCGAACCAATATGACATTGCCAGATCGGATCGAACGCCAAGGGTGTCGGGGTGATCGGGACCGAGGATTCGCTCCACCCTGCCCTTGATGTCTTCGAAGTACTGAATCGCGGCCAGGTACAAGCCCGATTCATACAAACTCTGTCCAGATCTTAAGATCAGTGAGTGAACTTCCGGCCAAATGAGAGCTCCATTGGGACGGCGGCGAATGAGGGCGTCAGCATTTGCTCGAAGCGAGATTGTGAGCTCAGAATTCGTGAAGTCGGTCGGCCATGCCTCTAGGAGAGAGTCCGCCGCCACTCGGATTGATTGATCGACCACCTGTTCGTCTGCATCGTCGGACGCTTCGATGACTGCTCGCTGAGTGAGCGCATGCATTGTGACGCCGCGGGCGCCGTCGCCCGTGTGATCAACCAGACTGAACCGCTGCAACACTCCCAAAGCATGTCGAGGTAATTCGGCGCCCGAAAGCGGCGAAGGACTTTGCAGATACTTCCGTATCGATTCGGTATCCCAGATGCAGTCCGGATGGCCTTGCGGATCCAGTACGGATGCAAGGCGAATGGCGGGCAGTGCCAGCCCTGCGGGATCCTGTTCGTTCGCTGCCTCAATTGACAACGACCAGGTAGTCGCCAGTGCTCGCCCGTAGCCTTCGGCATCGGCTTGCTCGGGCATTACATCTACGAGTTTCGATCTCCTGTCATTGAAGAGACTTGAATAGGCGCTGCTGGTGACATCCCGATCAATCATGTAGGCAGCGGCATGTGAAAGTGCAAGCGGAAGATGTCCCAGCAATTCCGCAAGCGCATCTACTGCATCATCAAGCAATCGGAAGCGACCCGAGGCAGAGAAGCGCTCGCGAAAGTAGTTGCGAGATTCTTCGGGGCTGAATAGTCCAACGTCCACCATTTGTCGCCCTCTTGCAGTGACAGCGGCGTCACGTCTCCTAGTCGTTGCAAGGAGCCATCCCGTACCAGTACCTCCGGTCGGCCACCATTCATCGAGCATTCTGGGATCGGACACGTCGTCGAATACTGTCAGCCAGGAGCGGTCGGTCACGGCCAGCCACTCAACGAAAGCGCGGGCGGCGATCTCTTCTTCAGTTCCTTCTTCGACCGTAATGCCTACGCGTTCTGCCGCCTCAGCCAAGGTGGAGACCAATGCATTGCGACTCGACGCGGGGACCCATGCGATCATCTCCACGCCGTCGTCCATGGCTTGACGGGCAATCGACGCAGCCAACTGTGTCTTTCCCGTCCCCCCATCACCAGCGAGAGATATGGACAGCACCACACCGGTTCCTACACTACGAGCGGTTTCGACCTGCTGGAGTAATTCCTCACGCTCCTGGAATCCCGAAGCCAGTGAGGGTATGACGCCCACTCGCACTGGCCATGACGATTTCTGAGGTGCAATCGAGGCTCGGGGTGCACGCGATCTCAGATCTGCAATCGGCGTGACCTGATCCGAAGAAGGGCTGTCCTCTGGCTTGGCGGGTCCGAGTGCATCGTCAGCTGAATGATACGGCCACGATTGCACTATTGGAGCAAAGACAAGGTAGATCGCAGCTAGACAAACAATCGCACAAAATAACGCCGGAACCTTCCAGGTCCAAGGCACCACATCGGAATTCAGTGATTCAAGGTAGAGCGGTATGCCGATTCCGGCGCTCACTATTACGAGAACACCCCAGGCAGCACTCCAGAGACCACGTCGATCGTCGCGTACGGCGTGCATACGGAATGTGTCCCACCGTCGACCCATTGGAAGAGTCTATTCCTTCGCTGGAATGCTTTTTCCGGTCGGAATGCCGTCGTTGCAAAGGCTGGCGAGTGACTTCCAATGCCTCGGATGCGGCACCCTGTGCCCGCCTCGGACCTTGGATGCGCTCGAAGTGGACATGCCGGTAGCTCTCGCAATGATCGTAAGTGAGATGCCTTGCAGGTCGGGGAGCACCTTCCGGGTGAACCATTCAGGGTCGTGGAACTCACCCGCATGCTCTGCTTCCCATGCCGCCTGGATGGCACGTTGTGCCATGTTCCCCTTTTGGCGGGCCTGTTTCGCCTCGGGTGTGTGGGTGGGACGTGTTCCCGTGCGAAACTCCTGGTCAGCAAGGGTACGGGCCGAATGAACCCCCAGGGATGTACCCACCTCCCTGCGACGACCCGCCAGGCATGAGGGGCAATACGTCCCCCGGGGACGTTCCCTGTCTCCTTCAAGTGGAACGGTGCAACCACATGTGACACACAAGGGAGGCGGCAGCTTGGCCTCGGTGTCGGTCCTGGGGCGTTGCCTGGCCTTTGCGCGAGGGGGAATGTTCCCGACATTTGGACCCCTCCCCCTGGTCCCATCTGTAATCAGACTGGAGCCTGACCGTCTCCGTGCTGCTTCTTTGTGTTTCGCATTGGTGAGGGCAGAAGGTGTCGTCATGTCGTAGGGGGATGCATTGCCGAACAGCTGGGCCACGTTCTCGGCTACGGGCGCGAGTGCCGCACCGAACGACGGCATGGCCTCGGCCAATCGATGCGATAGCGGGGACAGCACCCGCACGACGCCCCGAGCGTCCTCTTCGAAATCTCGGCGCAGGAAATGATGACCCTTCAGCAGCTTTGCCACATGCCGCTCGGCAACCGGTCGGGCTGCCTCCATGAGGTCGAGCACGAATCCATCCCGGTTGCGCATGTCGGCATGCAAGATCCCGAAACCGGGATCGAGGCCCAGGGCAAGCGTCGCCAGTCGGGCCTCGGCTTCCACCAGCCGGTAAGAGTAGTTGAGGAGTGCGTTTGCCGGATCCGTGGCACTTCGAGCGGTCCCCGGATTCACCGCTGATCGCCGGCCTTCGAACTTCGTCCAGGCCTCCGGCACCCTGCCGTGGTCTCGGCGAATGAACTGGACCGGCATCATTTCCCATGCTCGCCAGTAGACATTGGCCGCGGCCGCTTCGAGTTGTCGGATCTCTTCCACAGTCGAGCATCCGTCGAGGTTTGTCGCCAACCGCAGAATCGTCTCCGCCGCTTCGGCTGCGCCAAGCTCTGATGACGCTACCGACGCCTGTCCGGCCAGCTTCGCATTGGTCAGATACCTGGCAACGATCAAACCGGTCTCGGTAGCAGGGGCCAACGCCTGAGACCGCCGAAGCCGACCGTCGTCGACGACGCACGCACCGGAGGTCACGAGAACGGAACCGTCCGAAGGGTCGACGACCACGATCCCGATCCCCACACCCTTGCACCAGCGCATGGCAGCGAGACTGATCGAACCCGTCGCCCCCACGACGACCAAGCGAGAAAGGCCATGAGTGGCCCTTGCATAGCGGCGCACACGCCGGTGGGGGCCGAGTCCATCGCTGATCTCCAAGTGGCCACGTTCCACTCGGACCTGGACGCCGTCACCGTCAGCCACCACAACAGAGGGGTTCGGGCTGTCCCGACAGAAAGTCTCGACGATCGCCTGGAGTGACTCGTCGATGTCGGCGTCAGAGAGTGCCACCGTCGACACCTTCAGGATCGTCAGACGACACCGCTGCACTCTCGTCCTGCCGAGGAAACGTCAACTCTGGGTGGTCGGCGATGTACCGGTCGATCTCATCGCCATGGTCAGTCCGGACCTCGTGGATGACCTGCGCCAATTGTCGCTGTCCTGCCTCGCTTCGCATGGCTGCTCGTAGGCGTGGATAGGTCACGACGCGTCCGAGGGCAGGGATGTCGCGTGACATCTGCTCCAGCGATTCCCAGAAACGCCGATGGCCGGTCCACTCGTTTGCGGTAGGGCGAAGCTCCTCCATGCCGGGTTGGAACGCTGGCTCGGTTCGTAGCCGGTGAAACAGCAAGACGGCCATGGCTTGGTTGCCGGGGCTCGACAGCATCCACTTGGCCAGGTGGCCGATGAAGGTGAACCCCGGACCCCATCGTCCGAACAGCTTGCGCATGGGCAGTTCCATGTTCGCGAACAGTCCGAGGAACTGCTGGGTGTCCAACCGGGCAGCGTCAAGCTCCTCATCGGTCATCTCGTCAGCAGCGAAGGGGACGGCCAACATTTTCGCCATCCATAGGAGCGAATCAAGCATCGAGCCGGCCGGCGGCCAGGCGGACTGTCCCGAAAATGTGTAGTTGCGAGCCCTGTCGAGACCGATGGCCTGCTCGAAGGTCCGTGCATCGTCGTCAGTGATTTCGTCACCTCGGATGACGCGCATGATGACAAGGAGCGCACCCTCGAAGGCATCGGTGCCGCCGGTCTCGAAGGCGAGTCGCTTGCGGAGCCAGCCGAGTGGGGCTCCGCGGAGGTTTGCCGACGAACTCTGCTCCAGAAGGTCTTCCCCGGCATCGGTCAGCGCACCCGAATCGTCGAGATAAGACCGGACCTTAGCGATGATCTTGTTGACATTGGATGCTGTCTTGTCGAGCAGAGGACGGGCATCGCTCGGCGAGCCGCTTCCCTGCCACCAGATCTTCCAGGCCGCCTCGCCGAACCGCCGATCGGACTGGCGGACCTTGAGCACTTGGTCCAGGCGATCTCCGGCGCCGGGCGGGTAGAAGGTCTCCCTGCCTCGTGTCCCGATCCGATTGCGAACAACTGGACGGGGGAGCAGGCCCGTCTTGTGGAGGCGAGTCAGCTTGGTTCGGGTCATGTTCGGATCGAGCGCCCGACCCCGTTGGAGCAGGTCATCGGCCGTTTCCCAACCTGCGAGTGGGTCGTCGTCCACCGGGACAAGCTACCACATTCATCCGGTCACGAAAACTGTCCAGAGTGCCCCAGAACGATCTCCCTAATGTCGGGATATGACCAGCTCACAGAGTTCCAAATCATCCGTTCACCCCATCGTGGAGTTGATGATCAGTGCGCTCACTCTCGACCCCAGCCTCCAGCCACGGACCGGCGGGATCGATCTTGACCATGTCCGGACGCTGGAAGAGTCCATGGAGTCCCTCCCTCCTCTGCTCGTCGTTCGGCGGGGCGAGGAGCACGTACTGATCGACGGTTGGCATCGGTTGGCTGCCTTCCAGAATCAAGGCAGGGACCGGGTCCTGGCCCATGTCGCACCCCTCCCGCCTGACGGGGACCTCCGATCCATGGCCTTCGGAGCGAATGTTGCCCACGGGCGACCGCTGTCGCTGACCGATCGCCGGGCGGAAGCAGCCCGACGGCTCCGCATCATGCCGCAGACATCCGACCGGGAGATCGGCCGCCAGTGTGGGCTTTCCCAGCCGACGGTGGCGAAAGTCCGGGCTGCCCTGGAGGCAGGTGCTCAGATTGAGCACACCGATGCCCGCGTAGGGAAGGGTGGCTACCAGTACGCCGTGAACGCACGTGGTGACGGTGAGGTCGCCGGGCCTGATGCCGAACGGCTCCGGCTGGCTAAGTACCTTGCCCGGCTCACCAAAGTCCTTGTCCAGGGTGACGATCTCCCGGCGTGGACATCCCCCCGTGAGGTTGCCGCGATCGTCGAGGAGTTCTTCGACGAGGACGACGCGGCTGCGGTCGCCGAGGTCCTCGGGACAAACGGCCGGGAGTTCCTCAACGTCGCCAAGGCCCTCGGGCTCCGGGCATGACGTCCGTTTCCCCAGATCTGCGCCGGTCGTCCAATGGTCAGGACACTGCACTCACCAGTGCAGAGACGGCGGTTCGATTCCGACCCCGGCGCTCCATCGTCCGCTCCCTCGCTGTCGAGAGAGTGGCACCAATCACGATCGCCCCTCTGGTCGTGGCGCACCACTACCTCCATTCCATGCCCCCGGCTGCAGTGGCCACCTTCGGAGTAATGCACGACGACAATCTCTGCGGTGCGGTCGTGGTGACCGCAGGTTCCCGACACGCCCACCGGCTGTTGGACGGTGCCAAGCACGACGCGGTGGCCACCCTGGCCCGCCTGTGGCTAGCAGACGCGTTGCCGAGGAATTCCGAAAGCAGGGTGTTAGCCATCGTCGTGCGGCATCTGCGACAGGCCGGCGAGGTTCGAGCACTGGTGTCCTACGCCGATCCGGCGGCCGGTCATGTCGGCACCATCTACCAGGCGGCAGGATGGTCCTACCTCGGCCAGTCCGACGTCGGGCGCTTTCTTGACCTAGGCGACGGCACCCTCCACCACCCGCGGAGCGTCTACACCCTCCACGGGACCAACTCGCCTCGGGTGCTCCGGAAAAAGGGCATTCCAGCTCGGAGCGTTCTCGTTGCCGGGAAGCACCGCTACTGCCACATCCTTGACCCGGCATGGGCCTGGCGGCTGCGTGTCCCGGTAATTCCGTACCCGACTCGACCACCGATGGCGGAGTCGGTCCCGTGAAGCGCCGTCCTCCCAAGGGATTCGCCACCTGGTCGGAGTACAACCGATACCGAGTGGAACGAGGCATCGCTCGCGGTCTCAGCCCGGCGCAAGCTCTGGGGCATCCGGCCAAGGGCGAGAAGCTGGCTTCCCAGGTCGAAAAGGAGGTCACCGTTCTTGGGAAGAGTGGCCCGGTGGTGGTGACCCTGGTGGGCACCAAAGTCCGCAGCCAGGCCGGCAGATTCGACAGTGACGCAGGACTGCTCCGGGCCGGCAAGCTCAGCCCGGCCACCTTCGATCGCCGATGGAAGGGCAAGTCCATCGGCGGGGTCACCCTGCCCTCGGCCAAGGAGGTGCTTGCCCTCGCCCATCGGGGACTGGCCAGCTTCGACGACTTCTATCCCAAGGGGTCATCGTGACTGGGCCCTGTCCACTGTGCGGACAGAACGGTCCCTTGGAATGGCACCACCCGACAGGTCGGGTCCACGGTCGACCGATTCACCGGAAGTTCGTGTTCCGGATCTGTGGTCCGTGCAACCGAGCCCAGAACGACCTATGGCGCATGGCCGGGGTCGACGCAGAGGAGCCGACCGTCGAGATCATCCAACGGCGGTTGACCATGTGGCTGGCCACCTGGGATCGACCGCTCGACACCCACCAGTGCCGGGCCCTCGTCGAGGTCATGGCGGACATCGCCGATCGCATCGAAATGGCCGCATGACGGTTCCCGAGGTCCCCCTTCGCTTTCGGGTCCACCCCACGTCGCCACCGAAGCCGGTCCCCGCCGGCCGAACGGTCTGGCCACGAACGGCCCTGGTCCTGCACGCACAGGTCGACCGGACTGGCGGACTGGAACGTGCCGTGCTTCTCGAGATATTTGACCGGCGAGCGGTCACCGAACAGCTCGTCTACCTCGGCGACACCCCACCCACCGAGTTGATCGAATACGTAGAAGGGCACCCTGCCCACTCCATGCACGGGGCCCGCCGACGAATCGGACTGGCCCCGACGGCGACGGTCAAGATCGATGACAGATGGGATGGCCTCGGCTATCGGCTCCGTGATCGCGGTTATCGAAGGGGCTGGCCGATCGTGTGTGCCGGGTTGGGTCGTCAACTTCCAGCCGTCGCGGACCGATGGACACCGGCTCGAAAGGTACCTGGAGGTTGGTCCCTCCAGCTGGCCGGACTCGGCGACTGGAAAGACGCACCGCGGGTCCGCATGGAATCGTTCGGAAACCTGGCTGTCGCCCACTGGGGCAATGCTCGGACCCATCGAATCGAGGGTGGCGAAGACGGGCTAGGTCGCCGTCCGCAGGCCCGGGTCGGTCCCTTTGTCGATGTCCTGCAAGCAGCCAGCGCTCTGCGAGGGACTGATGTCTACGACCTCCCGGACGCCTGCAACAGGTTTGGGGTCGAACTGGCGCCGTCGGCACGGGACGAAATCACCCAGCTCCGAAGAGAGGCCCTTTCCGTCGCACGTCTCTACGCTGCCCTGGTCGCGGAGATCGCATCCCTTGGGTTGTCACTTGATCTCGGGACGCTGATCTCGACTGGCGGCATTGGCACGGCCCTCCTTCGAGAAACGGGACTCGGATGAGGGGTAGCCAACCTCCCGACGGATGGCAGGGGCCATTGGCTGCAGCGTTCTTTGGCGGTTGGTCGACAGCCCGAATCGTGCATTGGCCATCTCCGGCCGCCGTGGCCGACATCTCCGGCGCCTACGGGTGGGGCTACTCAACGCAGGGTTTGCAACGGTTCGACCTGGCGCGGGTGGTGACAACCGATGACGTAACGGGCGCGGTGACCGAACTGGCCGACGACGCGGGCCTCCGGGAGCGGCTCATTGCCGGACAGGTTCCTTTCCATGGCCGGCCGATCCTGGTCAAGGCCCGACCCCACGGAAGGGAGATCCTCCCGACCAAGGCCAAACGATCGGGGAATGTCCGCCTGGCGATGACCCCAACTGACTTGCAGGGCAGCCATTCCTGGTGGTGGCTGTCCGATGTCCTGGCCGGAATCGGCCTGGGCGGACCCTTCCCGATCGACATCGTCGAAGCCGTCGAGTTCGTGGCCAATGGAATGCGGGCCGGAATCCGGCCAGCCACCCTCCCCGGTGGCGCGATCGTCGATCCACGTCGAGACGATCTGCTCATGGCCATGCGAGACCAGCGAGATCGTCTGGCCGACGAGAAGTCACTGGCCGAATGGCAACGAAAGGGATGGGCGGGCCTGCTTCGGCTGGGTTCGTCAGTCGTTGCCTTTGGGAACCGGGCACGCCTCGACCGGGACACTCTTCAGAAGGCAATCGTCGATGAGGTCGTTTTCCTAGACGACGAGCACTTGTTCGTGAAGACTCATCACCCCGAACGACCGGGACCGCACTTCAATCTCGTCATCGCCGGCGCAGTTACATCTCGGATCCGGCTGGCGTTGGCCCAGGTTGTCGGTGGTTTGGAGGTCCGAGGCGGTGCGTGGATGCACGTGGCCACCGATGCCGTGATGATGGCGGTCACACACGCCAGTGATCCCCAGTTCGTCGCGTGCCCGGGCGGCAAGGAACGAGCGGGGCGGACGCGCGGGCACTGGGCCCTTCCCATCGCAGAAGTTCAGGAGATTTTGAACGCGAGCGGGGCACCGTGGAATCTGAAGGATGGCTTCGAACGTCCGATGATCGGCTACGTCTCCGGGACGTACAAGACGGCGTTGGTCGATCCCGATTCTGGGGACGGAACGGCCACCGAGGCCATGCTCGGTGGTGTCTACCTTGATCCCACCGGAACTGGCGAACGCACGAGGGACGGCCGCCATTGTTGGGCGGTCACGGCGCACCTGGCCGTGGCCCGTGCCGGTGTGGCATGGAATGGAAAGGGGATCTTCCCGGAGTTAGACCTGCCCGACTGGGGTGGTCGTCTGGCCATCCGGCCAGGGATCGCCTCGACTCCGGAGATCGTCGCCCGTCTGAAGAGGGCATATCCGGATCGGTGTATCCGACCATTTACGTCCTACTGGATTGCTGTGGTCGATTCCTTCCGATCGCGGTCCGTGCCAGTAACTCTCGACACTCACCTCAGCCCAGACAAGTGGCTGTCGGCTGACTGGCGGGACCAACGGACCGGCGAACCAGTAGTGCTGACCTTGGAGGATCCGGCACCGACCGGAACGGTTCGAGGAAGGACCATCCGCGAGGTGCTTTGGTCCTGGTGCAGCGCAACCGACGCGACGCTCGTTCCCGTGCAACCGACCGATCACGTACTGACCGTCGGCCTCTGTGAGCCGGTCCCCATCCGGTCCCGGGCCGAACTGTTCGAGCCAACCGGCAAGGAAGGTGATGACCTCCTCGCCCTGATGTCCGATCCTCTGGCGGAGAAAGACAGCGAACTCACCATCTATCGGCGAGCCGACACCTGGCTTCCCGTATTGGAGGCGGCCCAGTCCCTCGATACCGCGGAGCTTGTGCGGCGAACTGGCCTGCCCGAGCGGACTGCCCGGCGCATCCTCCGGGGTGGCCGGCCATCGCCAGCGACAGCGGCTCTCGTTAGTGCTGCTCTTGGCGATGCACTACCGATGCCGCCACGGTCGTGCGGCCGACCAGGGTGCACCTCTGTTGTCGGTGAGAGGAAGTTGTACTGCTCCGAGGCATGTCGAAAGGCCACGGTCCGGGCACGAGATCGTCTTCACCTGTGGGAGATCGGCGCGATCCGTTGTCGGCGGTGCGATGCCGTCCGCTACGGAGACCAGTCAGGGCCCTGCCAAGTATGCGGCGGGAAAGCCGTCGTCGTTGCGCCGTCGACCACCTGCCCAACTTGTGACGTCGAACGGTTCGGTGATGTCAACGGACCGTGCCCATTTTGCGAGACACCGGAGGCCAGATGACCATCGACGAACTGCTGAACGTGTTCCGCGAGCATCTCTACCTGCCGGACCCTGCGCCAGTCGAAGTCGTCGTCGGGGCGATGGTCGCCAATCTGCTCCGTGGCGATCCGGTCTGGCTTCTCCTCGTCGGGCCGCCTGCTTCGGGCAAAACAGAGATCCTGTCGTCACTCTGCCAGGTACCTGATGTCTACGAAACATCGAGCCTGACGGAGCCGGGCCTACTTTCCGGCTCCAGTGCTCGAACCGAAGGATCCACCGGAGGGCTCCTCGCTGAGATGGGGTCCTTCGGCCACATCATCTGCAAGGACTTCACCTCGATCCTCTCCCAGTCGTCGGACACCCGGACCTCACTTCTGGCAGCCCTACGAGAGATTTACGACGGGAAGTGGATCCGACGCCTAGGCACGGGAGGCGGAAAGGCGTACGGCTGGAAGGGAAAGGCCGCACTCCTAGCAGGGGTCACCGAAACCATCGACCGCCACAGCGCCGTGATCGGGGCCATGGGCGAGCGGTTTGTCCTCTACCGGATGCCGGAGCTGTCGGATGAGGGTCGCCTTGATCAAGGTCGGGCAGCTATGGCAAATGCGGGTCGGCAGGAACTTGTGCGGCAAGAGCTGGCGAATGCCATGCGAAAGTTCTTCGCTGGCCTTCAGATTCCACAGGAGCCGTCACTGCTGTCGAAGGAGGAAGGTGAACGGCTGATCTTGCTGTCTGACCTCGCCACCCGATGCCGCTCCACCGTCGAACGTGACGGGCGGGACCGCGAAATCGAACTCGTTCCGCAGCCGGAAGCCCTTGGGCGAATGCAGGCGGTCTTCACGCAAATTGTGCGGGGCATGCGTGTGGCTGGAATCGCGGACGAGGAGATCGAACGGCTCACCCGGGCTCTCGCTCTCGACAGCATCCCCAAGGTTCGCCGAAATATCCTTGAGTTCCTCGCCGGTCAGGCGCGATTCGTCAACTTCACTGCGGCCGAACTGGGCGATCGAGTTGGATTGCCGACAGCCACCGTCAATCGGGCGCTCCATGAGTTGCTGGCGCACGCGGTGATCGAGCGTCACTCCGACAATCCCAACCGGTGGGGAGCATCGGAGTGGCTCAGGGAGCGATGGCAATCGCTGGATCTCTGCAGCGCCGAAGGCTGACCATCACCCGAAGACTGCCCAATATTTCAGCCCAAAGGCAGATCGAACTGGATCTCAGCACTCTTCTTGACGCGAGGGAGTTTCGGAAGAGGCTCCCTCGCCGACGATGGCACCGGGAAAACCCCAGCACTCGTGAGATCGGCGACGGTGATGCGGTCGGCGCCCATCACCTTCTCAAGCAATTCCGCCTGGGCCGGCTCGGCATCCGTGACCAGCGTGAGGACCCGGAGCACCTCCAGCAGGTCCGTCGTATAAGCCGAAGGCCAAGTGGTGGGACGCACGTCGTCAAGAGCAGATTGCTCACCCCGGGTCTGGGGACGAGTGGCCCGCCGATAGCCGAACCACTTTCTGAGCACATTCATCCCCGAGACCTGATAGTCGACCACGGCTTGGGACACAGGAGCGATGCGCCCCTCGCCAATCGACAGTGTCTTGGTCGACGGGTTGTAGGACATCTCGTCGGGGTAGTCCTCGAAGGTATCGGGGATAGCCACCGTCACGATCGGGCGCCGATCACGGTCCCCGACATCGGGTGGGCCCGGAGGTCTACCTGCCGTCGGATCGATGCACCGCTCTCCTCTCGTGTGAAGCCAAAGAATGTGGCGCCCCAGTTCGACCGCTTCGGTCCACGTCTCCGTGTCGGCACTGAGAGGTATCCGAATGCCGGGCGTTCGGAGGTCCTCGGCAAAGCGACTAGTAAACGCCGGATGCGCAGTCGTTGCCGCGACGTAGGCCAAGAAGTCTTCGGCGGACAACCGGATTCCGAGTCGCTCCGAAAGCAAGACCAGCAGGCCGGGCGCAACATTCGGAGCCGACGAGTCGGTACCGGCATACAACGGCAGAACTCGGCCGCCACCGCTCCCTTTGAAGTAGTGGAGGTCAGGTGTCCAAGCCGAGAACCCGAGACCCGGACCAGATCGGACGGACTCCGAATGAAGCTCGCTGACATGAAACTGGTGAGGACCTCGTATTCTCCACAAAGGCGGACGTGAACAGTGCATCAAGCGATCGTCTGGGATGATGAATTGAACATCGAATTCTCGATAAGCCACGGGAACCGGGGACAGGCAAGCGCCGACTTCGTCAGCAATGGTGCAATCTGCATGGGGATAGCCGGCAAGACCTTCCTTCTTCTTGTCAACCTTGGCATCGCGGCTCTCGCGGAACAGATCGACCTTTGTCTGGCCCTGCGCCTTCACCAACTGTGCCCAGCGTTCCTGAAGTGTGCTCGCTAACGGGGCGTAGATCCACGTCCGATTAGGGGTTAGGCCAGGCACGTGCCAGGGCATGAGATCGCCAAGGGCAGGGCTCGATTCCCAAGCTGCTTGACCCGTCGGAAGAAACGGTGCTGTCCAATCAGACGGGCACACCTCCCAGTCATCGGCGTCAAGATCGACCACCGCCAGTGCAGCGAACTTCTCTGTCTGCTTTCCGTGCACAGCCCGATAATGGATCGGGGCCGGCATGGTTGGGTCAGTGTCCGCCCGGCGGACGAACAGTCCAATACAGACGGGTTGCTGCACTCCGCCAAAGATCCGGGTATTGACTTCGGGCTGATGACCCTCGGGAGTGCAATCGATTATCCAGGCCTCCGATGCGTGCTTTCGAAGGTAGCGCCGCATTCCAGCGAAGCCCGGCCCCTTCAGATAACCAGAGGTCGTGATGAAGCAGATGACGCCATCCGGGTGGTCCGGGTGAGCATCAAAGACCTTCCATGTTGCCCACCGCCAAAAGTACACGTAAAGGTTGGCGAGGTCCTTTTGGAACCTGCCTGTGCCCGGCTCCTTGAAGTCTGCCAAGGGGGGCGAGTCCCAATCGGTATTCGGCGCCCCGTGTTCGATGAAGCCACCGTGCCCTGCAGCGTTCTCTCGGTAAGGAGGATTTCCTAGCACCACGACCACGGGCTCGTTCGCCTTCATGGCGTTAGCCCCTCTTCGAGAGGCAGCGATCGGTGCCAGCGTGGCCGCGAGCCGGGCCTGCTCGGCGAACGGATCGTCCAGGGTGTCGGCCACGTAGAGCCTCAGACCATCAGTTGGAATACCTGCGTCATACCGGTGGAGTGCCTCGGCCACCCGGAGCTCCGCAACGGCAAATGGCCCCGTCTGAATCTCGATACCGACGAGCCGGGAGGCAGTATCGCGAAGGCGGGCCGGGACAGCTCCCGGGCCTTCGGCCTTGCCCACCGTTGCTGCGACTGTTTCCAGAACGTCGAGAACATACGTGCCAGTACCCATCGCGGGATCGACGATCGTAACGCCGTCCGATGCGAATCCCTGAGGGCGACTGAGGCGGGTTCGCAGAGCTTGGTCCGTGAGGCGGGTCATCGAAGCTACGACGGCGGCCGGGGTGTAGTAGCTGCCAGTCTGCTTTCGAAGTTCGGGGTCGTACTCCTCAAGAAACAGCTCATAGAGCGCCAAGTACGGATCAGCAACGTGGCTTGCGAACTTCGCGAAGTCGACGACAGAGATCACCCGGACGAGCGTGTCGAGTGTGACTGCCAGTGCCCCGATCGTCTCATCCGTGAGGATCGAGAGAGCCTTCCCAAGAAGCGAATGCGTCTTGCCGAGTTCGTGGGCGATCGTGTCCACGGACTTACCCGTGAAGTCGATCTTCTCTGTTCTTGCCAGTAGTAGTGCGAAGGCCACAGATTGGGCGTAACCGTCGGCGAACTGGGCATCGTCGGCGCCAGGGAACAAGAGGGCTCGCCAGTCCTCAGCTAGTGAAGTGAACGGTCCGCCACCGGCCCCTGCTTCGCGATTGAGCGTGTCGGTGACCTCGTCGCGCAGAAGTCGCGTCAACGGGGCCACTGAACGGACCAGTTGCCGGATCTGGCGGGGAGCCACTGGTTCCCAGTGCAGGAATGTCGTCAGCATCCGGGCAAGCGAGTCGTCCGGAGTCGAAAGCTTGAAACCGGCCTTATAAATGTCCCCAACGAGCCGGGTAACGTCGCCGACGCGTTCGCCCGTGCGGTAAAGCGCCCATTCCTGGCCGTCGGTGTAGAGGACGTTTGGTAACGCCTTCAACTTCTCCCACTGCTGCCCGTCGTGGTTCTTTGGGCTCCATAGGGAGGGGTCTGCTCCCTTGCCCGGTCTCTTGACTTCGATGTAGCCGGTAACGGCTCCATTCACCTTGACGGCGTAGTCGGGGCGGACCTTCAGATCGGAGAGCCCGGACTCTCCGACTGCGGTCATCGTCACACCAAGCTCTGTCGAGACCGTGGCCATCAGCACTTCGAGCGGACCTCTGATCTGGTCCTCGGGCTCTCCCTCTTTGCCTGCAAGTCGAGGGGCTACTGTCTTTCCGAAGATTGAGACGGCTGTACTGACGGCAGTGGCGACGGACCCGGGGATTCCAGGTGCCTCCAAAGTCATCGGATCGGTCGGGCTGTTCACGAGACTCCCTGGTCGCATCGGGCAACAGAACAGGGCATGTGCCGGGTTCGTTCCATTTCCCGAACGCTAACCCGCCGGTGCTACGGGACGAGGGAGAGCCGGTGTCGATCGGTGGACAGTAGGCAGTCGGTTCCGCAGAGGGAGTGAGGGCCTGCCCGCCATGGTGAAGAGTGGGCTCCATCTGCCTCACTTTCGCGATTCGCCCTTGCTCTGCGAAGACCAGGTTGACCCTCGATTGCCAGGTAGTCGGCATATCCACCTCGTCACCACCGTCCCCACTCCGGCTGGCGGGGCGCCTCACCCCAGAAATTGGCAACGGACCGGCCTGAAGCGATGATCGGAACGGCGGAGCTGACCGCCACCGGCCAGGGATCAGATGTGACAGGCGCCGATCCCGCTTCAATGATCTGACTGGTCGGCTTCACAGTTCTCATTCGCTCCGCAGTGCGGCTCTCACCGGTAAGGTCATGCCATGGCCGACGTCTTTCTGAGACGAGTACGACTTCGAAATTTCAAGAGCATCCCGGCGTGCGATGTTGCTCTGGGCCCATTAACCTTTCTGGTCGGCCCGAACGGATCCGGCAAGAGCAACTTTCTCGATGCCCTTCGGCTGACATCAGACGCCCTCTCTGACACGCTTGATTCAGCATTTCGCGAACGAGGAGGCGTTGCGGAAGTCCGGAGACGGTCCAAAGGGCATCCCAACCACTTTGCAGTCAGCCTCGACTTCTGCCTACCTGATGGTGCGCTCGGCTTTTACTATTTTGAAGTTGCCGCTCGGAAGGCGACCTCGCGCTCGGAAGGAGAAGGATGGTATGAAGTGCGAGAAGAGAGATGCACAATCGATCCTGGCCCGCTCTTTGGCGAGCGTCATTGGTATATTGCTCAGCCGTCTAAGAGAACTGTAACAAGCAGTTTGGTAAACATGCCTCGACCGATGCCAGATCGCTTGTACTTGCAGGCAGCAAGTGGATTCGATGAATTTCGGCAAGTATATGATGCGTTGGTAGCAATGAAGGTGTACAACCTCAATCCCGACGAGATTCGTGCACCTCAAGCACCCGATCCAGGTCGCGTACTTGCGCGGGATGGCTGGAATATAGCCAGCGTGGTTGGCGAAATATCTAAGCAATCTCCTGAAACTAATGAGCGAATTACTGAATTCCTGGGTGCAGCAGTACCTGGAATCACAGAATTTAATCGTCGATCCGTCGGGCAGCTTGTGAGTCTCGATTTTCGCCAAACAGTTGCAGGTGACGAGCGCACCTGGTCATTTCCAGCTTCAAGTATGTCCGATGGCACGCTGCGGGCTCTCGCTGTATTGGTCGCGCTCTTTCAGTCTGGAGATGAAGGTCTTAGGACCAAGCTCGTGGGTATCGAGGAGCCGGAGGCCGCGATCCATCCGGCTGCGTTAGCTGTATTGTTCGACGCACTTTGTGAAGCGAGTCTGACAACTCAGGTGATTGTGACAAGTCACAGTGCGGACCTTATAGACCTGTTAGATGGACATAGGGGCTTCGGGAGTGAATCATTGTTGGCGGTCGAAATGATCACTGGCAATACGGTGATTGGTGAACTCGATGACGTGGGTAAAAGTATATTGAGAGAACGATTGTTTACACCCGGAGATCTTCTGAGGAATCAGCAGCTACTTCCGGACGAAACAGCTCGAATGCTCTCTACAGATATGCAGCTCGACCTCCTTTCTCCGGATTCCAGCCCTAGTTGAGCACCGAGTGAACTCTCCTAGTCGTTGCATGCGAGCATGAGTACCTTCTCAATCGCCTCGATAGTCGAAGGTCATGGCGAAGTAGATGCTCTTCCGATTCTTGTCAGGAGGATCGGGGCACGTATCGCAGGAGTCGAAAGTTTGAACCTGCCTCGACCTTTCCGCGTGCCACGGGACAGGCTCCTGAAGGATGACGTGCTGGAAACGACGGTCGTTGCGGTTGGAAAGAGGCTTGGCGATGATCCGGGTGGCGTGCTGGTGCTCATCGATGCCGACGATGATTGTCCAGCGGCCCTAGGGCCGGAATTGATGGAGCGTGCCCAGGGCGCTCTTCCTCGCGGAAAAGTTGTTGTAGTTCTAGCCAACATGGAGTACGAGGCTTGGTTCCTTTCCTGCGCTACATCGCTGGCCGGTCATCGCAATCTTCCAAGCGATCTGCGAGAGCCAGCCGATCCGGAGTCGATCCGCGGGACGAAGGAATGGCTCTCCCGGGCCATGCCTTCTGGCAAGGCATACTCATCGAGCGTTGATCAGCCAGCTCTCACTGCACGCATGGATCTCGATCTTGCCCGCAGCCGCTCAGGCTCATTTGACAAGCTTTGGCGTGCACTGGAGAGTCTCTGCTCGTGAACCCGGCCGCAAAGTAGTGCGACGTGGCAACCTCCTGTCACTGCTTTGCTCACTCAACAGCCCGCCTCCTGACAATGGGGCAGCAGACCTGTAACGTCACCAAACGACCGCTGACAGCTTCGGACTCAAGGGCCCGTGCTTTGGATCCACGAATCCCCATCCCAGTAGCGCTTGCCGACTCTCCAGAGATCTCGGTACCAGCCAGGCGAAGTTGACGGCGGGGCCGGTTTCGACGGTGCGTTATCGGCCCTTGGGGGCACCCTGTCCCGACGGTCGACTTCGTTGGTTCCCGATCGCCACCGATCACCGCCGTGCTTGATGCCGGCGGCACCAATGGCTCGGCCTGACGGATAGAGGAAGGCGAAGAAGCCGACTAATCCGAGGATGAACAGAACTCCGATGTCACCGTACACTCCCGCCGTCGTGAAGCCGAATCTACCGCCGTGCAAGCTGCAAGGCACCGGGCACGAGATCCAGCAACCAACCCAACTGTCCGGCCTCCGGCCATGGTGGGCGGTCCTGTGTACCTGGCCCACAAAGTCATTATCCGAACGCTCGGCCCCAACCAGTGCCGGTCGCCTACTTTGGGCTGCTGATCACACCTCGAGAGGGAGCGGTCACAGCAGGATTTCCAGTGCCTGTCGCAGTGCAGGCTCGGTGCGGGAGAATCTCTGGCCAGCTCGATCAGCTGGGCTGGGCTGCGGCCCGGGCGGCCGAGCCAGAGCCGCAGGGCCTCCCGGACGACCTCGCTGCCTTCGAGGTGGCGAAGGCGGACGACATCGACCAGGGACCGTTCTGCCGGGTACAGCCCGATGGGCCGACGGGCACCGACGTTCAGCTCCTCGCGCCCCAGGTCGAACGTCGGGGGGTCGAACTGGTGGATGCGAGACGGCGCCTGGAGCGCTGGGCGAGTGCTTCATCGGGGGATGGCGATGTCGATGGCGGCCGGAATGGCCTCGATCAGGCCGTGGCGAGCGAGCACGGTCTCCAGGCACAGCGTGGCGTGCGGGACTCGCTCGGCGATCTCGATCAGGTCGGAGTCGGCGGGCGGCGCGTCGGCCCAGCGGTAGACGCCCCCGCCGAGCGCGAAGATCTCCCCGCTGTCGCGCATGGCGTACAGGCGCCTGTCACCAACACCGGCCCGCTTGGCCTCGCCGTAGGTGAACGTGTCGCCCAGCTGCTCTCGGAGATCCGAGGCTCCGATCGTATCCATGGGAGGAAATCACACTCACATCTCGCCCATCTGGGTGGGATTCCCTTCGACCAGCTCCACTGCGATCGGCGGCGGGGCGATCAGGCGTGCTCGGGTAGTTCCCCAGCTTCGCGGGAACTGGCCGACGTGCCCACCAAGTGGGGCCCACGTCGTCTCGCGATGAAACCGCCGGGGTTACGCCACCTCGTTGAAGAGTTCGGACTGGACGCTGAGCGACGCCAGGTCAGCCGCCAGCGTTCCCGCCAACCAGCCCTCGCGGTCGGTAGCACGAGAACCCCGGTGGCCGAGATTCGGAAACAGTTCGGCGATCGCCTCGTCGGCTGCGTGCGCACGGGAGGCCAGGATGGGCACGAGTGCCTTGCCGTGCGTCTCCGCAGCCGCGGAGACAGTGGCCTCTCCGGCGGCCTCCAGACGATGGCCGATGCGGATGGCGAAGGCAACGAGGAACGACTGGCGGAATGACCGCGTCCGCGAACGCCCGTTGCCGTCAGTGCGCGATCCGGAGGCGGTCATCTGAGTAGTCGCTTGCACGAGGAGGGAAGTGAACAGCGTCTCGACGGTATCGAGATCGTCCTCGTGCCCGGCGACGGTCGCCAGGCCGAGTGGCTCCGTGAGCACCGACCGGCAACGGTTCACGACTGCCACCACGTGGAGAAGCTGCGCCTTGGCCGCCACATAGGGATCGTCGATCCAGACTCGTCGGACTGCAGCGTCCGATCGCCGCGCCGGATCAGACATGCCCACGACGGCGCGGTCGATGCTGTAGCGGCCCAGAAGCTCCTGTGCCTTGGCCGTGAGCGCCTCCGCCTCGTCGGGGAAGCCGGTTGACTCCGCCTTCGACAACAAATGACGGACCTTTTCGAGCACCCGCCCTGCCTGGGTGGCACGCGCCGGCGACCCGTTTGGGCCGGCGCCCGTACGGCACTCGGGCAGCGGAGGGAGATGGGAGAGCAACCCGATCACGCCGACAGCCGCCTCGACGTCATTGGGCCAAGTGGGGACGGCAGGGTCGATGCCCCAGCTCGCCGGCTCCAGAGAAGCCGCCTCGGCGGCCCACGCCGGATCGGCGAAGCCGTCCGCGCCCTCGCGCCACGCCCGCTGGACAACGGCTACCACGACCTTCTTGCCGTTGGGGCTGCCCCGGCGGCCCACCAGACGCACGAGCTCGCCAGGACGCCAGTGTTCCGAGGCCTTGGCCAGAACCTCGTCCACCAGCATCTCCTCGAGCGCCCGGGCCACCATCTGCCGGCCCCCGGCCGTTGGCGGACCGCTTACCAGGAGCTCGAGCAGCTCGGCGACATCACCTCTCCGGTGGTACACCGCTTCAGCTGCCTCCCCCACGGCCATGGCGACACCGAACTCCCAGGCGACCGAGCGTCCCGAGTCATGACGGGCCCGCCCAGCCCCTGCGCTCGCCCGGCGCTGGCGCTCCCGCTTGGCCTTCTTCTTCTGCCGTCGCTCACGATTCTGCACACCCATCTCGGGATGATCGCATCCGGCTGTGTGGCACGGGTGGATGGGTGACGACCGTGGAGTCAGGCCAGTTCAAGCCGCCGGCTCAGCCGGACGAGCTGTCGGAGGACTGGCCCGGCTCCGGCCAGGGGCACCCGCGAATTCGTGGTCGGGCCGGGTGATACCCCAGTTCCGGACGCTTCCCCGGTCCCTGCCGTCGTCGCACACTCGCCCATCCGACTCACGGTGCCACCCGGTGTCGTCCGGGCACCGATGGACCGACGGAACGCCACTCCGGACGCTGCCCGGCCGACGTGACGGCGAATACCCGCACGGCCCGTACCGACCGGCCACCCCCTCCGGCGTCAGCCGACGAGAGCCGCTCCCCGGCGCTGCGCCTCGGCAAGTTGGTCGAGATGCGCCCCGAGGGCGGCGTCGCGCTTGGCACGCAGATCCGCCACGCGCATCATGGTGTCGGGATCGTGGATCGTGCCGGACTTGACCGCTCCGACGAACTCGTCGTGGTGCTCCATGTTCCGCTCGAGATAGTCGAGCAGTGAGCAGCGCAGCCTCAGCCGGACCAGATCCTCGTCGATTGCCATTTCCATCATCTGAACACTCATAACGACAAACTGCCACGGCCGGGATTCGGTCAACAGGGTCGAACGTCGCATGCGGACCGGGTCGAAAGTCCCATGCGGACTGATCGCGGAACGGGGACTCGACGTCCGTTCCGGCAAGGGGGACGGGAACCACGTCGGTTGCCCGACGAGGTTCCGACGGGTCGGAGAGCGCCCGTCGCGGAGCGTGATGCCTCCTCCGACCTCATAGGGCCTAGAGGCCGAATCCCCTCAAGAGGTGCCTGGTCATCCCGTTCGTGGTCCTGTACACCTTCCGGCGAACGACTCTCTTGCCGTACGCACCGGGGCCCTTGGCTGCGGCCTGGACGTTTCCGAGGTCCCGAGCGGCCCGGTACATCTGGCTCCTGAGTGAGCTCCGTCGTGCCATCCCATCACTCTTGTCCCGGCGGTCCCCACGCGCAATTTGGCAGGCTGCCGGTGCGATCCGGGTCGAGTCGGACTCGGTCGGAGCTGTCGATCCCGGCCCTCAGGACGGGAAGATCCCTGCCCTCAGGAGGGGAACTGGACCCGCTGGGCCTGCTCCAGGAGCGCGGCGCGGTCGGCCGGGAGCAGGTAGCCGCCGGCGATCGCACGGTTGAGATCGGCGGTGTACGCGGCGAGGTATCCGTCCTTCGAGCCGTACAGGGCTTCCAGGGTCTGGGCGCTGAACGGATTGCTCGAGCCGAAGAGGCCGCAGAGTTCACTGGCGCCCTTCGGGGGTGCACCGCTCAGCGTGGAGACCGGCACGTCCACCGCCGGCGTGCGCACGCCACCCACCACGTTCCCGTGAGCGTCCAGGGCCAGCCGGGCCGGGTCGGTATTCGAAAGGGTGAACGGCTTCGGGGACGGCGGTGCCGTGCCATGGTCCACCCACTTCAGGAAGGAGACGAACGCAGCCTGCGCCACCTGGTGCTGGGGTCCGTCATTGACCGGGGTGGTGCAGCCGAGGAAGCCGGCGCCCGCCCCCAGTTCGTAGGCGTCCGCGTGCGACGTACCCGCCACCTCCCAGGTCCGGATGTCGGTGGAGTCAGGTTGTTGTGCCCCGGCATATCCGAGTTGGATCAGGTCCGTCTGCGTCTCGAACATGAAGACTGGGACGTGGAGGTCGGTCCTGATCCGAACGGGGTGCCCGGTGATCGCCGACGTGACGTCCTGATTGCCGAGGGGGACCGCCCCACCGCCGCGGGAGTGGATGAAGATGCCCTGGTAGGTGTGGTCGACGGACTGGATGGTGTCGGCATAGGTGGTGAGGTAGAAGGCCGACTGCGATTCGCCGATGGCCAGGACATGCGAGGGTCGCAGCCCCCCGAGGATCGACGGGGCCGGCGTCCGCAGCGCCCGGCCGATCTGGGCGAAGATGTCGAGTGAGTACTGGTCGCCGGGGTGGTGCAGGCTCCCGTACCGTCCCGGGTCGATCTGCCTCAGGCCAGGACTCGATCCCGACCCGAGGATCGCCTTTCCGCCGTTCACACCCAGCGCCTGGGCGGAGACACCGACGTAGGCTGCGCCGGAATCCATGAGAGCCGGGTCGAGGTAGTCCCAATCGGGAGCCGTCTCGCCGGCTGACACGTTCATCCATTCGACGACGACATTGCCGTCGAACTTCGCCGGGTCGCTCGGGCGGCGCACCAGGATGCGGGTCCGATACGTCGCCGACCCGTCAACGGTGAAGGTCCACTGCCCGTCGGACGGAGTGGACGTGCTCGCGAAGGCGTACGCGGTCCCGGATGCGAAGTACTCCTTTTCGACGTATCCGTGGGCCGCCAGGTCGGAGGGATTGGCGGACAGGGGTTCGTCGATCTGTCCGACGTCAGGGGGCACGCTGAAGGTGGCCGGTGCCTCCCACGCGGTGAACTGTGTCGGCGAGCGCCCGTCGGTCGAAGCACCGGCCGCACTCGCGACGCCCCCCACGCTGGCCGCGAGCATCCCGCCGACCGCGATGAGGAGGGCGCCCCGCCGGCTCATCTTTCGTACCGTACAATGATCCATCTCGAGCTCTGGCCTCCCCCGGGGGCGGGGCCAGGCGTCGCCTGGTCCGAACCCAGTGGCAGGGTAGCGCCACGGGCGCCCGCGGGCTCCCGGAAGGAGGCCGGACCACGGAGGTGCCGACCGATCAGCCGGGTCTTCCCGACCGCACGGACCACCGCCGCCGGTGATCGGCCCGATGGTCCCACTTCCTCCGCTTCCGGAGGTGGTGTTGGCGAGGGCTCCGAAACGCCGATCCCCCGGGGACCCGACCGTGCCGGGGGTTCATTCGGTCACCCAGCGCCCCCGGAGGTCCTCGAGCCAGCCCGGCAACTCGATCGGAGGATCGGGCAGTGCCTGCGCGCCCCGCTGCTCGAGCAGGCGCTCGAAGGACATGGGATCGTCCCCCCAACCCCGGGGATCCCCCATCATGACCTCGAAGAGCACCGCCCCCTCGGGCCCGGCCTCGAAGGGGCCGAAGGCGGCTCCCTGGGGCAGTTCGATGTGCGTCCCGGCGGGGCATCGTCGGTCGCCACAGCGGATCTCTCCTTCCAGCACCATGACGACATGCGGGCTGAGGTGCCCATGTCGCCGCTGGATGACCCCTGGATCCCATCGCGCGTAGAGCGACAGATAGACCGGGTCGGCGGAGAACGCCAACCACTTCTCCCACACCGAGGCGACCGTGCCGTCGGCCAGCCGGACGGCGCGGACCTGCTGCCACGGGACGTCAGGATCGTCGAGATTGCGGAATGTCGGCTCGAGCCCGGGCACCTTCGGCCCGTCTACATCGTTCACCGTGGACCTCCCGAACCGACCCATCGTGCCCCGGGTGGCACGAGCGTCGACGATAGTGCGGCGGTGCGCCTCGTCCATCGGGAGAGGACGGTGCATCCACGATGCCTACAGTGGATCGGCGGGACTGCACCTTGCGCCAGTCCCACGTGCCGTCGCGCCGGTGGCGGTCCGTCGGTACCGGCATCACTCCCCGGTCCGGCCGGCAACAACCGTCGCATCTCCGGCACCGGGACGACGTCGGCTCCACGGCGGTCGACGGGTGTCGGGTCCCGTGAGCGGGGAGTCGGTGTCTGCGAGGATCGTGGGGTGATCGTCAGACCCGCCACCGCCGACGACGCTCCCGCGATCGCGTCGCTCCTCAACGCGTTCTTGGCCACGACCACGACCGAATGGACGGAGACGCCCCAGACCGTGGACACCGTCCTGGTCTGGTTGGACGAACACGAGACGGTCCTGGTGGCCGACGAACGAGGCGAGGTGGTGGGCGTCGCTGCGTTCGGGTGGTTCCGCGACGCCATGAGACGACCGGGTTACCGGTTCACCGTCGAGCACACCGTCCACGTGCGCGAGGACCGATGGGGTACCGGTGTCGGCCGGGACCTCATGAACGCCCTCCTGGGCGCGGCGCGCCAAAGCGGCAAGCACGCGATGGTCGCCGCCATCGACAGTGCCAACGAGCCCTCGATCCGGTTCCACGAGCGGCTCGGCTTCGTCGAGGTGGGACGCATGCCCGAGGTGGGCGCCAAGTTCGGTCGGTGGCTCGACCTCGTCCTGCTGCAACTGCGCCTCGACGACCGCGCGACGCCTCCGGGCCGATAGCGGCCCGCTCTTCACCCCGGGGGCGTGTCCACGATCTCGGTCGGTCGACCGAAATAGTACCCCTGGGCGAATCCGCAGCCGAGGTCGGCGAGGACTCCGGCCTGAGCCTCGGTCTCCACGCCCTCGGCCACCACCTCTTGCCCCAGTGCGGAGACCATGTCGATGATCGCCGCCACGATGTGCCGCGCCCGAACGTCCACATCGATGCCGGCGGTGAGGGACCGGTCGATCTTCACAAAGTCGACCGGGAGGCGTCGCAGGTAGCCGAACGACGAGTAGCCGGTCCCGAAGTCGTCGAGGCCGACCCGGCAGCCGAGCCGTCGGATCTCGCCGATCACGTCGACCGCGAAGTCGAAGTTCTCCATGAGGAGTGTCTCGGTGACCTCGAAGCCGACCGAGGCCGCAGGGACGCCGTGCGAGGCGAGACCACGTTGGATTCGCTCGGAGAACCCGGGGGAGGCAAGCTGACGGGCCGAGAGGTTCACCATGATCTCACCGCCCAGACCGCGTGACGCGAGCTGGAGAGCCCGTTCGAAGATCCAGTCGCCCAGGGGAAGGATCAGACCGGTCTCCTCGGCGATCGGTACGAATTCGCACGGCGGGCGGGTGATCCCTTCCGAGTGCCAGCGCACCAGCGCCTCCGACTGCACCGATACCCCGTCGGTGAGCCGCACGATCGGCTGCAGTGCCAGGGTGAATTCGGAGCGGGCCAGGGCGCGTCGGATATCGGATTCGAGCTCGACCCGGCTGATCAGTGCCTCGAGCATCTCGGCCGACGCAACCTCGACCCGTCCACCTCCGTGCATCTTGGCACCCGACTGCGCAAGTCCCGCATCCCGCAGCAGCGACTCGCTCGTGGCGCCGGCGTGCCGGTGCGCGATCCCGACGCTGACCGACAGACGGAATTCGTGCCCCGCGATGAACATCGGCTCCGCCGATCGGCTCACGCACTGCCAGAGGAGACCCTCCGCCTGGCGGGCATCGGCTCCGGTCAGGAGCAGCGCTACCAGGTTGCCTGCGAACCTTCCGACGACCGTCGTCAACGGAGTGGCCGATCGGACCCGGCCGGCAAGTGCCCTGAGCGCGGAATCGCCGACACTGGGGCCGAGGGTGTCGTTGATCAATCCGAAGCGGTCGATGCCGACGAAGGCCACCGCGAGGTCGGTCTCGCCACGCATCAGCTCGTCGAGCTGGCTCTCCAGACTCGCCCGGTTGGGCAGTCCGGTAACCGAATCGACGTACGCCACCTCGTGGAGTTGGCGCTGGTGCTCGACCTGTTCGGTGATATCGCGACTCGACAGGAGAATCCCCTCGATATCGGGATCGTCGATCAGGTTGTTGGCGATCGACTCGAACACGTGCCACTGGTGGGCGAGCTCGTTGCGCAGCCGGTACGTCGCCAGACCGGCGGAGGGCCGCCCGGTTGCGACACGGAGCAGCTCGCCCCGGACCCGCGACTGGTCCTCGGGATGGACGAACTCGAGCATCCTCCGTCCGATGAGCCAGCTCGGCTCCTGTCCGATCGCGTGTGCAGCGGCCGGATTCGCATACAGGACCGAGCTGTCACCGGTGAGCACCACCACCGGGGTCAGGAGCTGGTCCACCACCGCGGTGAGCCGTGGCTTGTGCCATTCCGCTTCTGGCGGCGCGCCTGGAATTCCCACCCGGGCAGTATCGACACAGCCCGCCACCAAGACCATGGGCAGAATGTCCGTTCACCTAGACGGTCGTCACCACGGTCCCTGCACGGGACGAGCGTCCCCTCCGGGCTCACCGCATCAGGCCGGCCGCTCACGGATGGCCGCGGTCATCCTGGCCGACGGACCCAGGCCTATTCGGTGCCATCCACACACGAGCGCAGGAGCCGCAACAGTTCGGCCTGGGAGTGCACACCCATCTTGGCGTAGATGGCCGACAGATGGTTCCGGACTGTGCTCTGACTGACGAACAGATGGGCGGCGATGTCGGAGACCCGCCTACCCTCGGCCAGCAGGGCGAGGGTCTCCCACTCCTTACTGGTCAGCCTGGAGAGTCCGGGAATGCCCACGCAGTCGGGAAGGACCATGAGCCGGTTCATGACCCCGGCCGCCGAGATCTCGTTTGCGATCCTCAGGAGGTGCATCTCGAGCTGGGCCGTTCGATCGTCCCCGTCACCGGAGGGTTCGTCGACAGCGGCCGCGAAGATGGCGAACCCGAATGCCGGTGGGATCGATTCGGACGTCGTGTCGACGAAGAGGAGCGTGTCGGTCCAGTCACCCGACCGGTGGTGGAGTCGGACACCGACCTTGATGGTGCGCTGGCATTGGCGGGCCTGTTCGATGGCGGTCAGGAGCCTCGGAGCGTCGGCCGGATGCACGAGACCCAGGAAGGCCTCGCCGATGCACTCCTCGGCCCGCATGCCGAGGAGATCGACGATGTCACGACTGAGCCTGGTGATGCGCCAGTTCGTGTCCACCGACCCGAGCACCACCCCCGCGGGTGCCGGCCCCCTCGACGTCGCCATCTGCGGATCAGAAGGCGCCGATCCCAGACGGACGAGGGAGGCGATGCCGATCCGACGTCCCTCGAATTGCATCGCGGTGAACCACAGCTCGAACTTGGTCCCCGGCGCCTTCGCGCTCCGGAATTCACGTACGGCCTGGTACCCCGCCAGCCAGCCGTCGGCCAGCATCTGCAACGCGCTCGTGGCCGGAACCCGGTACTCGGAAGCGAGCAGATCGACGGCGTCGACTCCTGGGAGTGATTCGATGTCCACTCCCAGCGAGTCCGCCAGCTCCTGGTTTGCCGCCAGGATCGTCCCGGACGGCAGCTCGACCGCCATGGCAGCCGATTCCGAGGCGCGGACGATGTCACCGATGGCGTCCACGCTCGGTTGGGAAGGTGATTCCACCATCGCTCCCCGACCCGACACCGGCACATCCGGTTCGACGAATCTCAACTCTAGGCGAGGAGTTGTGATCGCTCCTGTTTGATCGCTCTTGTTACAGGGGTGGCGACGCGCCGGCGACGGGGTCCTCGCTACGGAACCGCTGCCTCGAGCCGGGTCGTCGACGTGGAACGGACGAATCTGGCGACATCGAATGCGCCGATGGCAACCACGGTGATCGCCAGGACCAACGTGCCGAATGCGGCGACGAACTCGTTGCGCGGGTGCAGCGCGACGAAGAAGGCCGTCGCCGCGCACCAGGCCAGCGACCGGACGGGCCAACGGCGGGCCACCAGGTCGAGGAGGAGGACCAGAACGCTCGCGGCCAGCAGGTAGTACGGGAAGATCACCGACTCGAACACCAGACGGCTACCGGTGCAGACGAGTGCGAGCGCCACCACCACCGCCGGATCGTCGACCCACGGCAGCCGTCGGCTCGCGGCCCAGATGCAGACGGCGATGGCGAACAACATGGGCGCATCCCTGGCCACAGCCGAGGCGACCGTGCCGTGGACGCCCATCAGGCTCAGGACCGTCTGTCCGGTGGCGGCGCCGCCCGCACTGAATCCGCTCAGGTTCTCCAGGGTGGCCCGCGGGTCGACCACGAGGAACGGGAGGACCCCCGCTCCGAAGACCACGGCTGCGGACACGGCCGTGGTCAGTCGCGGTCGGCGTCCCGGAGTCACCACGAGCGCGGGCACGAGCACCAGCAGGGCGAACTGTTTGGACAGCACCGCGGCCCCGAAGAGCGTCCCGGCCAGGATCCACCGTCGTCGGAGTATCTGGGACAGTCCACCCAGGGCCAGTCCCAGGCTCACGATGTCCTGGGGGTGGTACAGCTGCACGATGGCGCTGCTGGCGGCCGGAAGAAAGGCCAGGAACCCCAGAAGGCCGGCCTCCCGGGCCGGCGAGGCCGACCCGCCAGCGCGCAGCAGGGCCGACGCGCCCAGCGCCAGCGCCAACCACGAGGCCACCCCCAGCACCCCTTGGGCGCGGTACCAGGGAGGAAGGGAAGGGATCGTGCCGCCGCCCACGGCAACCGTTCGCATGCCGCACACCGGGACACCGGCTGCCGCGCCGTGTCGCGAACCGGCGATGCGGCCGGCCGGCGTGCACCAGATCGGCGAGCCGACGGCGGAAGGGAATGCAGCCACGAACGGGGCGACCAGGAGGGGGTAGCCGGGCGGATTGGGGAGCGACGTGACGGACGCGGCGACCCGGAGGTCACCGTCGGCCAGGGCCGAGGTGACTGCGGTCAGTGGAGCCGTGTCACCTCCGGCGGGTGGGCCGAGTCTGATCGCGACGACGCCCACGTAGCACCCCGTCGCGGCAGCGAGTAACGCCAGGCTGATCAGCCGCCGGCGGAGCGTACGGCTGTCCCCGCCCGAGGGACCGCCCGCACCGGTGTCCGTCTCGTTCGCCTGCCCCGAGGTCTCCCCCATCGCACTCCTCCGCGCCTCGGGTCCGGCCGATCACCCTATCGGTGCCGGGGGACCGCGGGCGGGTGGGTGTGTCAAGCTGAACGGCCACGATGCGCCGTGCACACCTCCCCCGCCGGTCCCACGCCGCACCGGCGCCACCATGACCCTCGCTGCCGATCGACCCGGACGGACCTGACGGTGACGCTCACCGAACAGACCGAAGCCCCCGCGGCGTCGACCGACGATCCGGCGGGCGGCTCCGCCCAGTCCACGACCGTCGTCGCAGCCATGGCCGCCGTGCTCGTCGGGATCCTCGCCGGCGCCCTCTACCGTCAGGGCACCTTCTACCCGGCCGAGGCCTTCGGCATGGCGGTGCTCTGCGGAATCGCCGCCGCAGTCATCCTCGTCGGGCACCGCGACCGGTACGGGCTCGTGGTCACCGGGGCGCTCGGAGGGCTGACCGGTTGGTGGCTCGCCCGATCGTTCACCGAGCACAGCCCGGCCGCCTTCCTGCCCCTGGGGGCGTCCTTCCTGGCATTCCTCGCTGCGTACCTGGTGGTCCGCTGCCTCAGCTCCCGCGACCGGACCCGACTGGCCATGTCCATCGTCGCCGTCGGCACCGTCCTGGCCGGCTCCGCCGTCTTCGGTGTCCTCGGACGCTCGACCGCTCTGTCCCAGGACACCGACGGGGTCTGGCGCGCCTCGACGACACTCACCTACCCGGCGGCCACGGCCGTCGTCTGCGCGGTGTGCCTGCTCCTGGCCATGGCGTTCGGGCAGCGCTCGCCCCTCGCCCGACTGGCGATCAGCGCCTCGTTCGCCGGCCTCCTGGCCGCTCAGAGCCACTGGGAACTGCTCGCGCTGGGGGCGGGTGCGCTCCTCGTTCCGCGCGACCGTTGGCCCGGCACCTTGGCGCCCCTCACCTGTGGGGCGGTGGCCGGCCTGACCGTTGCAGCGTCCTCACGCGGGCCCTCAGCGGGACTGCTCCCGTGGGTCGTCGTACTCGTTTCGCTCGCCGCCTCCGCGGTACCCGTTCCCCTCCCGGGGTCGCCGGCGGTTCGCCGGGCTGCCACCCTGGCCTGGCTGTGCGTGGCTGTCGGTAGCTGCGTCGCTGCGCTCCACCTGCATCCCGGGGTTGCCCATCCTGTCGCCGGCCAGAGCCAGACCGACGCCTGGACCGCCTCGGTGGACGCCTGGCGCTCCTCGGCACTGACCGGGACCGGACCACCTCGCACCTACACGACCACCGGTCCCGTCGGCTCCTACCCCGGGTTCGTGCCGGACACGGTCCTGACCCTGGCCGCCGACGGGGGGCTCGTCGCCGCGCTCCTCTTCCTCGGGACGGGTGCTGCGGTGGCTGCGTCCATCCGCCGACGCGATCTCCTCACCTCGTGCGGCGCGGCGGCCGCGGTGGCGTTCGCCGTGGGCGGCGTCGTCGACTTCGCATGGCAGCTTCCGGCCGTCGCCCTTCTCGGCGGGTGCGCAGCCGGTCTCGCCGCCGTGCCGCTGCCCCGGGCCACCGTCGGCCGGCCGGTCCCGGACCGTTCGGACAGCCGGTTCCTGCCCCTCGGCGCAGCGTCGGTGTGGTCCCTCGTCGCGATCGCGGTCGTGGCGGTGCAGTTCACCGTCGGCTCGACGCACACGGCCGGCGGTTCCACCCGTCTGGCCGTCACCGAACCACCGCACTCGACGGACCCGGCGGTACCAGGTCGGGTGATCCTGACCGGGCCCGATCCCACCGACCCCTTCATGCTGAAGATCGGAGGACGGTACTACCTGTACACCAGCGAAGGGACGACCTTCATGAACGTCCCCCTCCGGACCGGCCCACGGCCCGGCCGGTGGAGCGCTCCGATCGACGTCCTCCCCGTGCTTCCCGCATGGGCCACGGGTGGCCTCACGTGGGCTCCCGACGTGCAGCGGGTCTCCGGCGGGTGGGCGCTCTACTTCACGTCCCTGGTCAAGGGGATCGTTCCCGAGACCCACTGCATCGGTTCCGCATTCGCCAGATCGCCGTCGGGGCCCTTCATCCCCACCGCGGTGCCGATCGTGTGCCAGTTGGACCACCGCGGCTCCATCGACGCCCGTGCCTTCGTCGCTCCGGGGAACCAGCTCGTCCTCCTGTGGAAGTCGGAGGACAACGCCAATCCTTCGGTGCCGGGACCCGACCAGGATGGTCCGACCGGGATCTATGCGCAGCCGCTCAGCCCCGACGGGCGCAGGCTCCTCGGACAACCCGTCAAGATCCTCGGACCGTCGGAATCCTGGGAGGGAACCATCGTCGAGGCTCCGGACATGGTGGAGGCCTGGGGCACGTACTGGCTCTTCTTCTCGGGAAACTGGTACTCCTCACCGTCGTACGGGATCGGCGTGGCCGCGTGTCAGAGTCCGTTCGGTCCGTGCACCGACCCCGACCCGGCACCCCTCATCGGCTCGAACCTGCAGGGATCCGGACCCGGTGAGGAATCCCTCTTCACCGACGGTGACTCCACCTACATTCTCTACAACCCGTTCCACGCCAACGACCCGGGTCCCGTGATCCCCCGACCGGTCGTGATGGCCCGGCTCGGCTTCACACCCCGGGGGCCCTACCTGGCCGAGGGGTGATCCGGCACCGACCGCTCCGTCCGACGTGGTACCGGGCAACAGCGGCGCCACTGGGATAGCGTTCTCGGGTAGCCGGGTCGAGCGTGACCGGGCGAACGAGGGGAGAACCCGTGAGGGGCTGGCGGCGGCAGGTACGACTCGGGATCATCGCGGTGGCGGGCTTCGTCCTCCTGGTCACGGTACTGCCACAGGTGGCATCCGGAATCGGGCTCGGATCCCTGGCCAACCAGCTCGAGAGCAGCACGTCGTGCAGCGGCAGCTCCGGAAGCTCCGGCTCCGGCGGCGGCAGCGGGAGTTCCGGCAGCAGCACCTGCTGCCCGGGTAGTTCGGGCAGCGCCAGCGGCTCGGGATCGGCGTCGGGGTCCAGCGGGTGTGCCACCGGGCCCGGCACCGTGGTCGGGACCGTCACGGTCACCGGCGCGCCGAAAGGGTTCGTGCCCCCCTTCACCGGCGCCGGCGCCTGCCCCGACGTCGGGAGCGTGACGAACGTGTGCGCCGATCCGATCTACGCGCTCTCCCAGGACGGGAGCTACTCGCTCTCACTCGATCCGGGCACCTGGGTGGTCGACGGGTTCTACGAGAACGGCGCCTACGGGGGGGTCTTCATCGGTACGCCCAGTGTGGTCACGATCGTCTCGGGTGGGACGCTCGTCCTCAACGTGACCGTCCCGTACTCCAAGCCGGCCACACTCGACGCCACCGTCACGGTCACGGGCGTGCCCAGTGGCGCTCCACTCCAGGATGTGAGTCTCACCCTCTGCCCGGCCGGGGTGACCGTGTCCGACGGGGTGACGCCGCTCACCTGCGTCAGCGGAGGAGGGTCGTCGCCCGTATCCGGATCCTCCGGTTCCTTCACCATGACCGGGCTGCCCCAGGGATCGTGGACGGCCTACCCGAGCTACTGCACCGAATTCGGCTGCTCGACCAGCACCGTCGGGGAGGCGGTGACGCTCAGGCCCGGTCGGACCACCCGCGTCCATCTCTCCACGCCGTTCCTCGTGCCACCGACCGGGTTGCTCGATGCCACGGTGGACGTCCTCGGTGCCCCCGCCGGGTTCGGTGACGCCGTCGGCGTCACCGCATGCCAGATCGCGCTGACCGGTTCGACGTGTGACGAGGTCGACGGATCCCTCGGGACCCCGCTCTCCATGCTGCTGGGCGACGGAATCTGGGAGGTCGCCGGCGAGTACATCGATCCCGTGTACGGCAACGCGGTCACCGGTCCCACACAGATCGTCGTCATCCAGGGCGGACAGACCCTCACCCTCACCGAGGACGTCCCCTACCAGATCCCGGGGACCGCAGCCGGCTCCATCAGGGTCACCGGGCGCCCGGCCGGGGTGCCGATCACCAGCTACACGGTCACGGCCTGTCCCGCCGACGTCTCCATCCTCGACCCGTTCCCGTCGTTCTCCTGCGTGACCGAATACTCGGGATCCGGCGCCGAGTTCTACGGTCCGACGGACGCTGCGATGCGTGGGCGTTCGGCCCACAGGGCCGAGGTGCTCCGGGCCGCGGGGGTCCGGATCAACTCGTACGACCTCCCCTCGCTGACGGCCGGCCAGTGGTCGCTCTCCGTCGGATACTCCACGGCCTTCGGTTCGTTCTTCGCTCCGGAGAGTACGACGGTGAACGTGATCGCAGGCCAGACCACCACCACCAAGCTCAGCACCCCGTATCAGGAGCCGACCGTCGGCGCCGTCACCGGCAAGGTTTCGGTCATCGGCGCCCCGGAGGACTTCCAGGCAGGGGCCATGGCGTGCAGCACGGCGCCGACCGCGGGGACGTGCACGGACGAAGTCGACGCCTATCTGGGAACCGATGGTGACTACGCGCTCGACCTGGCCCCAGGCACCTGGTGGGTGTCGGGCGTGGTCTGGGTCTACGGACCGACGTCCACCCAGGAGGTCACCACGGCACCCCGCCAGGTCACCGTCTCGGTCGGGGCGCGTACCCGGGAGAACTTCTCCGTCCCGGTCACGTAGCCACCGGGTCCCCGATCGCGCTACGTCAGGCCTCCCGACGGTCGGTGAGCTTCGTACCGTCCCACCACTGGACCGGCTTGCCCGGGTTGTTCGGATTCCCGTACCACCCCGGTGGCAGGCGGATGCCGGAAACGAGGTGTCCGGGAGTACGGGCGACCTCCTGGTCCGACTCGACCTGGAGGACGGGTTCCGCCGATCCCGGCGGGGTCGTCGAAGCGACCGCAACCGGTGTCGACACCACGACGGGCTCCGGCCGAGCTGCGACCGGAGCCGCAGGGGCGGGCACCGACGGTCGAACCGGTGGCGTGGATGCCGACGCCGTCACCGCCTCCGGTTCGAACAGCCGAGCCTGCTCGTCCCGTGCGCCGGCCACCGGAGATGCGGTGGCGGCGTGGACGTCCCCGGTCACCTCGGTGGCGAGGACCGATTGCCTACGGGTCCGGATGGCGAGAGCGAACGACCCGAGGAGCAGAACCGCCCCCAGGACCATCAGGCCGATCCCGATGTGCGAGACGATCGAGAAGGCGGCACAGCCGCGAGCGGTCACCGCACCCCGGGTGAGCACGACCAGGTTGGTCGAGCAACCGGCCGAGGAGGAGCTGAACAGTGCGAATGCGAGCGTGCCGGCACCAAGTGCGATGCCGCCCCACAGGTCGCACAGCGTCTGCCCTCGGCCCCGTCCCATACTCGGCGAACCTAGTGGACCGGTGGACCGGCGGCCGGATTCGGAGACGGACGACTACGGAGAGTGGGCGGGCAACACCATCCTGCCCCGACGCTGTCCGCAGCGACCGACCGCGGGTCCCTCAGCCATCCAAACCGGTCTCGCGGACGGTGACGTTGAGACGGCCGGGCAGGACACCGACATCCGGGTCGTCCGCCCCGGCGACCAGCCGCGGGATCCCGTGGTACGCCAGACGTGACGGGCCACCGAACACCACCACGTCCCCCGACTCGAGCGGGACGTCGACCCACGGACGACCCCGTCCGGCAACGTTGCCGAACCGGAACAGCCCGGTCTGACCGACACTGAACGAGACCACCGGGGCCGGACTCATCTCGTCGCGGTCGGCGTGCATCCCCATCTTCGCCCCTGGCCCGTACCAATTGAGGAGTGCCACGTCGGGTGCGAAGCGGGCAGGATCGGAGGCGACCGCGGGATCCACGAGGACCGCGTCGGTGACCGCCTCACGGCTCAGATCGCCCAGCCAGACGGGGAACGGTTCGGCCGCACCGCCGTCGCCGTCCTCCCGGGCCCGGGCGTAGCGATAGGGGCTCCAGTGCCACCCGAGGCCGACCATCCTCACCGACATCATCGTCCCATTGGGCATCCGGGGGGACCGCGGGCCGCCCGATGCCTCCCCCCAGGTCCGGCACCGGGCCACCAGTTCGACGCGAAGCGCCGGTTCCAGCCAGCCGGGAAGGTGGACCGCTCCCGGGGCCACGATCCGTGGCTCCGATGGGATCAGACGGTCCACCGCGGCCTCAGGAGGGAACCGGCGTGTCCTGCTTCGCCAGCCACCGCAGCCGGGCGGCCCGAGCGTCCCAGGAGTACACGACGACCGTGTGCGCACACCGGTCGTGAAGGGCGTGACGGTCCCTGTTCAGCAGGATTCCGAGGAACCCGAGCCCGAAGAGGAGGAAGCTGAGTGGCAGGGTCAGCGTCCGGATCACGGCCTGGTGCGCACCGATCGGCTCACCGTCGGTGCGCACCACCCGGATGCCGAGCAGGGCCATCCCGATCGTCTTGCCCCCGAGCGTCCACTGGTAGGCGAAGTACACGAACTCCCAGATGACCAGGGCGACCAGCGTGAGGATCTGGCGACTGTCCAGGGCGAGCTGCTTCCCGGTCACCAGTTGGGTGGCGAAGTTGATCCCGGCGAGGGCCAGGGTGAAGATCCCCCACGACGCGCCCACGTCGATGGCGAATGCCACCAGGCGGGTCACCCCTCCCGCGTAGTTCCCCTGGCGACCGGCGACCGGGGGCGCCGGGACCGCCACGGGATCCGTCAACGGTCCGACTCCGCGATCAGGGACGGGGTCTCGGCGACGGCCAGTGCGGCAACCAGCGCCGGAGGACCGGGTGGCCAGTCGTCGGCGTTGCGTCGCAGGATCCGGTTGACCCATCGGGCCAGGAAGTCGTCGAGGCCCACACCCTGGGCCCGCACCAGGTCGAGCGCCTCGGACGCCACCCCGCTGGTCGAGCGGGCGATGATGGTTCCCAGCTCGGTCTGTTCCACCAGGGAGTCGATGTCGACCCGCTGGACCACCTTCTCGATGTCCACCCGGTCGATGATCTTCTCCACGTCGACCCTGCTGACGATCTGGTCGACGTCCACCCGACTGACGATCTTGTCGACATCGACCCGGTCGATGATCTTCTCCACGTCGACTCGGTCGATCAGCGCGTCGACTTCGACCCTGGAGACGATGGCATCGATGTCGACGCCGGCCAGGAGGGCATCCATATCGACTCGTGCGACCAGGGCGTTCACATCGATCGCTTCGATGACCAGGCCCACCACCCGCTCGGCGATCGATTCGACCAGCTGCTCCATCCGGCTGGATCCCGGCAACGGGCTCATGCCCTGCTGTGCCGCGTCGACCGGTCCATGGCTCCAGCTTTCCATCGACTCCCGTCCGAGTCGGGGACTCCCCCATCCGGCCCGGGATCGCGCCGCTCAGTCGGTGGATGCCGCCTTCAGTACCTCGAGGGCCCGGTCGGCATGGAGGTTCATCCGTACCTCACTCTGGATGACCTCGAGGACCCGGAGATCCGGGCCGATCACGAAGGTGGCCCGCTTGGTCGGTGACAGCTTGGTGAACCGCCGCCTGACGCCGAATTGGGTGGCGACCGCCCCGTCCGGATCGGACAGCAGCGGATAGTCGAACTGGTGCTTCTCCGAGAACTTCTTCTGCTTGTCCACCTCGTCGGCGCTGATCCCGACCCGCTGAGCGCCCACCGCCTCGAATTCGGCCTTCATGTCCCGGAAGTGGCAACTCTCGACCGTGCACCCGGGCGTCATCGCCGCCGGGTAGAAGAAGAGCACGACCGGACCTGACGCCGCGAGCTCGCTGAGCCTGCGGGGAACGCCGTCCTCGTCCGGGAGCTCGAAGTCTGGTGCAGTATCGCCCTTGTCCATGTCGCGAGGCTAGCGAAGCACCGGTCCGGACGCTCCGCGATCCGGTCCGGGCGAACTCACCGGCCGTCCGGGTGCGACATGACACCGGGTGAGTCCCCGTAGGATGAGTCGCGATCCGCGTTCCGCGTCGGCTGTGCCGACACGCGAGCCACCCGGGCAGCACCCCACCACGACCGACGGCTCCTGCCGCCTTCGGCCACGACCGCCAGACGGGACCCCGAAGATGACCACCGCCATCGAAGTCGACAACCTGCAGAAGACGTTCCGGGGTAAACGTGAGGTGCGCGCCCTCGCCGGGGTGAGCTTTGCCGTCGAGGAGGGGACGGTGTTCGGCCTCCTCGGTCCGAACGGGTCGGGCAAGACCACGGCCGTGAGGATCCTCACCACGATCCTGCGCGCCGACGGGGGCTCGGCCCGCGTGCTCGGCTACGACGTCCAGAAGAAGGCCGCCCTGGTCCGCACCTTGATCGGCCTCGCCGGCCAGTACGCGGCAGTGGACGAGAACCTGACCGGTCGCGAGAACCTCCAGATGGTCGGGAACCTGAACCACCTCCCCCGTCCGGTGATCGCCAGGCGGGCCACCGAACTGCTCGCGCAGTTCGACCTCACCGACGCCGGCGATCGTCCGCTCAAGACCTACTCGGGCGGAATGCGTCGCCGCCTCGACCTGGCCGCAGCCCTGGTCGCCGATCCCACCGTGCTCTTCCTCGACGAACCGACGACCGGCCTCGACCCGCAGAGCCGCAACGACCTGTGGGAGGTCATCGAACGCCTGGTCGACGGGGGGACCACCGTGCTCCTGACCACCCAGTACCTCGAGGAGGCCGACCGGCTGGCCAGCACGCTCGCCGTCATCGACCACGGGCGTGTCATCGCCGAGGGGACGCCGGAATCGATGAAGGCCGACCTCGGTGCCACCGTCCTCGAGGTCGGGCTCACCTCGCTCGACGATGCCCAGCGGACCGGATCCATCCTCGATGCACTCGGACCGCACACCGCCATGGTCAACGGCACCTTGGTGGAGGTCACCGTCGACAACGGCCCTGAGGCCGCCATGGTCGGCCTCAGGGCACTCGACGCCGAGGGGATCACACCGCAGACGTTCAACCTGCGCGAACCCAGCCTCGACGACGTGTTCCTGTCGCTGACCGGGCACCGCACCGAGGACGAGGCGGCCGACGAAGCCCCCGACCGGAGACACAAGCGCAGGACGAGGCTCGACGAGGTCGCCGATGCCTTCCCCATCCAGACGGGAGAGTTCTCGTGACCATGACCGCCGCAGCACCCGCCGTGACCGGATCGCGACCGTCGTCCGGCGTCATCAGCAGCCTCCGCTGGCTCGTCTCGGACACCCTCACCCTCACCAGGCGCAACCTGCTGGCCGTCACCCGGATCCCCGAGGCCCTCTTCTTCTCGACCGTCCAGCCGATCATGTTCGTGCTGTTGTTCCGGTACGTCTTCGGCGGGGCGATCCACACGGGGACCGACTACGTCAACTACCTGATGCCCGGCATCTTCGTGCAGACCGTCGCCTTCGGGGCGGTGAGCACCAGCATCGGACTGGCCGAAGATCTGCAGAAGGGGATCATCGAACGGTTCCGGGCTCTTCCCATGTCCCGGGGGGCCGTGCTGCTCGGACGGACGACGGCCGACCTCGTGCGCAACGTGTTCGTGGTCATCATCATGACCGTCGTCGGCCTCCTGGTCGGCTTCCGGCCCACCACCGGCGTGCTCTCCTACCTGGCGGCGATCGGGCTGATCCTGCTCTTCGCCTACGCATTGTCGTGGGGATTCGCCGTCGTCGGCCTGTCGGCCCCGAACAGCGAGACGGCCCAGGTCGTCTCGTTCCCGCTGGTGTTCCCCCTCACCTTCGTGTCGGCCGCATTCGTGCAGGTCTCCACCATGCCGAGCTGGATGCAGGGCTTCGCCACCTACCAGCCGTTCAGTGTGACCATCAGCGCCTGCCGATCCCTGATGATCGGCGCCCAGGCCGCCGGGACGCACAGGAGCACCGAGTTCTGGGTGGTCCAGTCGGTGGCCTGGACCATCGGTCTGCTCGCGGTCCTGATGCCGCTGGCCATCCACAGGTACCGCACCCGGACCTGAGCCCGCCACGTTCCGACGGCATCGCCGACGCGGCAGAATGGGTGCATGGCACACATCCCCACCTCACCCGACACCTTCGGCGCTCGTGGCAGCCTCCAGGTCGGCGACGCCTCTTACGAGATCTTCCGGATCACCGCCCTCGCCGACCGGTTCGACATCGCCCGCCTCCCCTACTCGATCAAGGTGATCCTGGAGAACCTCCTCCGCCACGAGGACGGACTCGCCGTCACTCCCTCCGACATCGAGGCGGTCGCCGGTTGGGGCGTACATCCCGAGCGCCACGGGGTGGGAGGCCCCGACTCCGCCGAGATCGCCCTCACGCCTGAACGGGTGCTCATGCAGGATCTCACCGGCGTGCCGGGCGTGGTCGACCTCGCCGCCATGCGCGACGCACTCGCCGAGCTCGGTGGCGACCCGGCCAAGGTGAACCCACTGGTCCCGGTCGAACTGGTGGTCGACCATTCGGTCATCGCCGAGGCGTCCGGGACCAGCTCCTCCTACGACGAGAACGTCGACATCGAGTACCAGCGCAACATCGAGCGCTACCAGCTGCTGCGTTGGGCCCAGCAGGCCTTCGACGGGTTCCGGGTCGTCCCCCCGGGCATGGGCATCTGCCACCAGGTCAACCTCGAGTACCTGTCGCGGGTGGTCTTCGCCACCGACGACGGCCGCGCGTACTGCGACACGCTGGTCGGCACCGACTCCCACACGACCATGGTCAATGGGCTCGGGGTGCTCGGGTGGGGTGTGGGTGGAATCGAGGCCGAGGCGGCCATGCTGGGCCAGCCCCTGTCACTGCTGCTCCCCCCCGTGGTGGGATTCCGCCTGACCGGCGAGCAGCCGGCCGGCACCACGGCCACCGATCTGGTGCTCACCATCACCAACGTGCTTCGCAGACACGGCGTGGTGGGCAAGTTCGTCGAGTTCTTCGGGCCGGGCGTGTCCTCGGTGCCACTGGCGAACCGGGCCACGATCGGCAACATGTCACCCGAGTACGGCGCCACCTGCGCGATGTTCCCCATCGACGAGGTGACCCTCGACTACCTCCGGTTCTCGGGACGGGACGCCGCGCACGTCGACCTCGTCGAGGCGTACGCCAGGACCCAGGGCATGTTCCACGACTCGGACGGCCCCGAGCCCGTCTTCTCCGAGACCATCGAACTCGACCTCTCCACGGTGGTCCCGAGCATCGCCGGCCCGGCCCGGCCCCAGGACCTCGTCCGACTGGACGAGGCGGCTTCGACCCTCCGATCGGCACTGGGCCACGAACCCCGCTCCCGCACCGCATCGCTCGCCGGGGGTACGACCGAGGAGATCGAGGAGGGCCACGTGGTGGTCGCCGCCATCACGTCGTGCACCAACACGTCGAACCCCCAGGTCATGGTGGCCGCCGGGCTGGTGGCGCGCAATGCAGTAGCCCGCGGTCTCACATCCAAGCCGTGGGTCAAGACCACGCTGGCGCCCGGGTCGCGGGTGGTCATGGACTACCTCGACCGGGCCGGGCTGACCGAGCCGCTCGCCGCCATCGGCTTCGACCTCGTCGGGTACGGGTGCACCACATGCATCGGGAACTCCGGTCCGCTCCTGTCCGGTGTGTCCGAGGCCGTACAGGAGGGGGACCTGTCCGTCGCGTCGGTGCTCTCGGGAAACCGGAACTTCGAGGGTCGCATCCATCCCGACGTCCGCATGAACTTCCTCGCCTCACCGCCCCTGGTCGTGGCCTACGCGCTGGCGGGGAGCATGGACGTCGACCTGACATCGGAGCCCCTCGGCGTCGACCGCGAGGGCGATCCGGTCTTCCTGTCGGACCTGTGGCCGAGCCCCGACGAGGTGACCGAGGCCATCCGGACCTCGCTCACGTCGGACATGTTCCGCGAACGGTACGGATCGGTCTTCGAAGGGGACGAGCGGTGGCGGGCCGTGGAGACCGCCACCGGCGACACCTTCTCGTGGGACGCCTCGTCCACCTATGTGCTGCGTCCGACCTTCCTCCAGGGACTGTCGACGACGCCGGCCGAGATCACCGATGTGGTGGGCGCACGCGTCCTGGCCAAACTCGGTGACAGCGTGACGACCGACCACATCTCGCCTGCCGGGAACATCGGCCCCCTCACGCCGGCCGGCAAGTACCTGACCGACCACGGCGTCGCACGGGCCGACTTCAACTCCTACGGGACCCGGCGTGGCAACCATGAGGTGATGGTGCGCGGCACCTTCGCCAACATCCGTCTGCGCAACCAGCTGGCCCCGGGCACCGAAGGCGGCATCACCGTTCATCTCCCGGACGGCGAGCAGACCAGCATCTTCGAGGCATCAGAGCGCTATGCCACCGAGGGTGTCCCGCTGGTCGTCCTGGCCGGCAAGGAGTACGGGTCCGGCTCGTCTCGCGACTGGGCGGCAAAGGGTACGACGCTGCTCGGCGTCCGAGCCGTCATCGCCGAGTCGTACGAGCGCATCCACCGTTCCAATCTGATCGGCATGGGGGTCCTCCCCCTGCAGTACGCCGACGGTGAGAGTGCCGAATCGCTGGCCCTCACCGGCCGGGAGATCTTCTCCGTCGCCGGTCTGTCACCTCTCAACGACGGCGTGAGTCCGAAGACGGTGAGGGTCACCGCCGCACTCGACGATCGGGTGTCCGAGTTCGAGGTCCGGCTCCGGATCGACACCCCGATGGAGGCCCAGTACTACCGCCACGGCGGGATCCTCCCCTACATGCTGCGCCAGATGGCAGGCTGACCCGGCTGGTCCGGCTGGTCCGAAGCGGAAGCGGACCCACCCTTCGCCGGGACCCGCCGGAGCGCTCAGTTCAGCAGCCCGGGGAGGTCGTTGACGGTCTCCACCACGGTGACCCGCGGGTGCCCCCTCGGGGCCGAGCGGCCCGCAGCGATCCAGACCACCGACATGCCGACGCCGAGGGCGCCCTCGACGTCGCGCTCCCAGCTGTCCCCCACCATCACCGAGTGCTCCGGTCGGGCGCCGAGCCGGTCGAGCAGGTCGACGAAGACAGCCGGGTCCGGTTTGCCCCTCCCGACCTCGCCGGAGACCACGACGTCATCGAACGCGTGCTCCAGCCCGGCCTGCTCGAGCTTCAGGCGTTGCAGATCCGATGACCCGTTGGTCAGCAGACCGACCGGGTGGCTCCCGGCGATCCGCTCGAGGGTCACGCGCGCGCCGTCGATGTCCGGGTGCCCCCGGCGCTGGGCCGCCCGGAACCGCTCGGCAGCCACCGCGGCCACTGTCGGGTCGTCCACTCCCAGTGTGTTGACCGCCGCCTCCCATGCCCGGTGCCGGTAGGTGGGCGCCCAGGAGGCCAGTTCGGCCAGCGATTCGTGGTTTCCCTCGAACGTGGCCCACAGGCCCTCCCACGAGGCGATGCCCAACTCCAGGCAGACCGCATATTCCGGTCCTTGCCGCCACACACCTCGAATCGCCTCGAGCGCCACCGGCTCCGATGCCACCGGGTCGACTCCCGGCACCTCGCCGAGCGCCTCGCGCAGCGAGGCCATGGCGAAGTCCTGCTCGACGATCAAGGTGTCGTCGAGGTCGAAGATCACCGCGGCACGGGCCATGCGGGACGATGGTACCAACTCGCCCACCGCGTGGCCTCCCGCCGGTGGACACCCTGCGAGACACTTCGCCGGACGGGCACGGCCCACCCCGGTCAGGTGATGCCGCTCCCGCGCATCCGGCGGATGACCTCGTCGACCACCTCGCTCGTCGACGCCGCTCCCCCGAGGTCGAAGGTCCGGATCCCATCGGCTGCGGCGCCGAGGGTCGCCTCGCGGATCGCCAGGGCAGCCTTGCCCACGGCTCCATCCCCGGCAGCCGGCGCGTGGTCCAACGCGGCGGCACAGGCCAGCAGCATGGCCATGGGATTGGCGACGTTCTTGCCCTGCAGCGACGGTGCCGTTCCGTGGGGTGCCTCGGCCATCGCCACGGTCGGCCGCAGATCGTCGTCGAGTGCCAGGAGCACCGACTCGGCGCCGGCGATCGACCCGAACATGGCGAGCACCAGGTCGGACAGGCAGTCACCGTCGCGGTTCAAGGCCGGAATGACCAGTGACTGGTCGTCGGCCTCGGTCAGGAGCCCGGCGTAGGCGGCATCGATGAGGATCGGTCGGTAGGGCACGTCGGGATGTCGGGCGGCGGCCGCATCCATCTCCTCCTTCAGCATCCCCTCGTACACCGTCGAGACCGTCCACTTGGGACCGCCGAACACGCAGGCCCCGAGGCTCGATGCGGACTGGAACGAGTACTCGGCCACAGACCGGCACACCGACCGGTCGATCCGTTCGGTCCGCCACGCCTGTTCGTCGATCCCACCCACCGTGCCGGTCCTGCCCTCGTCGGCCCCGTAGGCATCACCCACGGCCATCCGGACGACCACGATGGGGTGGACGACCGGGGCGAGTGGGACCACACCGGGGATGCGCCGGCCGGTACGCACGATGACCGAGCCGCCCACCCCCTCGCGAAGGATGCGGTTCGGCGAGCCCACGTCGCCGGTCTCGGGGGGCGTGATGGTGGCTGCCTTCAGTCCGAGACCCACCTCCACCATCGCCGCGGCCGCCTCCGACACCACCGCGTTGCCAGTACGGCGGCGGTTCTCCAGCGAAAGGTCGAATCGGACCAATTCGAGCGGGATGCCGACCACGCCGGGTTCGAGCACCCGGAGTGCTTCGTCAAGCAACTCCTGTCCCGTCTCGTCTCCTTCGCAGACCACCAACTGCGTTCGATCAGTCATGGATCCAGGGTCTCACGGATGCCGGGGACCGACCAATCACGACGGACCGGTCATCCGGCTCATGCCGCCGTGAGGGGGCGGGACTGCGTCCACCAGCGTCGGACCGCGATCACCGTCCAGACCCCCTCGACCACCCCGAACGGCCACGCCCCCGAGGCGAAGCCGTAGCACGAGGACAGGGCACAGCCGACGGCGAAGGCGAGGACGTACCGGCTCCCCCGCCGCTCCAGCGCGTACATGGACATCATGAAGGTGAGGGCGACGACCCCACAGACGGTGAGAGCCATGGCCGAAGCGTACGGCAGCTGCACCGCCGCTTCGGCATCCGACTCGTGCGTCAGGATGCGAGGGGCAGGACGAACCAGGCGATGACGACGAAGTGGAGGACGGCACCGACGATGGTGCAGGCGTGGAAGACCTCGTGGTAGCCGAATACCCCCGGCACCGGGTTCGGCTTCTTCAGCGCGTAGACGACGGCACCGGCCGAGTAGGCAATCCCTCCGGTCAGGAGGAGGACGAATCCGGTGAGCCCGAGTGCACGGTACAGCTCCGGCAGCACGGCGACGGCCACCCAACCCACCACGACGTACGGCAGGGCGATGACCCACTTGGGTGCGTCGAGCCACACCTGGCGCAAGGTGATGCCGACGACCGCCCCAACCCACACGATGACCAGGACCGTGGTCCGGGCCCATCCGCTCAGGGCGATGCCGGCGACCGCCGTGTAGGAGCCTGCGATGGCGATGAAGATCGTCGAGTGGTCGGCCCGGCGCATCCTCCGGCGCCCCACCGGACCCCACGTGCGTCGGTGGAAGAGAGCACTCACTCCGAACAGCAACGAGATCGCGCAGGCATAGACCAGGCAGATCAGCTTCGACGAGGTTGTCGGCGCCGCCCACACCAGTGCCGCCCCGGACACCAGCGACACGAAGAAGGCGACCTCGTGGAGGGCGCCGCGGAGGGTGGGCTTGACAGCTCCCTCGTGATCGTCGTCGTCCACGTCGACATCGGCCGGGAGCGCCCCCGTGCCCTCGTTCATCCCCGTCCCCGGGCCGCATCGAGGGCGACGTCCACGAAGCGCCGCAGGATGCGACGTCCCACGGTCTCGACCCTGACCACGGCCGCCGCCGGCAATCTGGCTCCGCCGGGGAGCAGCGGGCGCCACCCTTCCGCCAGAGGACCGTCGACCTCGACGTGGAACTGGAGGCCATACACATTCGTCCCGACCCGGAAGGCCTGGTTCGGGAAGCGCCGGGTTGCGGCCAGATGGACGGCCCCGTCCGGGAGGGAGAACGTGTCGCGGTGCCAGTGGACGCACGGAACCGAGGTACCCGAGAGCCCGTTGTACTCGGGACCGAACACCGGGTCCCGCCGTCCCTCGGCCGTGAGCTCGACGTCGCCGACGCCCACCTCGTCGCTGGCTCCGGCGGTTACACGGCCGCCGAGCGCCGCCGCCACCTGCTGGGCGCCCAGACAGATCCCGAGTACCGGCAGCCCTCCGGCCACCGCCGCACCGATCAGGTCCCGCTCGGCGGCGAGCCATGGGTGTGCGGGATCGTCATGGACACCCATCGGCCCACCCAGGACGACCACACCTCCCACGTCGCCCACGGCCGGGACCGCTTCGCCCTCGTCGAGCCGGATGCTCTCGACCTTCACGCCGACGTCGGCCAGCACTCGGGAGATCGTCCCGGGACCCTCGTAGGGGACGTGCTGGAGGATGGCCCATGGGCCGCCGTCCGGTCGGGGCGTCCGGGCCACTAGTGGTGCGTCGCGGATGTGACTGAAGCCAACGTCGCCCGGCCCCGCTTGACCTTGGCGATGATCTCGTCAACGGGCTTCTTCCAGACGAAGGGTGTGGGGTCGTCGTTCCAGTGCTCGGCCCAGAGTTCGATCGCTTCTTCGAGCTGAGCCACCGAAGTGAAGACGCCCTTCTTCAGGCGGCGCTTGGTGAGGATGGAGAACCACCCTTCGACCAGGTTCAGCCAGGACGACGAGGTGGGTGTGAAGTGCAGGTGCCACCGGGCCCGTTTGGGATGTTCCAGCCACGTGGTGATCGGCTCGGCCTTGTGGGCCGAGAGATTGTCGAGCACGACGTGGATGTCGAGGTCCTTGTCGACGTGGAGGTCGATCAGCTTGAAGAAGGCAAGCACGTCGGTGGCCTTGTGGGACTTCTTCGTGTCGTAGAGAACCTCGCCGGTCCCGACGTTCATCGCTGCGAACAGGTCCGTGGTGCCGTGGCGCTTGTAGTCGTGGGTCATGGTCCCTGCTCGGCCGGCCTTCATGGGAAGTGATGGCTGGGTGCGGTCTAACGCCTGGACCTGGGTCTTCTCGTCGAAACTGAAGACCACCGCCCGCTCGGGGGGGTTGAGATAGAGCCCGACGACATCGACGAGCTTGGCCTCGAAGTCAGGATCGTTCGAGATCTTGAAGCCCTCTGTCCTCCAGGGCTTGAGGTTGTGATCCCGCCAGATGCGCGCCACGGTGTCCTTGCCCACGCCCATCTT
>JBEKRV010000002.1:0-125768 GCA_049517675.1 Acidimicrobiales bacterium
AGCATTGGCGTTCCTTCCTCGCCGGCGTTCCACCGCCAGCGTTTCTCTGATTGGTTCAAAGAGGAAGGTACGTCGCGCCCCCGGTCAGGTGGTGCATCCACAAGTTCTGGTTATAACTCACAATCAACAACCGAGAAGTTGTGATCGGAACTGGTTTCCCTCAATCCTTCGAGTCGTGCCGCCGCTGCATCTCGTTCGCCCTCATCATCGTAGGCAAGTGCGGCATAGAGGGGGAGCGAGTCGTACTCATATCTCAGAAGAAGATTGGGCCCGAGTTTCCCGAAGACAAGGGACCCGTCCGGTTGAACTCGCTGCAATTGAGTCGCCTGGTGCGAGAGTTCGGAAATACGCGGCGACCCCAAGCCATAGTGTCCCGATCGGAAAGCCCCCAAACGGGGGCGGAGCGCCGTCTCAAAGACGACCGTTGCGAGCTGCGGGGTCGGAAGACGCCCCAGCTCCGCGGCGGCCCGTCCAGCAAACAGTCGCAGCACCTCGATTGTCCCCCAGGTCGGAACGAGCACTGTCGCCTGAGCGTTTGACGCAACGTGAACAAAGCCTCTCTCACCGATTCGTTTTAGCGCCGCCGCGAGATCTCCTGTGGCTCCGAAGACTTCGTGTGCATACAGCAGCACCGAGTCTGCAAGGAGCGCTGCGGGTGACGGTTGGCTGAGTTCGATCAATGCACCCGCGATTGCGACCTCATCTCGGTCGGCAGCCATCACCGCAGCGGCCTGTGGGTCTTGCTCCAGGAGCGACGTGTGGCGAGCAGTCAGCCTGGCGTACTCGACAAATGCCTCTGGCGGCGCTTTCGGAAGCGCAAGCTGATCCTCTCGGTACGTGATGGCAGCGCTCAGGACCTCATCGCGCTCTGCGTCTTCAAGGACTTCTGAAATGATGTAGCGACGGCGCAGTTCATGGAACCAGGGAGGGTGACCTGTGAAGACACGTGAGTCGGCCAACGTGCGTTCCAGCGTGTGCCAGACGGCGAGGTTCACACCGAGGTAGTCGGCGGCGTCTGCGGCATTGAGTGGAGACGGAAATGCGCACAGCCGCTGCGCGGCAACTTTCGACGGTGCGTCTAGCTCCCGCCACAAGCGCCGCGTTGCCGCACCAATAACTTCCCGTCGATCTATACCGTCGAGGTCGGTGATCGAACGCGTCTCCGCCAGTAGGCCGATGGCAGCAGCGACATGGAGGGCGTACCCGTTCGTTGTTCGATGAACCTGCGGAGCCCAGTCGCCCGGCAGACCGGCGGCGACGAGCCATTCCCCGACGGCAGCTTCGTCGAGGCCCTCAAGCTCGACGACGTCGACACCGTGCTGAACAAGTTCATCGACCTGGTCGCGGGTCTGAGCGCTCCAGGTCGAGTAGGCAACACGAACAATCACTCCATCCGGCAGGAAGGATGCAAGGTCTGACAGACGCCTCCGGTCGGATTCGTCAAGACGGTCGCCGTCATCGAGACCGAGGACCAGTACTCGGCCGTCTGCCAAGGCCCGCACTTCAGACGCGAACCCGCAAACAAGTTCCACCACATCGCGATCCCCAACGTTGTTGATCCGAGCTGACAGCTCGGAGTCGACCGAGGTCACAAGTTGCTGGGCGAAGGATCCGAGGAGAGTCGCAAACTCGGGACTAACGCGACTGGAGACGATCCCCAGGAGTTGGCGTCCAACGCCTGATGCAAGGTCCTTGAGCTGCACATCGGCGACTCTGCCTGCCGCCGCAACGACCAATCTGCCCACCCGCTCGGCGGCCGACTGATCTGCGGTCACTTCGGCGACCGCTGCGGCAAGGGATTCGAGGAGCCCCCGCTGGAGTGAGCCTGGGGCGCTTCTCAGGCTCACGGGCGCAGGTGCGAGGGCGGTTCCCGAATCGCCCTGGGCGGCCCGAAGCACCTCCGACTTGCCGACGCCGGAGTCACCAGCCAGCAAGACAACCTTCGCTGGGCGCTCGACAAGATCACGGATGTCCTGGTCACGGCCTGCGAGCGCCATGGGCCAAACCTACGCTTCGGCGCCGGATGAGCGCTGATGAGCGCTGACACGCACCAGCGATTGCCCGTCGCGTCGCCTGGGGTCTAATCAGCGGGGGGTAGGTACCGGCCGCCCATCGCCGGGACGATTAGGTGACCTGACGGGATCGGAGCGATCTTCGGTTAGCTCCTTGACCAATGGCTCGACGAGTGCGAACGACTCGACCTCTCCCCGACCACCCGTCGGACCTACCGGGCACAGATCAAGCAGACCATCCGGCCACGGCTCGGCAAGGTCCTTCTGAGTCGCCTCTCTGCCAGGAACCTTGACGAGCTGTACGGCGCCATGAAGGACGCTGGAGCATCGCCCAAGACCATCCGTAACCACCACGCCATCATCGCTGCAGCCCTTCACCAAGGTGTTCGCTGGGGGTGGGTCCGGTACAACGTCGCTGAGCGTGCCAAGCCCCCACGGGTGGAGCACCACCAGGTGCACGCTCCCTCCGTTGATGAAGTCCGCAAGGTCATCGAGGCGGCAGAGTCACGGGACCCTCGCCTTGCGCCCCTCCTCATGCTCGCTGCGCTCACCGGGATGCGCCGTGGCGAGCTGTGTGCCCTTCGGTGGTCTGATGTCAACCTGCAGCTCGGGATCGTCCACGTTGCCCGATCGCTCGTCGTCGTGCCCGGTGGGCTCGCCGAGAAAACGACCAAGACGGGGCGCTCCCGAAAGGTCGCTCTCGATCCGTTCGGGATCGCACTCCTCACCGAGCATCACCGGCAGGTCACGGAGTGGGTGACGGCAGCAGGCGGGACGCTTGCGCCTGATGCGTTCGTCTTCTCCCCCTTCGTTGAAGCGACCACGCCCTTCCGTCCCGACAACGTGACATCGTTCTTCATCCGAGTCCGGGATAAAGTCGGGGCATCAGACGTTCGGCTCCATGACCTGCGCCACTTCACTGCGACCCAGCTCATCGGAGCGGGAGTCGATGTTCGTACTGTGGCCGACCGGCTCGGCCATGCCGACCCCTCCCTCACCCTCCGTGTCTACAGCCACGTCATCGAAGAGCGTGACCGGGCTGCTGCCGTCATCATGGGGAACGTCCTCGGACCCAAGAGCGCCAAAGAACCGGCAGCACTGCCGACTGCCGGGTAGCAGGGGAGCACCGTGGCTGACGACGACACCTCCTTCCCCATTCCGGAGTTGCAGAACAGCGTCACGGTCGGCAGGATCACGGCCACCCATCTCGACTGGTGGAACGAGCACCCGGATGCCTTCAGTGAAGCCGAGGCCGTGCTCGCCTGGGAAGAGTTCCACGTCGAGCGCCGCACTGTCGGACCAGTCATCGAGGAACGGCCTGTCCAGCGCCTCACGATGTCTGTCGAAGAAGCAGCCATCGCCCTGGGTATCTCCCGGACATGCGCCTACGAGGCAGTGGCCCGTGGCGAAATTCCCTGCATTCGGATAGGGAGGCGCATCCTCATCCCCAAGGTTGCGCTGGAGAAACTCCTTGCCGGTGGTGCACCCGCATGATCTCCCCTCTTCGATCCGAGCCGCTTGTGCGGGCGACTCTGACTGTCGAGGAAGCAGCTGTGATCCTCGGCATCTCCCGAGCCTTCGCCTACGAGGCTGTCGCTCGTGGCGAGATTCCCTGCATCCGCATCGGGAGACGCATCCTGGTGCCAGGGTCGCCCTAGAACGGTTGCTGGCGAGCGCCTGGTCGATCAAAACCGGCGATTTGTGACCTCCAGTACCCCACTCCCTTATTGGAGGTTGTATACTAAGCTCCAATAAGGAGAACCCATGTCAAAGGTTATGAAGCGCCGATGGCAGAGCGATCTTGGTGGCACTGGCCTTCCACGGCGGGACCGAGTCCCCTGTGACTACGAAGCCTACGTCCCTGACTCACTCATCGGTCGCAAGATCGTCCTCGATGGTGATGTCGCTGCTGATGTCGCTGACGCCGAAGCGGCGATCGCCAAGCTCAACGCTGAAGCCCGGGCACTGGTCGACACCGAGGCACTTGCCCGCATTCTGCTGAGAGCCGAGGCAGTTGCCTCGTCACGCATCGAGGGTCTGGAGATCGGAGCGCGTCGGCTCCTCCATGCCGAGGTCGCCAGGGGCCTCCGGGAAGTCTCTTCTGATGTCACAGCGACTGAGGTGCTCGGGAACATCGACGCCATGGTCTACGGCATCGATGCCGTCGGTCCAGGGGACCCCATCACCGTGGACGTGCTCCTCGAAGTCCATCGGCGTCTCCTCGCCGGAACAGGCTTGGAACAGTACGGCGGGCGATTCCGGGCCGAGCAGAACTGGATCGGTGGAAGTAACTACAACCCGTGCTCTGCTGCATTCGTCCCTCCGCCCCCTGAGTTCGTCGAGAACCTCATGGCGGACCTCTGTGCATTCTCCAGTACTGATGATCTCCCTGCGGTTGCGCAGGCAGCCATTGCCCATGCACAGTTCGAAACGATCCACCCCTTCGTGGATGGCAACGGTCGAACGGGACGAGCACTCATCCATCTCATCCTTCGCCGGAGAGGACTGGCACTCCGGGTTCTGCCCCCTGTGTCACTCGTGCTTGCCACGTGGGCGCAGAGCTACATCGACGGACTCACGCAGTATCGGTTTGTCGGATCGTCGACTGCACCGAAGGCCGTCGAAGGGCTGAACGTCTGGGTCGGCCGCTTCGCTGGAGCGTGTACTCGTTCTGTCGCTGACGCCACGACGTTCGAAGAACGTGCTGCGGTGCTTGAAGAGCAATGGCGGGACCGGCTTGGGACGATCCGGGCGAAGTCCGGAACGGACCTCCTTCTGCGCAGTCTCCCCGGCGCCCCGATCCTGACCGTTGACAGCGCAGCGTCTCTCATCGGTCGGACGTTCAAGCCCGCAGCAGAAGCCATCGAGCGTCTCGTGGATGCAGGAATCCTCAAGCAGGTCACTGTCGGTCGGCGCAATCGCGCCTTCGAGGCACCCGAGGTGATCGCCGCCTTCACTGCCCTGGAGCATCAGCTCGCCAGTCCAGAGGGCGACACCCGGACCAGCGAACCAGTGCGGACAGTTCCTCGCCGGAAGTAGGCGGGACTGTCGGCCACGCCGTGAGCTGGCCAAAATGTGCAAACCCGTTGACAAAAGCAGCGATTCCATCGGATAGTAAGTCTGCAAATACAGACATCTGTATGTACAGACGTACGAGCTACAGATATCTGTATATCTGCACTCCACTTGTATTGGGTAGTTTCAGAATGCGTCTTGCAATCACCAATCCCAAGGGAGGGACGGGGAAAACAACGACGGCAGTGCACTTGGCCGCTGGGCTCGGGATGCGAGGACGCACCCTGCTCATCGACGCCGACCCGCAAGAGTCAGCAACCGAGTGGGCGATGCTCATGGGTGACGAGTCTCCGTTCGTCCTTCTCACCGACGCAGGTCAAGACAGCGTCCACATTCGACCGGGGTGGAGTCCACCATCCAGGTGTCGTCGTTCGAGAGATCGGTGTCTTCGGCGAGCACCCGGATGAGTGCCTTGAGCTGGAAGGCGGCCGCCCGGAGACGCTCGTTGTAGCCGGACTGGTTCGGCAGGTACGGGAAGAGATGGCCCAAGTGGGCTCGGGCGTAGCGCAGGAAGCGGGTCTCGGACGTGAACCCGAGCAGGGCCTGGACGACGGCCAAGGTGACGAGCTCGGCATCGGTGAGCGTCGGTCCAGGTCGACGAGGACGGTGGCGAAGATGGTCGTGTGCTCTCGGGTGGCGGCCAGGTAGCTGTGCTCGTCGACCTGGGGACGTCCGTGGTGCCTGACCGCCGACCATGCGGTGTCCCAGCCGACTCCGTACTCAGCGGCCACCGAGGCTTCCGACCGGCACAGCTGGCCGACCTGGAGGGTGACCTCGGCCCCGGCCCGAACGGTGAGGACCTGGCGGGGGGCGACGCCGGGGAGCTTCTCGGTCCACGTCTTTCTCACGCACCCGGTGGTCCGGCACCGCCACCGGCGCTCTTTGAACACGAGCCGGCAGGGCCGTCCGCTGATGTGCAGGTCGCGCAGGTGGACCTCGATGCGGTCCTGCGCTTGGGCTCGGCGTCGACACGACGGACAGGTCGCCTTGTCCCTCGTGGACTCCACGGTGACGACCAGCTCACCGGGCACGTCCTCCACCTCGAGCACCACCACGCCCGGAAGTCCCAACATCCTCTCCGCCAGCCCGATACCGTCCGTCATTGCCAGGGGCCCTCCTCGTACTTGCCGTCGAACAGCACTCACGATGGCGGGGCCCCTGGCCCCATGGGTGGATGCTCGGTCAGCTCAGCGCCGGGTCGATTCCCCACTCATGCCGGAAGAGCCGTCATACCCGCCTGGAGTATGAGCGAACGGCGAGCGTGATGAAGAGCGCGGCGACCGCGGCGCATCCGAGTAGTGCCCACCCGACCTGGGCGGTGACGGCGCCGTCGTTCATCAGACCGCGCATCGCCGAGATGACGTGGGAGATGGGATTGATCCGCGTCACGGCCTGAAGCCATCCCGGAAGGGTGTCAACGGGCACGAAGGCGTTGGACAAGAAGGCCAGAGGGAACATGATCATCATGGACATCCCCTGGACGGCGCCGGCGCTCCTGGCCCTGGTGCCGATCCAGAGGAAGATCCAGGCGATGGACCATCCGGTGATGACGGCGAGAACCACTCCGCCGGCCACGCCGGGAACACCGCCACCTGGGCGGTAGCCCATGATGAAGCCCACGGTCAGGGTAATGCCGGCCGCGACGGCGTAGCGGGCGAGGTCGGCCATCATCGGTCCAGCCAGCGGGGCGATCCTGGCGATGGGTAGCGACCTGAAGCGGTCGAACACGCCTTTGTCCATATCCTCGCGAAGTTGCAGGCCGGCTCCCACGCACGCGGTGATGGTGGTCATGACGATGATGCCCGGAATGAGGGTCGGAAGGTAGCTCGCGGTGCTGCCGGAGATGGCGCCGCCGAACATGAGCCCGAACATCACGGTGAACAAAACGGGCATCGCGGTGACGTCGACGAGCTGTTCCGGACTGCGACGCATCTTTATGAGGGCCCGCCAGGCCAGCGTCGTGGTTTGGCTGAGCGCCTGGCGAACTGGTACGGATGGCTTGACAGTGCGTGCCGCGGGACGGGATGTGGTGACGGGGATGGTCGCGGTCATGGATTGCTCGCTTCGGTGTCGGGGATGGGGCATGTGCACGTGTGGCCGGTCAGGGCGAAGAACACTTCGTCGAGGCTCGGCTGCTCGACGGTGGCGTTCGTGATGTCGAGTCGGTGGTTCCGGAGGGCCACGAGGACGTCGGCAGCCTGATTGGCGTCATGCAGCGTGACGCTGAATCCTGAGCCGATTGGCGAAACGACCGGGGTGTCACCGGTCACTTCTGCGGCCAGTGCGACTGCCGCCGCCGTGTCGGCGTCCTCGGACATCTGGACGCGGAGGCTCGATGCGCCGATCTGGGCCTTCAGTTGGGCGGGGGTGCCCTCGGCGACCTTCCGACCGTGATCGATGACAGCGATCCGTCCGGCCAGTGCGTCGGCTTCGTCGAGGTACTGGGTGGTCAGCAGGATGGTCGATCCCTCGGCCACCAGGTCGCGGATCGTATCCCACATCTGGCTGCGGTTTCGGGGGTCGAGGCCGGTCGTGGGCTCGTCGAGGAAGATCAGTGCGGGTCGGGTGATGAGGCTTGCTGCGAGATCGAGGCGGCGGCGCATGCCACCGGAGAACTGCGAGATGGGGCGGTCAGCGGATTCCGTGAGGTCGAACTGCGCGAGTAGGTCGTCCCCGATGCTGCGGGCTCTCTTGGAGGACAATCCCTGCAGACGACCGAACAACCAGAGGTTCTCCCGGCCCGTCAGGTTCTCATCGACCGACGCGAATTGACCGGTGACACCGATCAGTTGCCGCACCGCGTGGCCCTGCCTGCGGACGTCGTAGCCGAAGATCCTCGCCTCACCGCCGTCGATCGGCAGCAGCGTCGCCAACATGTTCAGCATGGTGGTCTTACCGGCACCGTTCGGGCCGAGCACCCCGAAGATCTCCCCTTCCATGACGGTGAGGTCGATGGCGTCCACGGCGCGATTCGTTCCGAAGATCTTCGTCAGGCCGCGCGCCTCGACGGCCACGGTGCGCGATGGGGAGCTGTCGCTGCCGGCTGGGCGAGCGATGGGGATCGACCGTTCGGCCCGGGGGGTTCTGGCAGTCATTAAGGCTCCTCTATATTTAGTGTCACCAAAATGTTAGCACCACTCCATAGTTCTGTCTAGACTCCATCCGCGTGACTGGGAGCGATGACGACCTGGACGTGGATGCCATCCTCGAGGTACTCGAGGGCATGCACACCGACGAGCAACGCGACCCGAACGAGGGCCTGCGTGAGCGCAAGAAGCGGCAGGTCCGTCAGAAGATCTCCAATGTCGCGACCGCGCTGTTCCTGCGGTACGGGTTCGACGAAGTGACCGTGGCCCAGATTGCCGCTGCATCCGAGGTCTCCGAGCAGACGGTGTTCAACTACTTCACGACGAAGGAGTCGATGTTCTTCGATCGCTCCGAGCCGATGATCAAGGCCGTGGCGGACGCCGTCAGGGAACGCGGGAGCGCCTCGCTGGTCGAAGCGGTCGTGCAATCGATGGCTCTCGAGATTCGCACGAGCCGATGGGAGGGCTTGGACGAAGCCGGCCAACTCCGCCTCATGCGGCTGTTTTCCGACGTCGCCACCCGATCGCCAACGCTGGTCGCGGCACGGTTCGCTGACTTGCCCTATTTCATAGACGAGGTATCCGCCGCGCTCGCCCAACGAATCGGCGCGGACCCGAACGACCCGGAGGTGCAGCTCGCCACCCTCGTCATCGCCGGCCTCGTCCATGTCCGGGTGCAGTCGACCTTTCATCACATCCAGGGAGCGACGTCATTGGCCGCGCTGAGCGACGGCGTTCGCCGAGACACCCTCAGGGCAGTTCACCTGGCCGAGCCTTCCCTCACTGCATTCGACGCCGTACGCGAGTCGGCGCACAGCTGAACCGAGCCCGATCGGGCCGCAGCCGGACACCTTCCGCCGACCGCGTCCCAGTGGATGGCCCAGGTCCCCGGGGATCCCCCGACCGGAAGCAGCCGGTGGGAACGACGTGGGCGTCGACGCACTGCTCCCACCGCGAGCGGACCGGACCCCCGGGGCCGCTCAGCTCAGCGTGAAAGTGAGCGGATTGGACGAGCCGCTGTCGGTGACGATCACCACGGGTGCCGCCGGCGTCGTCCCGGTCTGGGGTGGGATCGTCAAGGTGCAGGTCGTCTGGTCGGGACAGCTCACGGGAGCCACCTGGCCGCCCACCGTGGCACTGATGCGACCGGAGGGGCTGAGGAAGCCCGAGCCGCTGACGACCACCGACTGGCCGGCGGATCCCGACGGCGGCTGCAGGCTCGTCAGCACCGGCGCCCCTACCGGCGCCGGCGGCTGGGTCGGCGGGGGGACGGTCGTGGTGGTCGTGCTGGTGGGCGGTGGCGCTGTACCGGCGGGAACCGAGGTCGTCGTGACGGGGGACGTGGTCGGCACGGTGGAGGTGGGCTGCGCGGCCGGGGCGGACGACGGTGGGGTGCCCGATGTGACCGGAGGTGCTCCGTCGTGGGTCAGCACCGACCCGAGGAGGGCGGCGAGGACCACCACGAGGGCCGCCGACACGACGGTCACGGCTCGCCGAAGTCCCTGGTCGTGGTGGCGGGACCGCTGCACCTCCTGGCGGTGCCCGTCGGTCGACGCCACCGCCGCGGCCCCGTCGACCGTTGACCCGGGACCGAGCGGCCCCGCCGCCGTGTGCCCGGGTCCGGCATCGGCCTGTTCCTCGGCCAGGGCATCGAAGAACAGCACCGGGGGTCCCGCATGCGAGGGCGGTGACCGCCGCGGTGGTGGAGGCTCTGGTGGTGGGGTAGGAGGAGGCAGCGGCTCCGCCACACGGGGCGTGACCTCGGGTGGAGGGACCGGAACGGGTCGGCGTGACGCCGTCACGTGCGATCTCGGATCCCGCTCCTCGGTGACTCGGGGGTCGGGATGCTGGTGCTGCGGAGCAGGGGACTGTTCCTGGGCGTCCCCGTCGACCGCACGAGCACGACGCGCGGCTTCGGCCATGGCGCTCAGTGCCTTCGCGCTCGTGCCCGGTTCGGTCCGGTGTCCGGGTCTACGTGGGGACATCGTCCTCCTCCCGCGTCGTTGTCCTCTACACCTACCTACTCCTGGTGCAGAAAGCAACGCGACACCGACCGTTCCCCGGCACCGGCGATTTCCGTCTCAGCCGAACACTCCTCGACCGGGTCCCGGCCCGACCCGGATCCGACCGACCGGGCGCCGGGGTCGTCGACCGCGTCGGAGCGCCCGAGGGTCGCAGTGCGGTCGGACGGAGGCGACCGGGTGGTCCCGGGGGTCGACGGTGGCGGATCCGGGCGTCGCGGTTGACGGCCGGGCCGACTCGGATCATGCTGCAACCGGCGGACGATCCGACCGTTGCGGCGTCGACCCTGAAGGCGGACTACCGGGTCTCGGACCTTCAGCGCTGGCGCACGGCGTCGAGTACGCGGTCGAGACAGGAGCAGGGCGATGGCAAAGCTTCACCTATCGTTGACCCTTCCCGGCGCGGTGTCGCTGGGCTCGTACGAGGGCGGTGCGCTGGCGGCGTTGCTGGTCGCGGCCCAATCCCTCCAGGACATGGTGGTGATCGATTCGATCGCCGCCGCCTCGGCCGGCTCGATCACCGGACTGCTCACGGCCTGCTGCCTGGCCAAGGGTCGTGATCCCGTCTCGATCATGAGTCAGGCCTGGGTCGAGCTCGACTCGCTGCGGGCGCTCAGGACGCACGAGATGAGCGCTCCGCTGTCGGCCGCGGCGTTGTCGCAGATGGCCGTCGACGTCCTCGGCGACCAGGGCGGACCTCCCGGCCCCGCCCGACCCCAGGACACCGGGGTGCGGCTCTCGATGGCCCTGGCCAGTCTGGCGGGACTGGAGTACCGGCTCGCCCGGCTCGAACGCGAGACGTCCGTCGACGCGGTCACCTATGTCGACTGGTACCCGGTGACCATCGACGCCACCACCACGACCGACGAGCTCCTCGAGTACGCCCAGGCGGCGATCGCCTCGGGATCCAATGCCATCGGCTTCCCGCCCAAGGTCGTCGACCGCACGAAGGACCGGGACGCCTACAAGCGGGCCGGAATCATCGACTTCCCCGACTCCGGCTCGTTCTGGTACACCGACGGCGGCACGATCGACAACGAACCGTTGGGACAGACCATCGACATCGCTCCCGAGATCGCCCCCGACGAGCAGCGAGTCTTCGTCCTGATCCACCCGGAAGCGGCGTCGCCCCAGTCGACGAACCGCTGGCAGGACACCGACTCCCAGCCCGGTTGGCTGCAGACGGCGATGCGCGCGTTGTCGATCAGCAGGACCCAGTCGATCTACGACGACCTGAAACGCCTGGAGAAGACCAACTCGCACCTCGTCTGGACGGGCCGCGTGCCACAGGCGGTGTTCGACGGCCTCGGCGCAGGCATGGACGCGGCCGAATTGACCGACGCCCAACGCGGGACGCTGCTCGAGACCCTGGCGTCGTCACTGGCGGAGGCGCGTGCCACGATCGAGGCGGACCACGCCTCGTTCCGTTCCGAGGAGGACATCGCCCCGGATCCGCAGGGACCCGGAGCGGACGATGATCGTGCACCGGCCGGCGGGCAGAGTCCCCGGGAGGTGCTCGCCGACCTGCTGGCGACCGCGACCGGCCTGAGCGGGAAGAGCGTCGCCACCGTCGAGGTCATCTCGCCGGCGCTCGGTCTCGACCCGGGCTCGACGTCGCAGGACCTGCTGGCCGGGGCGTTCCTCTTCCACTTCGGCGGGTTCATGGACGTCCGGTTCCGGCAGAGCGACTTCGCGCTCGGCTACAGGAACATGCAGACGTGGTTGACCGACGACCTGAGCCGCTATCTTCCGTCCGGCTACGACCTGGGCCCGGCGATCACCCATGTGCGGGACCGCTACGACCAACTGGACTGGGACGGTGTGCGGTTCGGCGGCGCCTCGTTCTCGTCGTTGTCGTTGCGTGAGAAGGAACAGCTCCTCGAGGTGGCGGGTCACACGGCGCACGTCGCCGAACACGACCTCCGGCACCCGGGCTGACCGGGGAGGGGTCCGTGGGACCACAGGCGTCCGAGCGCGCCGTTGCGCTGGCCATCTCCGGAATCCTGGTGTCGCTGGTCCTCGCCATGTTGGCCGCGGTCAGGGCGTCCCCTGTGGCCATCGTCGCCTGCGGGGGAATCACGTTCCTCCTGATCTTCGTCCTGTACGTGCCGATCCTGAGGGGCCTCTATCGCAACACCCGCGAGGAGCACCAGCGGAAGGCCCTCCGGAGAGTCCACGGGCTGCGCCTCGTCGCCGGTGAGGAGGTGGATCGACCGCCGTCCGAACTCCCGGACGGCGCCTATGGCTACGAGGAGATCCGCTCGGTGGCCGGCCTCCGGTCGGGCGCAGCCAGGATCAAGCCGGACCGGACCGATCCCGACGGGGTCCCGTATCCGTTGGAGGTCCACATCATCAATGGCGAGCCGTGGCTCGTGGGCTACGCGATCGATGCCGACAGGCACCTCGCCGAGGGCCCGGGGGAGACCGGCGAATTGAACCTGTGGATGAGGCGGAGAGACGGCACGGACGTGCTGGTCGAGATCCCGCTCTCGAGGGTCGACGGCGACGGGGCGAGTCTCGGCGACCGGAGCTCGGACAGCACAGCCCGGAACCTGTTCCGCCTGGTGCTCCCCCTGATTCCCTCACCGCGTCCGGCGGCGCCAGCGATTGAGTCGTCACCGGCAGGAGAGCGACCGGGGGATTCAGTGGAATCGAGACCCTCCGACCCGTCGCACAATCAGTAATCCGGCGTATCGTGATTTGCCCATATCCGCGCCGACGACACTGTCGGGGTGCCTGGGAGCCGGTCCCCGTCGGCGCGTGCGGAGGCCGGAATCTCCCGTGAATTCACGGAGGATCCCTCTTGAATTCGCGAATGCCCATCGTTATGGTGTCGGAAGAGCGGAGCGAAATGGCAGGTGTGCTCCTCCGGTATTGGGGGCGTGCAATAGCGGTTTCGCAATATTGGCGGAGGTGGAACACATGCCCTCGATCACCGGCGGGTGGAGCGCGGATTCGTCCCGACTGGGGTCACCCCGACTCCAACGCGGCCCGATCACGACGGCCCTGCAACTCGGACCACTTGCCTCGCTGGTCGGCTCGTGGAGCGGGCCGGGATTCAATGCGATCTGGCGCCCCGACAACGAACAGCCGCCCGCTAACAGCGCGATCCATCGCTTCCTGGAGCTCAACCTCACCAACGATTCCTTCGAGTTCCAGGTGATCCCCGGTGCGGTCCCCAACCGGGGCTTCGACACGCAGGCGGACCTCGAGCTGTTCGGACTGCACTACCTCCAACGGACGAAGGACGCCGACCCGCCCCCGTTCTCCACCGCCGGACAGGCGCTGCACATCGAGCCCGGCCTGTTCATGAACGTGCCGGGCAGCGAGGCCAACAACGACCAGGCGACGATCGTCCGGATGGGCAGCATCCCGCACGGGACGACGGTGCTGATGCAGGGACCCAATCCGGGCGCGGAGGTCCAACAGGGCATCCCGACCATCCCGGTGCTCCAGCCCTTCGCCAACTTCCCCGGTGTCCAGCCGTTCACCACCACGGCGGGCGTGGGGATCCAGCCGATCGGCATCGCGCCCAGCTCGCCGGGCCCGCCCGCCGTCACCTACGGCGCCGAGCACGTCGTGCCCGAGAACCAGAACACCGCGGCCGACGCCGCCTTCCCGGCGACCCAGAGCAACGGCCCCTACCCGCCGGAGTTCCAGGGGTTCGTCAACGACCCCAACTCCGTGCTGCGCGACGCCATCGCCGGCCAGGACATCCTCGGATTCATCCAGATCGACCTGTCGGCCCCCGGCGTCGGACAGGGGATCGAGAACATCCCGTTCCTCGGGATCCCGAACATGGACTACAGCGACCATACCGCGGCGGTCAACCCGACCAATCCCGTCGACACCGACCCCACCCTCGCCGGGACCACGCCCAACGCCTTCGTCTACTCGGCCCAGGCCACCTTCTGGATCGAGTTCGTGCGGATCCCGTTCACCGTTCCGGCGGTCCGCCCGGCCGACCCCGACCCCGCGCCCACCCCGTCCGGAGTGCTCCAGCAGGTCGAGCCCTTCTTCGGCCAGCCGACGTTCCTGCAGCTCCAGTACTCCCAACTCGTGATCCTGGTGTTCAACGACATCCTGTGGCCGCACGTCACGGTGGCGACCATGACACTGAACAACGGTTGAGCGGGGGTTGTCGGCGCAGTCGACCGGGGGCGTCGATCCGAGCGGCGACTTCTGCCGCCCGCGGCTCAGGGACTCGGCGCCGTGGCCCCCGGCCGTGCCGGCCGACGCGGTCCGGCTGACGGGGGCAGGTACGTGGTGCGTCGCCCGCGCCCGATGGCGATCCACTCGGCCATCGACGTGGCGATCATGACGGTGAACCCCACGAAGAAGACCCCTTCCATGACGCCGCCGAGGTCGTTGGTCACGTAGGCCAGACCGAGCAGCGGGTAGGCGACGAGTGCGCCTCGACGGAGGTCCCGATAGATCCGACCGAACCGCGAGTCGGTGCCACGGGTGCGTCGCACCGCGTAGAGCAGCGCCACGGTGATGGCGCCGAACTCCACGATCCCGGCCACGATGTGGACGTAGTGGTGCAGCGGGAGTTGGAACCGGATCTCCGCCGCCCGACAGGCGTTGGACACCCCGTCGGCGCACGACTCCGGGAAGATCGCCCCCACCGATCCGGCGGTCGCGAAGACCACCAGGGCGGTCCACTCCCGCCGGAGCACCCCGGAGATGCCGGTGCGGAGGAGGAGGAAGGCGACGAGGAGCAGGGCACCGGAGAGGAAGTCCGCGCTCCGCATCGCTCCGGCGAACGGTTGACCGGTCGCCTCGAGGTCACTGAAGAGCTCGTTCGGCGATCGCATGAGTCCGTGCTTGAGGGGAACCAGCACCCACCAGTTGTAGGTGAGGATTCCGGCGATCCCGAACGAGACGGCCACGCGGGTGGGGCGTGTCCCGGGGGCGCGGCCCACGTCCCCGGTCCGGTCCGCCGCCGGAACGGGGACGGACCGGGCGCCCGCCCCGGACCCGCTGCGGCAGCCCCGCCGGGCGTGGACGACGGAGCGTGGCGAGCGTCGAGCCGGAGCGGACGGCGGGGCGTCGAACGGTTCGTCGCCGGCGGATGCCACCTGCACGCGGGGACAGCGTTCGGCGCTTCCGGTCATCCGTCGTGTCACGGGCCTCTCCTTCCGTCCGCGGACGGTCCGGCCGCCACCGGCGCCCGTCCCCGCCCCGGCCGGTCCGTCGGGTCCGTGCTCATGCGGCCCACTCCGGATCCGGCCATTCGAAACCCTCCCCGTCGACCAGCTCGAACCCGTCGTGCCCGGCCCCGGTCGTCGCGGGCCCGTCGTGGGCGCCGGTCGGAGGCAGGTGGACCATGAGCGCAACCATGACCAGCGCGACCAGCCCGAAGAGGGCGGCGACCCCGAACGTCACGTCGAGACCGTGCACCAACGGGGCCGATGCACTCCCGGCGGAGCCAAGCTGGGCCCGGCCGGACGCCGCATCCACGACGGTCACCAGGACGGCCAGCCCGAGGGCCGCCCCGACCTGTTGGACGACATTGACCAGGCCCGAGGCTGCGCCCGCGTCACCGGGGTCCACCCCGGCCAGCGATGCGGAGGTGAGTGACACCAGCGAGGTCCCCGATCCCAGGCCCAGCAGGACCAGGTCCACCAGGATGCGGGGATAGGGGGCGGAGGCGTGGAGCTGGCTGGTCAGGAGCAGGCTGACGATGGTCAACCCGATGCCCGACAGCATCAAGGCCTTGGGCCGCACCCGGTGGACCAGGACCTTGCTCACCATCTGCGAGGACGCGAACACCGAGAGGGGCACGGGCAGGAAGCTCAGACCTGCCCTCAGGGGCGAGTATCCCTCCACATCCTGTAGAAACTGCCCGAGGAAGAAGAACATTCCGTACATCCCGGCGTAGACCAGGCCGCGGGACACGTTGGCCGTGGTCCGGGTGGCGTCGGCGAACAGCCGGAGCGGCACGATCGGCTCCTCGGCGTGCGATTCGATGCGGACGAACACGGCGAGGAGCAGTGCGCCGACGGCCAGGGCGCCCGCCGTGAGCGGACTGCCCCACCCGTGGCTCCCGGCCTCCACCAGGCCGAGCACGATTCCCACCATGCCGAGGGTGGAGGTCAGCGCCCCGGCGACGTCGAAGCGGCCGGGACGGCGCTCGGTCTCCTGGAGTGCCTCCCGACCGACGAGCCATACGACGATCCCGATCGGCACGTTGACGAACATCACCCACCGCCACGACACCAGCTCGGTGAGGACACCGCCGGCGACCAGGCCGATGGCGCCCCCCGCCGCGGACACCGTGGTGAACAGGCCGATCGCCCGGACCCGCCGGGGCCCGTCGGAGAAGACGGTGGTCAAGAGGGCGAGTGACGAGGGGGCGGCCAGGGCGGCACCGACCCCCTGCAGGGCACGGGCGGCCAGGAGCATCCAGCCGGCGACCGCGAACCCGCCGAGCAGCGAGCTCGTCGAGAAGATGGCGATGCCGGCCAGGAAGGTCCGCCGGCGGCCGAGGAGGTCGCCGGATCGCGCCCCGAGCAGGAGGAGCCCCCCGAAGGTCAGGAGGTAGGCGTTGAGCACCCACGAGAGCTCGCCCCCGGTGAAGCCGAGGCCGCGCTGGATGTGGGGCAGGGCGACGTTGACGATCGTCGTGTCCAGGACCACCATGAGCTGGGCCGACAGGATCACGAAGAGGAAGACGGAGGGACTGGTGAGCCGGAGGCGGAAGGAACCGGCGGGGCCGGCGGTGGCGTCGCCCGTCGTCGGGGCGCGCGACTCGAGGGATGGGGAGGTTGGCATGGTGTTCCGATCTGTCCGCTGGTACTGTGGAGGGTAAGCGGAAGCTTCCTCCGGTTAGTATACGGAGGATCCCTCCGCTTTGCAACCGTGCCCGGGCGCCGGTGGGTTCGGCAGGTGAGTGGTGACTAGGTGAGAGGAGGCGAGGGGATGACGGTCCGATCGGATGCCACGGCGTCGGGCGTGGACGAGGTCGAGGAACTGCCGGCGGACGGCGAGCCGGCCCGTCCGATGCGCGCCGACGCCCGGCGCAACTACGAGCGTCTGGTGGCCGCCGCCCGCACCGTGTTCGCACAGCAGGGCGGCGGCGCGTCGATGGACGCCATCGCCAAGGAGGCCGGAGTGGGCGTCGGCACCCTGTACCGCCACTTCCCCAAGCGGATCGACGTCGTCGAGGCCGTCTACCGGGAGGACGTCGACCAGCTGGTCGACGCCGCCGAGCGGTACGCCTCGGAGTGGGAGCCGTGGCCGGCCCTCGTGGCCTGGCTCGAAGCCTTCGTCAACTATGCGATCGGCAAGCGGAGGTTCCTCAGCGAGCTCCACGAGGCCTTCGAGAAGAATCCGGAATTGAAGAGTTCGGCCCGTGAGCGGATCGAGGGGGCCCTGACCGTGGTACTCGCGCGGGCCCAGGAGGCGGGCCTGGTGCGTGCCGATCTCGACGGTCCCGACCTGATGCAGCTTCTCGGGTCCATGTGCATGAGCGCGACCCTGACCCCGGAGCAGAGCACGCGGCTGCTCGCGGTGATCCTGGACGGCCTGCACCCACCGGCGTAACTGGTCGGTGCCCCCGGTCGGGGATCCCCGGCGCCGGACGGGAGCGGGTGCATCCGAGGGGCCGTGCTTCCTATCATCTCGGGTATGACGGAGTCCGAGGCACGGATCGTCGAGGCGATGCGCACGCTCATCGAGGCCAACCGGGAGGTACGGGACGTACTGGTCGCGGCCGAGCGGGCGCTCGAGCACGGGATCGAGTCGATCGAGGCCGGGACGAAGATCACCGACACCCTCCGGACGTCGAGTGCGGCCCCGCAACGCCGGGCGACCCAGGAGGCGTTCGAACGGGCCATCGCCGCTCGACACGAACTGCGGCTACGGGTCATCTCCGTCTGCCGGGACGAAGGGATTCGTCCGTGGGAGATCGCCAAGTGGTGGGGAATCTCCCGACAGCGGGTCGATCGCTACATCCAGGAGCTCAAGAAGGATGCGCCGGACGGCTGACGCGGCCATTCCGGCCACGGCCGGTCGACGCGGCACGGTCACGGTCCGACCGGTGTCTTGCCAACGGCAGTTAGTAACAATACAATAACTGTTATGAATACAGAAGGAATTGGGGCGGGAACGGCGACCGCCGTGGTCGAGACCGCCGGTCCGAGCCGGCAGCGACGCATCGGGATCCTGTTGATCTGCTCGATGAGCCTGCTCATGGTCGGGCTCGACGTCACCATCGTGAACGTGGCGCTGCCCTCGATCGGCAGGGAGTTCCACGGACCGTTGTCGGGCCTGCAGTGGACGGTGGACGCCTACACGCTGGTACTGGCCAGTCTGCTGATGCTCTCGGGTTCCACGGCCGACCGACTCGGGAGGCGGCGTACCTTCGTCATCGGTCTGCTCACCTTCGCGGGGGGCTCACTGCTGTGCAGCCTGGCCCCCGACCTGACCCTGCTCATCGTCTTCCGCATGGTCCAGGCAGTGGGTGGGTCGATGCTCAATCCGGTGGCGATGTCGATCATCACCAACACGTTCACCGTCCCGCGCGAGCGTGCCCAGGCCATCGGGGTCTGGGCCGCGGTGGTCGGGGTGTCGATGGCGCTCGGTCCGGTGGTGGGAGGACTCCTCGTGACCTCGGTCGGCTGGCGGTCGATCTTCTGGATCAACATCCCCGTCGGACTCACCGCGGTCTTCCTGGCCCTGCGCTACATCCCCGAGTCCAAGGCACCGGTGGCCAGGAAGGTCGACGTCCCCGGGCAGGTGCTCGTGATCACGCTCCTGGCCTCGCTCACCTACGGCATCATCGAGGCCCCCGACCGGGGCTGGTCGTCGACCGTCATCATCGGCGCGTTCGGCGTGGCCGCCGCGTCCTTGGCTGCGTTCCTGGTCTGGGAGCACCGGTCCGACGAGCCCCTCGTCGACCTGCGGTTCTTCCGGTCGGTGCCGTTCTCGTCGGCCACGGTCATCGCGGTCGCCGCATTCGCCGCCCTCGGCGGGTTCCTCTTCCTCAACACCCTCTACCTCCAGGAGGTGCGCGGCCTGTCCGCGCTCCAGGCCGGCGTCGACACCCTGCCGATGGCGGCGATGACCATCATCCTCCCGCCCATCTCGGGACGGCTGGTCGGTCGACGTGGGGCCAGGATCCCTCTGGTGGTCGCCGGCACCGCGCTGTGCGCCTCCTGTCTCCTGTTGGTCGGGTTGAGTGCCGCGACCCCGTTCACGTGGCTGTTCGTGGCGTACGTGGTCTTCGGCGTCGGATTCGGCTTCGTCAACGCTCCCATCACCAACGCCGCCGTCTCGGGCATGCCCCGGGCCCAGGCCGGTGTGGCCGCGGGCATCGCCTCGACGTCGCGCCAGATCGGCCAGACCCTCGGCGTGGCGGTCGTCGGCGCCCTGGTGTCCTCCTCCCTCCACACGGCGAGGCACCTCGACTTCGCCGAGGCCAGCCGGGCCGGCTGGTGGGTCCTGGCCGGGTGCGGGGCGGTGGTGCTGGTCCTCGGTCTGGTGGCGACCTCCCCCTGGGCCCTCGAGACGGCCCGGCGCACGGCCGTGTCGCTCAACCCCGAGTTCCTCGAGGGGGATCCGGCGTGACGAAGGCCAGGGGCGGCCACGACCGTGCCGTCCGCGAGGCGTGGCACGCCATGGGCGATCTGGTGCTGGACAACCAGCGCCGACGGGAGGTCGCCGAGCAGACCGGTCTGAGCTTCGGGAGGATGCGGGCATTGCGGCGCATCGCCCGCGAGCCGATGTCCATGCGGGAGCTGGCCACCCTGCTCGGCGTCGATCCCCCCAACCTGACGACGGTGGTCGACGGACTGGAGCGCGCGGGGCTCGTGGAGCGCCGGGCCCATCCCACCGACCGGCGGATCAGGCTGGTGGTGGCGACACCGGAGGGTGCGGCGCTGGCGCGACGGGCCGACGAGATCCTCGACCGGCCGCCGGCCGGTCTCGCCGACCTCCCGCCCGATGACCTGGAGGCCCTGCTGCGGATCCTGTCCCGGATCCGGCAAGGGCGCGAGACCCCGGCCTGACCGGGCGGTCCGCTGGTCAGTCCCCGGTGAGGTCCCGCCGGGCGAATACGGCCGCCCCGCACGCCGCTGCCACCACGCCCAGGGCGACCATCACGGCCCCACTGGTCCAGTCCGGGCTGACGGCCGGGGCGCTCGCCATCTGGTGGAGGACCGACGTGTCGAGGATCCAGTGGTTGGCGTCGAGGACGTCACCGACGATCACGATCATGAGCGACCACGTGATCAGGCCGTAGAGGACGAAGGACGTGGCCCGCGGCCGGACGGCGAACGTGAGCGCACCGATGCCGAGCAGGAACAGGGCGGGCGGGACGATGTTGAGGCCGGCCTGCACCAACGTGACGAATCCGACCGGGACTCCCGACGGCGCGGCGGTCACCCAGGTGGACACCGCGGCGACGATCGCCAGGACCAGCACCGATCCCGTGGCCACGGCGAGCCGCCCGCCCAGCCACGCCCGACGGCTCACCGGGCGGACCAGCAGGTGGTCGAGGCGTCCTTCGGCCTCCTCGGACCGGGTGGCGGACATCTGGCCGGCCACCACGCACGCCACCAGGGTCGCGGCGATGAGGAAGCCCACCCCCAGGTAGGCGACCGCGCCGCCGCCCCTCCCCCCGAGACGGGAGAGGACCTTGGTGAAGGTCCCCGAGCCCTTCAGCGTCTGACCGGCCGAATCGGCCACGGAGCCCATCAGCATCATGCCGAGGGCGATGCCCACGCCCCAGGCGACGACCGTACCGCGGCGCAGGCGCACGACCAGTCCCGTCGGACCGGACAGGAGTGCGGTCCGCGGTCGGGCGGTGTCGCGGTCGGGGATCGTGCTCGCGCCGAGGTCCCGGAGCCCTGCCAGGTGGACGGCGAGGACCGTCACCACCGCGGTCAGTCCGGCCACGGGGAGCAGCACCCACGGGTGGGGACCGGTCAGCGGCTCGATCTGCTCAACCCACCCGAGGGGTGACGTCCAGACCAGCCACCCGAGACCGATGCCCGAGTCGGCCACCATGCGCAGCGCGTAGGCGATTCCGAGCGCCACCCCGGCGTAGGCCGCCGCGTGCCGGCGGGTCGCCGCCAGCTCACTGGTCAGGGCACCCACGGCCAGGAACATCAGGCTGCTCGATGCCAGGGCGAGCGAGAAGAGGAGGGCCGGCCCGGCGCCGATCTCCACCTTGGCGCTCCTGCCGGCCAGGACGGAGACGATCCCGACGACGGCGAACATGCCGATGAAGCCGGTGCCCAGCCCGGCCATGGCCTGGGCCGTGGCCCGGCGCGCCGTCGTCTGCCCGGACAGGTAGAGCTCCCATCGCCCGGCCTCCTCCTCACCGCGGAGGAGCTTGGTGCCCGTGAGCAGGCCCCATACCGCGCCGACGAGGGACAGGAACCCGAGGCAGCGCCACTCGGTGAACCCGCCCACCGTGTTGATGTGGTGCGCCGGGCCGATCAGCGCGGAGATCCCGGCGTTGGAGCCCAGGGTCCTCTGGACCAGTTCACGCGATGCCCGGGTCTTGTAGAGGTCGGCGTAGCCGATCGAGGACTCGATCACGTAGAGGCCGAAGACCAGTCCCCACAGGGCACCGGACCGCACGGCCCGCCGCGCCGTGCGTGCGGCCACCACGGTGCCCGGCCACCGGCCGTCGATCACCGAGGCCGGAGCCGGGACCCGGGCCTCCAGCACGAGCGTCTCAGCCGTCGACACGGGCGGCCCCGGCCACCTGGCGTCCGGTGTCGTCGCCACCACTGCCACTGCCGTAATGGGCGAGGAACAGCTCCTCGAGCGACGGCTCCCTGCTGAGGACCTTCTGCACACCGGCCGCGGCCAGGGACCGGAGCAGCGGCTCGACCGAGCCGTGCACCTGGCAGCGTGCCACCCGGCCGGCCACCTCCACCGACGTGACCCCCGGCACCGCGGCCAGGTCGGGGACGGTCCCGTCGAAGGTGGCCTCCACGGTCAGGGCGGACAGGTGACGCATCTCGGCGAGGGTGCCCATCTCGACCAGCACACCCTGGCGCAGGATGCCCACCCGGTCGCACAGCGCCTCGACCTCGCTGAGGATGTGCGAGGACAGGAAGACCGTCTGACCCTGCTCCTTGGCCTCGTCGACGCTCCGCCGGAATGCCTGCTCCATCAACGGGTCGAGGCCGCTGGTCGGCTCGTCGAGCAGCAGCAGGTCGGCCCGGGTCATGAGGGCGGCGATCAGGATCAGCTTCTGGCGGTTGCCCTTCGAATAGGCCCGCACCTTCTTCGTGGGATCGAACTCGAAGCGCTCGACGAGCTGGTCGCGGTAGGCGACGTCCACCGTGCCCTGTACCCGACCGAGCAGGTGCAGGGTCTCCGCGCCGGTCAGGGACGGCCACAGACTGGCCTCACCGGGCACGTAGGCCAGGCGGCGGTGGGCATCGACGGCCTGGCGCCGGCAGTCCAGACCGAAGATCTCGGCCCGCCCCTGCGTCGGGTGCGCCAGACCCAGCAGCAGGCGGATGGTCGTGGTCTTGCCCGCGCCGTTCGGTCCCAGGTAGCCGACCACCTCGCCCTCCGCCACCTCCAGGTCCAGTCCGACCAGGGCGTCGACGGACCCGTAGCGCTTGGACAGGCCTTCGGTCCGGATTGCCGGCATCGCCATGGGCGCGATCCTCCCTCGTCCCTCCGAAGCCTGGCGCAGCGGGCGTTCGGTGACCAGGGCCGGAAGTCCCCTGCGGATCCGGCGTGCCCGAAGCCCCGTCCGCCGGCCGGCGCGCAGCTGCTCAAGGAAGCGGTCGGCCGGGTCGATGTCGTAGGAGAGGCGCGACCGCCCCGTTCGGGCGGTTCGCAGGAGGAGCGCCATGAGCAGTTCGAGCAGCACCCGACCGGAGGCGGGGTCGCCGCCGGTGGTCCTCGTCGCCGCGACGATCATCACCATGGACCCCGGCCGGCCGCGGGCGACGGCGATCGCCTTCGACCCGGTCACCGGGACCATCGCCGCGGTGGGGACCCTCGACGAATGCACGGCGGCGGCACCGGGTGCCACCGTGACGAACCTGGGAGACACCGTGCTGCTCCCCGGCTTCATCGATCCCCACAGCCATCCCGTCGTGTCCGGCGTGGTGACCCAGTCGCCCGCCATCTGGATCGCACCCTATGTGGGCTACCCGACCTGGGACGAGGTGACCGCACTGTTCAGGAAGCTCGATGCGGAGCGGCCCGCCGGCGAGGCGCTGCTCTTCAACGGGCTCGACCGGCTGCTGCAAGGTGCGCCGGCACCGACTTCCGAGATGCTCGACGGCTACTTCGCACACCGACCGGTGGTGGTCGCGGACAACTCCGGCCACCTGGCCTACTTCAACACGGCGACCATGGCGATCCAGGGCTGGGACACGGAGCCTCCCGAGGACCCGGTCGGCGGCTCGTTCGGCCGGACGTCGGACGGGGCACTGGACGGACGGGCCTACGAGCTCCCGGCGGTGATGGCGGTGGCGGCACCCGTGATGGCGTCCGTGGTGACCCACCCGCTGCACTCGGCGGCCAAGTGGTACCGCTATATGGCGTCGTACGGGATCACCTCGACGTCGGACATGACCTACGACCAGCCGTTCCTCGAGGCCTATCTGGCCCTCGGCTCGCTCGCCAGCTGTCCGATCCGGGTGTCCCTCTACCACGTGTCCACCTCCGACCGCTGCGGTCAGACACTCGAGAGCCCGTTTCCGGACAAGCTGCGCAAGCAGGGGATCAAGCTGTGGGCGGACGGTTCCCCGTGGATCGGCAACGCGGCGCTCTCGTTCCCGTACCTCGACAGCGAGGTGGTGAGACGGGCGGAGATCCCCCTCGGACCGGCGGGGACGTCTGCCATGAATTACACGCCCGAGGAGCTCGACGCGGTGATCGACGCCCACGCGCCCGAGGGCTGGCAGATGTCGTTCCACTGCAACGGCGACGCGGCCCTCGACGTCGTGCTCGACGTCTACGAGCGTGGGCTGACCAAGCACGACCTCCTCGGGACGGACCACCGCTGGCGGATCGAGCACCTGGGCGCATGCCGCAGGGCGCAGTTCGAACGGGCCGCCGCCCTCGGGGTGGAAGCCTCCATGGGGCCGTTCCAATTCCTCTACTGGGGCGACCTCCTCGACGGCGGCATGTTCCCTCCCGAGATCGGCTCGCAATGGCAGGCCGTCGGGGACGCCTTCGCGGCCGGGCTCGAGGTCTCCTTCCACAACGACGGCGCGGTGACCCCGCCCGACGTCCTGCTCAACATCCAGGGAACCGTGACCCGAACCACCGTCTCGGGCACGGTCCACGGGCCGGACCAGAGGATCACCGTCGACCAGGCACTGCGCGCCGTGACCATCAACGGTGCCCGCCAGCTGTTCGTCGACGACACGCTCGGCTCGCTCGCGGTGGGCAAGACCGCCGACCTCGTCGAGCTGTCGAAGGACCCCTACACCGTCGACCCGCTCCGGATCGCCACGGACATCTCGGTCCTCGGGACCTGGGTGGGTGGACGACGCATCGACCTCGACGCCTTCGATGCCGAGGTCGAGGCGATGGACCCGGATCCCCACAAGGAGTTGGCGGCGCCCGCACGGCACCGCTGCTGTTGAACAGGAGCACGCACCGATGCCTGAATCCGCACTGGCTGCACCGACCCCGGTGAGCCGCCTGGCCGTTCCGTTCCTCGGACTCCTCGGCGCCATCCAGGGCTCCGACCCCAACATCGCCAACACCGCCCTGGTCGGGGCGAGCCGCGGGATCCACATGACCGGGTCCACCCTGGCCCTGGCGGCGAGCGTCTGCACCCTCATGACGGCGGCCACGGCCCTCTCGACCGGACTGCTGGCCGACCGGCTCGGGCGTCGCCGGGTGCTCATGGCGGCACTGGTCCTCGGCTTCGTGGGCGATCTGGTGGTGGCCTTGGCGCCGGCGACCGGCGTGTACCTGCTCGGCCGGGCGATCGTCGGGGTCGGTCTCGGCGCCGTCTACGGCGCGTCGTTCGCCTACATCCGGGCCGTCGCCCGTCCCGGCAGGGTTCCTGCCGCACTCGGCGTGTTCACCGCGGTCATCGGGCTGTCCACGCTCGTCCTCACCTTCGTCGGCGGCAGCCTCGCGAGCATCGACTGGCGCCTGGCGTTCCTGGTGGTGCCGGTGATGAGCGTGATCTCCCTGGCGGCGGTCCCGGTCCTGCTCCCCAAGGAGGAGCGCATCGTCTCCGAGCACTCCGACAACGTCGGACAGGTCCTCCTGGCCCTCGGGATCATCGCCTTCCTGTATGGGGTCAGCCAGCTCGGCAAGAGCCTCACCGATCCGAAGACCGTCCTCCCCGTCGTCCTCGGCGCCGCACTCGTCGGCGGCTTCTTCGTCTACGAGTCGAAGAACGAGCACCGGTTCTTCCCGGTGAGCCTCTTCCGGTCCCCGATCTTCCTCGCATCGATCTGCGCCGGATTCGTCTACAACTTCGGGATGGCGGTCTCGTTCCTGCAGGTGACCAACCTCTGGCAGTACGTCAACGGGCTCAGCACCTCGACCGTCGCGCTGTGGCAGCTCCCGCTCACCTTCACCGGGATCATCGGCGCCCTCGCATTCGGGCGTCTCATGTCCAAGGGCATGACCAACCGGCTCGCCCTGGTCATCGGAAGCACGACCACGGCGGTCGGCTTCGGGTTCCTGGCCCTGCTCCACTCCTCCCACAGCCTGATCGGGTTCCTGCCCGGGCTGATGATCGTCGGCGCCGGGGTGACCATCTGCGTGATCCCGTTCGGCAACCTCGTCCTCGAGGTGGCGCCGGCGGCGTACTTCGGCCCGGTGACCAGCTCGCGCACGACGATCGGCCAGTTCTTCTACGCCGTCGGCTTCTCGATGTCGACGGTGGTGGTCGACAAGATCACGGTCGGCGGGGTCGTGCGGAGGCTCACCCGGGCCGGTGTCCCCCCGACCCAACTCAGCACCGGCCTCGGCGCGGTGACCGACTACGCGTCGAAGAGCACGGCGCCGACCACCTCGCTCGGGAAGCACGCCCTCGCCGCGGCCGTCGTCTCGTACGGTGACGGCTTCGCCGTCATGATGGTCGTCGCGGCGGTGCTGTGCTTCGTGGCTGGTGGCGCCGGCTACGTGCTCCTGTCCCGGGGCCGCGTATCGCCCGCGCCGCCCGCGCCGCCCGCGCCGGCCGAAGCCCCATCCGCCCCCGCTCCGCCCGAGCCGGCCACCGTCACCGCCTCCTGACGGGAGGAGCCCGCCGCCCGCCGGGCCACGGAGGTCGGCGATCGATCCCGACGGGGCCCCCGGTGGGCCCGTCTATCGTTGGGCCGACCACCACGAGGACCGAAGACGGAGCGCGCGTGACCGAATCGACCATCATCTACACCCACACGGACGAGGCCCCCGCCCTCGCCACGTACTCGCTGCTTCCCATCGTGCAGGCGTATGCGGCGAAGGCCGGGGTCCGGGTCGAGCCCCGGGACATCTCACTGGCCGGACGGATCATCGCCGCGTTCCCCGAGCGCCTCGCCGAGGACCAGCGGATCGACGACGACCTGGCCGAGCTCGGGCGCGAGGTGCTGACACCCGAGGCCAACATCATCAAGCTCCCGAACGTCTCTGCGTCGATCCCACAGCTCAAGGCGGCCATCGCCGAGCTGCAGGCGAAGGGCTACGCCGTCCCCGACTTCCCCGAGGACCCGTCGACCGACGGGGAGCTCGCCACGCTGGCCCGGTACCGGGGGCTGCTCGGCAGCGCGGTCAACCCGGTGCTGCGCCAGGGGAACTCCGACAGGCGGGCACCGGCATCGGTCAAGAACTACGCACGGTCCCACCCGCACCGGATGGGTCCGTGGTCCCCCGACTCGCGGACCGACGTCGCCCACATGGTGGCCGGTGACTTCCGGTCCAACGAGCGGTCGGCGGTGATGGCGGGAGCCGGCTCGCTCCGCATCGAGCTGGTGGGGGAGGACGGCAGCGCCACCGCGCTCCGGGAGCCGGTTCCCGTCCTGGACGGCGAAGTCGTCGACGTGTCGCTCATGCAGGTGGCCGAGCTCCGCGCCTTCCTCGAGGACCAGATCGCCCGGGCCAGGTCCGAGGGCGTGCTCTTCTCGGTGCACCTCAAGGCCACGATGATGAAGGTCTCCGACCCGATCATCTTCGGCCACGTGGTCCGGGCGTTCTTCCCGGCGACGTTCGCCGCCCACGGCGAGGCGCTGGCCGCCGCCGGACTCAGCCCCAACGACGGGTGGGGCGCCATCCTCGACGGACTCGACTCGCTGCCCGAGGGTGAAGCCATCCGTGCCTCGTTCGAGGCCGAGCTGGCCGCAGGACCGGAACTGGCCATGGTCGACTCCGACCGGGGCATCACCAACCTCCACGTGCCGAGCGACGTGATCGTCGACGCGTCGATGCCGGCCATGATCCGGAACTCGGGCCACATGTGGGGACCGGACGGCAGCGAGGCGGACACCCTCGCGGTCATCCCCGACAGCTGCTACGCCGGCGTCTACCAGGTGGTGATCGACGACTGCCGGGCGAACGGTGCGTTCGATCCCTCGACGATGGGCTCGGTCCCGAACGTCGGGCTGATGGCCCAGGCCGCCGAGGAGTACGGGAGCCACGACAAGACCTTCGAGATCCCAAGCGACGGCACGCTCCGGGTGACCGACGATGCCGGCAGGGTGGTGTTCGACCTGCCGGTGCAGGTCGGGGACGTGTTCCGGATGTGCCAGACCAAGGACGTACCGATCCGGGACTGGGTCAAGCTGGCCGTCACCCGGGCCCGTGCCACCGGCGACCCGGCGGTGTTCTGGCTCGACGAGGGTCGAGCCCATGACACCAACCTCATCGCCAAGGTGGAGACGTACCTCCCCGAGCACGACACCGAAGGGCTGCGGATCGAGATCATGGCCCCCGAGCAGGCGACGGCGTTCTCGCTCGAGCGCATCCGCCGGGGAGAGAACACCATCTCGGTGACGGGGAACGTGCTGCGCGACTACCTGACCGACCTCTTCCCCATCCTCGAACTCGGCACGAGCGCCAAGATGCTGTCGATCGTCCCGCTGATCAACGGCGGCGGCCTGTTCGAGACGGGAGCCGGCGGTTCGGCCCCGAAGCACGTCCAGCAGCTGCTCCAGGAGAACTATCTGCGCTGGGACAGCCTGGGCGAGTTCCTGGCACTGGCGGTGAGCTTCGAGCACCTGGCCCAGCGCACCGGGAACCGGCGGGCCCAGATCCTCGCCGACACCCTCGACCGGGCGACGGAGCGCCTGTTGGACGAGGGCCGGTCGCCGAGCCGCAAGCTCGGGGGTCTCGACAATCGGGGGAGCCACATCTACCTGGCCCTCTACTGGGCCCGTGAGCTGGCCGGTCAGACCGAGGACACGGACCTCGCCGACACCTTCGCCGGGCTCGCCGCCACGCTCGGCGACCAGGAGGAGACCATCGTCGCCGAGCTGCTCGCCGTCCAGGGCTCGCCGACCGACATCGGCGGCTACTACCTGCCCGTCGAGGCGCTGGCCACCGCGGTGATGCGACCGTCGGCGACGTTCAACGAGTCGCTCGCCTCGCTGGAGTGAGCCGGCCGCAGGGGGGTGCCGCCGGGTGGCGTGCCGGGACGGCGGTCCGGCGCCGGGTAGCGTAAGGCCCGCACGAACCGACGAGGGAGCAGACCGATGGTCATGGCCAACCGCCCCGAGGTCCGTACCGCGCCGGCCCCGGTCGTGGCCATCGACACGGTCCTCCTCGCCCAGCAGATGGTGGCGGCGCTGGCCCGTCTCCCGTTCCGCAAGCCGCTGCGGGGGCCCTCGAACCTGCTGTCCAACTTCGGGGCCAGCCTGACCCGCGAGGTGCTCCGCTCGTTCATGGGGTACTGCTCGTCGTTGCCGATCGCCGAGTTCCGCTCCATCGAGCTCCTCCTCGACGACCTGTGCAAGGTGGTCATGCCCCCCGTGGTCGACGCCCGTGACGTCGCGCACTCGGCCATCGAGATCGGCGGTGTGCCCGGGATCCTCTACGTGCCCCGGGGCGGCAAGCCCCAGGGGGTGGTCCTCTACCTGCACGGCGGCGGGTACATCGGCACGTCGCCCACCATGTACGCCTTCTTCACCTCTCGGATCTGCACGGCGACCCGGTGCGCCGTGTTCGTCGCCGACTACCGTCTGGCCCCCGAGTTCCCCTTCCCCGCCGGACTGGTGGACGCCGGGCACGTGCTGGCCGCGTTGGTGGCGGCGGGCGTCCCGAAGGAGCGACTGTTCCTGGCCGGCGACTCGGGCGGGGGTGGCCTGGCCACGTCGCTGGCGGTCTCGGCACCCGAGAGCTCCCACCTGGTGCGTCCGGCCGGCATGATCCTGTTCTCGCCGGAGGTCGACCTCCGGCTCGACGAGCCGTCCATCACCGAGAACGCCGAGTCGGACATCCTGCCCTGGAACATCCCGACGGCGTCGTACCTCCACGGATTCGACGCGTCGAGCGGGTACGTCTCAGCCGTCGACGCCGACCTCGACGGGTTTCCGCCGACGGCGGTGTCGTGGGGTGGCGCCGAGATGTTCCGGGACCCGATCCGCCGCTTCGTCGAGCGACTGGAGAAGGCCGGGGTGGCGACCCACGCCCACGAGGTGCCGGGGATGTTCCACGTCTTCCAGATCCTCATGCCGTGGTCGGAGGAGAGCAGGTCCATCTACGCCCACGTCGGCAGGTTCGTCGACCTCATCGTCGAGGACGCACCCCCCCTGGGGCCGGGGACCATCCCCGGCCTCCTGGTGTAGGTGGCGGTGGGCGGACGCGGCCCGCGGGCCCGGTGGCATGGCACCACCGCCGTGGCGATCATGACGGTCACCGTCTGCCTCGCCGGCTGCAGCGCCACGACCGCCACACCGGCACCCACCGGGGCACCGACGACCTCGACGACGACCTCGACGACGGCGCCCGCCGACGCCGCGACCTGTACCTACCGACCCCCGAAGGCCCCGGTCCCGGTGCGCCCCGGGCTCTCCGCCACCCTCGTCCCCCCGGGGTCGTCGGTCGCCACCCTGTGCCACTACTCGGGGGTCGGCCAGTCGGGAGGGACCATCGTGCTGCAGCGGTCGCGGGCGGTGTCGGGCACGTCCCTCGCCGCTCTCGTCGCCTACCTCGACTCGCCCCACTGGCAGGTGGTCACCAGCCCGGGTCCCTACAGCTGCCCCATGTGGAACGGTGCCACCGACCTGGTGCTGTTCGTCTACCCGTCCGGCCCGGGTGTGTCCGTCTCGGTCGACATCGGCGGGTGCGGGTTCGCCACGAACGGTGCCCTGACGGTGGAGGGGTATGCCATCGGCCAGCACCTGGCCGCACTGGCCGACGCCTGACCCACCGGGCATCGGGGCCGGGCCTCCCGACGCCGCTCGCGGCCCGGTGGCTGGTTCAATGGTCGGTCCATGGCCACCTCGCGGCACCCGTCCAGGGCACAGGCGTCGGCGCGGACCCGTGGCCGCACCGTGCGCCGGCGGTGGAGGCTGTTCGTCCTGGTCCCGCTCCTGTTCCTGGCCCTGGGACTCGCCGTCTCCGCTACGTGGGCGGGCATCACCCGCCTCCGGGACGCGTCCGACCCCGGCGTGCCCGTCGATCCTGCGGCATTCGCGACCGGGTCCTGCGTCGCCTACCCGCCGACGTCGGGCGATCGCCACCTCACCGTCTTCCTCGACGCGGGACACGGTGGCCTCGACCCGGGGGCGGTGGGCACCACCTCGTCGGGGCGGACGATCTACGAGGCGACCGAGACGCTCCCCGTGGAGCTCGACACGGCGGCCCTCCTCCGAAGCCGGGGGTACCGGGTGGTGGTGTCGCGGACCACGGACTCGTCGGTCGTCCGGCTCACCCCGGCCGACCTGTCCGACGGCGTGCTCAGCCTGCAGGGCGCCCACGACGACGTCGCCGCACGCGACGAGTGCGCGAACCTCGCCGGGGCGGACGTCCTCGTCGGGATCTACTTCGACAGCGGCGGTTCCCCCGACGATGCCGGCAGCGTGACCACCTACGACGGGGTCCGGCCGTTCAGTGCCGCCAATCTCCGCCTGGCCACCCTGGTCCAGAAGGACGTGCTGGCGGCCATGAACGCCCAGGGGTGGGTCATCCCCGACGACGGCGTGCAGCCGGACTCGCAGGAGGGCTCGATCGTGCCCACATCCTCGGACAGCCCGATCGCCGTCGGGGCCGCCGCCTACGGCCACGTCCTGCTCCTCGGACCGTCGATGGCCGGGTTCTTCTCGACGCCCAGCCAGATGCCCGGGGCCCTGGTCGAGCCGCTCTTCGTCACCGACCCCTTCGAGGGGTCGCTCGCCGTCAGCTCACGGGGCCAACACGTCATCGCCGGCGGACTGGCCACCGCCATCGACCAGTACTTCGCCGCCCGCGCGACCGCGGGCTGACCGCCCGCGCGACCGCGGGCTGACCGCGGAGCCCCGGGGCCTACCGGCGGGGAGGCCGGAAAGCGTCGACCACGATCGCCGCGAGCGCGTCGGGGTCGGCCTCGTGGAGCTCGTCGAACCAGCCGAGCGACCGTCCGAGGGCCACGCCCAGGAGGGCGGCCACCGTCACCTGGGCCCGCAGGGTCGGCCGGTCCACCCCGTCCTCGGCGAATCCGGCGGCGACGGGCTCCACGATCCGTCGGACGAGGCGCGTCTTGGCGGCCTCCCGGATCTCCTCGGAGGCGTCGTGACGGACCAGCGTCTGAAGGGTCGGGCCCGGCCCGAGCCGCGCCGTCCGGTCGAGGACCACACCGACGACCTGGGCGAGGTCGGCGAAGGGCGCGTCGGTGTGGTCCGCGTCCACCGCGCCGTCGTTCCCGTCGAGCCGCTCGGCGGCCACCGCAGCCAGGTACAGGTCGGCTTTGGAACCGAAGTACCGGGCGATGAGGGCGGGGTCGACACCCGCGGACTCGCCGATCTCGCGGGTGGTGGTGCGCTCGTAGCCCTTCTGTCCGAAGAGGTCCTGTGCCGCGACCAGCAGCGCGAGGCGGGTGGCGCCGGCGTCGCGGGGACGCCGCGGAGCGGCCCCACCGGCGGACCGCGGGCTCCCGTTCACGGTCGCCTCCCCCCGTCGTCGAGGTCGAGCTCGTCCGAGAGCATCGCCCCTCCGGCTTCGAGCAGGGCCTCCTCCTCCATCCGCACCTCGGTGGCGTCGAGCCGCCCGGCGGCGCGGGCGGCAGCCGGTGGCGCCGTACCGCCCGGCAGCACGAAGCTGAGCACGGCGGTGAGCACGCCGAGGCCGGCCGAAACCAGGAGGGCGACCCGGAACCCGGTGACGTCGGGGTAGGTGTGCCCGTTCCCCGTGAAGGCCAGGAGGACGGCGGCGCCCAGGGCCGAGCCGAAGGACAGCCCGATGTTCCGGAGGACCTGGTAGAGGCCGGTGGCGCTTCCCGTCTCGGACGCGGGGACCGCCCGGACGATGAACCCGGGCATGGCGGCGAACGTGAATCCGATCCCGAGCCCCACGATCCCCATGGTCACGAAGGCCTGCCACAACGAGCCATGGTCGAGGGCGAAGTAGGTGGCGGCGGAACCGAACACCAGGGCGCCGAGGGGGATCATGCTCCGCGCCCCGAACCGGCGCTCGTAGGGGACGAGGAGCCGGCTGGCGAGGAACGTCCCGGCCGACAGGGGGACCAGGACGGATCCGGAGACGATGACCGAGGCGCCGAACCCGAACCCGGACGACGGGGGGATCTGGACGAACTCGACGACGATGGGCACGACCAGGTACATCGACATGCTCATGAGGAACCCGGAGACGTCGGCCATCAGGACCGACCGGTTCGAGAGGTGGTGGAGGTTCACCAGTGGGTGGTCGCACCGCAGTTCGAGGGGGACCCACACGACCAGGACGAGCAGGCAGCAGGCGACGAGGCCCAGGGTGGTCGTCGAGCCCCAGCCCCAGTTCCCGCCCTCGCTCAGTACGACGGAGACCCCGGTGACGGCCAGCGTCAGCAGCACGGCACCGGCGATGTCGAACCGCACCGGCGCGGCAGGGGACCGCGCCGGGAGCACCGCGACGGCAAAGGCGAGGGCGCTCGCCACCACGGCGGCCCCGAACCAGTAGGCGGCGTGGACACCGAACAGCTCGGCCACCGTCGAGGTGATCGGGTAGCCGAGGCCGGCACCGATGGCGGTGGACACCGACAGGGTGGCGACGGCCCGACCCGTCGTGACCCGGTCGAGGTTGCGCCGGGCGATGGCCATGTTGACGGGGAGGAGCCCCATCCCCACCCCCTGCATGCCGCGACCCACCACCAGGACGACGAACGACGTCGAGACGGCGGCCAGGACGCAGCCGACCAGCACCACCGACAGGGTCACGGCGATGACGGCGCGCTGGCGCGAGCCGTCCGCCAACCGTCCCATCACCGGCGTGGCCAGCGCCCCGCTGAGGAGGGCGGCGGTGAGGACCCACTGCGCGGTGCTGAGGGGGACGCGGTCGATCCGGGCCACCGTCGGGATGAGCGGCGCACCGAGGCTGCTCACCACGGCCACCACCAGCCCCACGAAGACCAGGCTGGGGACCAGGAGGTTCGGACGACGGACGGAGGCCGGGCCGCCGACGCCCGCGGGGGTGGCCTCGGTCACCACGGTGGATCCTTCCGGGAGGGGGGCTCTCTGTAAGTCATCAGCTGATGACATGTTAGCGGGGACGACGCGGCGGCGAGACATCCGCCGTCGCCGGACCGGACGGTCCGAGCGGATGCGTCACGCTTCCGACCGGATGGTTCCGTCTAGGTTGAGCGGAGGCGTCCGGTCGTCCGAGAGAGCGGGGCACGAGTGGCACGGGTCAACTTCGACGGCGTCACCAAGGTGTTCGACGGCGCCGTGGCGGTGGACGACCTCTCCCTCGACGTCCACGACGGTGAGCTCCTGGTCCTCCTCGGCCCGTCGGGGTGCGGGAAGACCACGGCGTTGCGGATGGTGGCGGGCCTCGAGGAGCCGACGGAAGGGACGGTGTCCATCGGCGACGTGGTGGTCAACGACGTGGAGCCGAAGGACCGCGACGTCGCCATGGTGTTCCAGTCGTACGCGCTGTATCCCCACATGACCCTGCGTCGCAACATCGAATTCCCCCTCCGTCAGCAACGCGTCCCGGCGGGCGAGCGGGCCCGGCGGGTGGACGAGGCGGCGGCGACCCTCGGCCTGGGGGAGCTCCTCGATCGCAAACCGGGACAGCTCTCGGGTGGTCAGCGCCAGCGGGTGGCCCTGGCCCGGGCCATCGTGCGCGACCCCAAGGTCTTCCTCATGGACGAGCCGCTCTCCAATCTCGACGCCACCCTGCGGATCCAGACCCGGGCCGACATCGTGTCGTTGCAGCGGCGTCTCGGCACCACGACGGTCTACGTCACCCACGACCAGGTCGAGGCCATGACCATGGGCCACCGGATCGCCGTCATGCGGGAGGGACGGCTCCAGCAGGTCGCCGCGCCCCAGGACCTCTACGAACGACCGGCCAACACGTTCGTCGCCTCGTTCCTGGGCAGCCCGGGGATGAGCCTCGTGCCCGCGGTGGTCTCGGGCGGTTCGGTGTCGGTGGACGGGACGACGATCGAGGTGCAGGACGTCCCGGACCGGTTGCCCGACGGTTCGGTCACGCTCGGCGTCCGTCCCGAGTCGGCGTCGCTCGGGGGCACCGGCATCCCGGCCTCGGTGACCCTCGTCGAGCAGCTCGGCGCCGAGACCCATGTGATCTGCACCCTCGCCGGCGGAACCCGGGTGGTCGTTCGGCAGGGCCGCCGCGAGGCGCGGCCGGACCTCGGTGGGTCGGTGGCGGTCACCGTCGATCCCGGCGGCTTGCACTTCTTCGACGCCGATACGGGTGAGCGGCTCGAGGGCCACCGGTGACCGCGTCGGGACCGGCCACCCCGGCGGTCCCCGGCCGCCGACTCTCGCGTCGACACCGCGAGTGGGGCCTCGCGTACCTGCTCCTGCTGCCCGCCCTGGCGGTCTTCGGGGTCTTCACCTTCTATCCGTTCCTCAAGAACTTCAAGCTCGCCCTGTACCAGAACCCGCCCTACCCGGGACTCCCGTCGCACTACGTGGGACTGCGCCAGATCGGGTCGGTCCTCTCGTCCACCGCGTTCCACCAGAGCCTGGTGTCCACCCTTCTCTACGTGGTGATGGTCGTCCCGGTCGGCCTCATCGGCGGGCTCCTCCTGGCACTCGCCGCCCATCGGGCCATCCGCGGGATGGCCGTCTTCCGGTTGATCTTCTCCTCGACGGTGGTGAGCTCGGTCGCCGTGGCCGCCGTCGTGTTCGGGACGCTCATGGACCCCGTCGTGGGCCTGCTGCCGTGGCTCGGGATCAATCCGCACCCGGCCATCCTGGAGAACCCGACGTGGGCGCTGCCCGCCGTCTCGCTCATCGCCGTGTGGCAGTTCCTCGGGCTCTCGTTCATCATCATGACCGCCGGCCTGCAGTCCCTGCCCGACGAGATCCTCGAGGCGGCCCGGCTCGACGGCGCCGGGGGCTGAACGATGCTCTGGCGGGTGACGGTGCCGCTGCTGTCCCCGACCCTCTTCTTCGGGCTCGTCGTCGGGACCATCTACGCCTTCCAGAGCTTCGGCCAGATCGACATCCTGATCGGACCCCAGAACTCGCAGTTCACCCACACCAACGTGCTCCTCTACTACGTGTACCAGGCGCTCTCGATCCAGGACGACCCGGGCGTGGCCGCGGTGCTCTCGATCGTCCTGTTCGCCATCCTGCTGGCCTTCACCCTGGCCCAGCTCCGGTTCCTCGAACGGCGGGTGACCTATGCCAGCCGTTGAACAGGCCGCCCCGCCCGCACCGACGAGGACCGCCCCGCCGCCCCGCCGCCGTCGACGCCGTGCACGTCTGGTGGTCCGGTACGCCCTCTTGACCGTCGGCGCCGTCGTCGTCCTGTTCCCGCTGTACATGGCGGTCGTCAACTCGCTGTTGGCGCCCAGCCAGATCGCCCACCAGCCACCGCCGTTCTTCCCCATCCACCCCCAGTGGGGGTCCTACAGGAGGGCGTGGACGGAGGGCGATCTCGGGATCTACCTCCGCAACTCGGCCATCCAGACGTCGGTGATCGTGGTGGGGCAGTTGGTCACCTCGGTACTGGCCGCCTACGCGTTCGCCTTCCTCGAGTTCCCCTTCAAGCGGACCCTCTTCTTCGTGTTCCTCATGACCCTGATGATCCCCTTCGAGGTCACCATCGCCACCAACCTGTCGACCGTCTCGTCGCTCGGGTGGTTCAACACCTTCCCGGGGCTGACCGTCCCGTTCCTGGCGACCGGCTTCGGGACCTTCCTCCTCCGCCAGGCCTTCCTCCAGATCCCCCGCGACCTGCGCGAGGCCGCCGAGCTCGACGGCTACGGCCACTTCCGCTTCCTCTGGTCGGTTGCCGTCCCCCTCGCCCGTCCGGCGCTGGCCGCCCTCGGGGTGTTCAGCTTCCTCGGGGCGTGGAACCAGTACCTGTGGCCCCTCCTGGTGACCGGTGACGACAATTCGGTCCGCACCGTCCAGATCGGCCTGAAGCAGCTCCTCAACACCCAGCTCGACCAGGTCAACGTGTCGCTGGCCGGTACGGTGATCGCCGTCGCACCGCTGCTGATCCTCCTGGTGGTGTTCCAGAAGCAGCTCGTGCGAAGCCTGACGTCAGGGGCCGTCAAGTGACCCGGCCCGGAGGGAACGGACGGCCGGGCGCCGCACGGTAAAGCCGAAAAGGGTATTTGGTCCCCCCCGGTTCACCTCCATGTCACCCCGGCACCGTGGTAGGAACGATTCCATGCGCGCGCACCGGTCCCGCCCTGTCGCCCTGATCCTGCCGCTCGGCGCCCTGACGCTGCTCCTGGCAGGCTGCTCGTCGTCGTCGGGGTCCTCCTCGACCACCGCGGCCTCCACCACGAGCTCCACCGCGTGCTCGCCGGCCGCGCTCGACGGCGCAAGTGCACCGGTGACCGTCAGCTTCTGGGAGTCGATGCCGCGGGCCAACGGGCAGACCCTGCAGGCCCTGACCAACGCCTTCAACGCCTCGCAGTCCAGGGTCCACGTCGATCTGGTGGTCCAGACCAGCTACGACGACACGTGGCAGAAGTACCAGGCGGGACTCAATGACGGCGAACTGCCCGATGTCGTCCAGCTCCAGGACACCGACACCCAGGGGGCCATCGACACCCAGTCGATCCAGCCGGTACAGAACTGCATGGAAGGGTTCCACTACTCGGTGGGCGACCTGCTGCCCCGGGCACTCGCCTACTGGAAGGTAGACGGCATCCAGCAGGCGATGCCGTTCGCCGTCTCGGGACCGGTCCTCTACTACAACAAGCTCGCCTTCCAGAAGGCCGGCCTCGACCCCGACCGGCCGCCGGCCACCCTGGCCCAGCTCGTCACCGACGCCAAGATCCTCAAGGACGCCGGGCAGGGTGGCATGGGCCTCAAGCTCGACCCGTGGTACGTGGAGACGGAGCTGGCCACGACGGACCAGCTGTTCGTGAACAACGACAACGGTCGGACCGCCCGGGCGACCCAAGCGGTGTTCGACACCCCCACCGGTGTCCAGATCTTCTCCGACCTCGACCAGCTGGTCTCCTCCGGTGACGCCGACACCAACTCGGCCAACGGCGCCGACGCCTACGACAACCTGCTCGGCGTGGGCTCGGGCAAGTACGCCATGACGGTCGACACGTCCGCCGCCCTCGGCACGATCGAGCAGCTGCTGAGCCAGTACCCGAACGTCCAGCTCGGTGTGGCCCACCTCCCGACGTTGCAGGCGACCCCGACCGGCGGTGTGGAGCCAGGGGGCAGCGCGCTCTGGATCTCCAAGCGGGCATCCCCGGCCGAGCAGGCGGCGTCCTGGGAGTACGTCGCCTTCCTCGACTCCACCGCCTCGCAGGCGACCTGGTCGGCCGGCACCGGGTACATCCCGCTGCGGACGTCCTCGGCGGAGTCGCCCACCATCCAGAACCTGTGGGCCACCAACCCCCAGTTCGAGGTGGCCTACACCCAGCTGACCAGCGGCATCGAATCAGCTGCGACCGCCGGCGCCGTACTCGGCCCCTACGACGACGTGCGGACCGCAGTGGTCGACGCCGAGGAATCGATGTTCACCAACGGCGTGTCGCCGACCACGGCGCTCGCCCGGGCGAAGGCGGCCACGGACACGCTGATCACCAACTACAACCAACGCATCGGTCCCGGCTGAGCCGACGTCAGGCCGGTGCGGCCGCGGGCGTCGGCACCGGGCTGGACAGCACCATGCCGTCGTCGACCGGACCGTGGCGCAGGAGCCAGGTGTCCCGCAGGTAGTTCTGGTGCAGTCGCCACGGGGCCCGCACCCCCTGCCTCGGGAGGTCGGCCGCCGCCCGGGTCACGTATCCGGAGGAGAAGTCGATGAACGGCTCGGTCGGGAGCGACGGGTCCGGCGCCAACGGGGTGCACTGGCGCATGCCCCGCTCCTCCATGGTGGCGAGCAGCCGGCAGACGTACTCGGCGGTCAGGTCGGCCTTGAGGGTCCACGACGCGTTGGTGTAGCCGAAGGTGGCCGCCAGGTTGGGAACGCCGCACAGCATGATCCCCTTGTAGGCCACGGTGTCCCCGAGCACCACCGGGTCCCCGTCGACGTCGAGCCGGATGCCGCCGAGCAGCATCATGTTGAGGCCGGTCGCCGTCACCACGATGTCGGCCGCCAGCTCGGTGCCCGACACGAGGAGGACCCCGTTCTCGGTGAAGGTGTCGATGGTGTCGGTCACCACCCCCACCCGACCGTCGGAGATCGCCCGGAACAGGTCGCCGTCGGGTACCAGGCAGAGCCGCTGGTCCCACGGGTCGTAGCGCGGGCTGAAGTGGGTGTCGACGTCGAAGCCGGCGGGGAGCGCCTCGACCACACCCTTGCGGATCCCCTTCTTGACCATCTCCGGTGCTCGCCTGCTCAATTGGAAGCTGAGCTGGGTCAGGAGGACGTTCTTCCAGCGGATGACGGCGTGTGCCGTGCTCGCCGGCAGGTGGCGGCGGAGGACGTCGGCGAAGCGGTCCGTCGCCGACCGGGCCACGATGTAGGTGGGCGATCGCTGGAGCATGGTGACGAAGGCCGCCTTCTCTGCCAGCGCGGGCACCAGGGTCACCGCGGTCGCCCCGCTCCCGACGACCACGACCCGCTTGCCGGCCCAGTCCAGGTCCTCCGGCCAGTGCTGGGGGTGGACGACGGGACCGGTGAACCGGTCCTCTCCGGCGAAGTGCGGCCGGTAGCCCTCGTCGTAGCGGTAGTAGCCGGTGTTCCCCCACAGGAACCCGCAGGTCACCTGCTCATGCTCGCCGGTGTCGGTGTGCTCGACGTCCACGGTCCACTGTGCGTCGCGGGACGACCACGAGGCCGCCGACGCCCGACGCCGGTAGACCACCTTGTCGTCGATCCCGTGGGCACGGGCCGTCGACCGGATGTAGGCGAGGATCGAGGGGCCCTCCGCGATGGTCTCGGCCCCGATCCACGGCTCGAACGAGTAGCCGAGCGTGAACATGTCGGAGTCGGACCGGACCCCGGGGTAGCGGAAGAGGTCCCACGTCCCGCCCATCACGTCCCGGGCCTCGAGGATGGCGTAGGTGGTGCCGGGTCGCTCGGACTCCAGGTGGCAGGCGGCCCCGACGCCGGAGAGGCCCGCGCCGAGGATGAGCACGTCGACGTGGTCCACGGGCGTCGAGTCTACGCGCCGTCCCGTCCCGCCCCGGGGCGCCACGAGGGGTCCGCGATGGTGGTCCCGACGACGACGGGCTGCAAGAGTGGGGCGCGTGAACCTCCTGTTCGTCACCCTCGACGAGTTCCGGGCCGACTGCCTGTCCGCCGCCGGGCACCCGGTCGTGTCGACCCCGAACCTCGACGACCTCGCCGCCGGCGGGGTCCGCTTCGCCTCCCACTTCAGCCAGGCCGCACCGTGCGCCCCGGGCCGGGCATCGCTGTACACCGGCATGTACCAGATGAACCATCGGGTGGTGGCCAACGGTGCGCCGCTCGAGGACCGGTTCGACAACATCGCCCGCCTGGCCCGGCGCGCCGGATTCGCCCCTGCACTGTTCGGCTACACCGACCAGGGGGTCGACCCGTCGACGGCCGTCGGCCCGACCGACCCCCGCCTCGACACCTACGAGGGCGTGTTGCCCGGGTTCGATGCCGTCCTCCCGCTCGACGGCCGCTTCACCGGGTGGCTGGCCCGGCTCGAGTCACTCGGGTACGGGTCCCTCGATCCGGTGGGAGCGCTCACCTCCGAGCCCGACCGGCCGGTCGACCACAGTGCGTCCTCCTACCTGACCGACGGCCTCCTCTCGTGGATCGATCGCCAGGACGGGCCGTGGTTCGCCCACGCCAGCTACTTCCGACCCCATCCCCCCTACGCAGCGGCCGGCGAGTGGTCGACCCGGTACCCGCCGGACGAGGTGGGTGAGCCGCTCCCGAGGGTCCCCGGGATCCACCCGCTCTACGATCTGGCCCTGACCGTGGGCTACGTGGCCGCGCCGACCGATCCGGATGCGATGGCCCGGCTGCGCGCCCAGTACTTCGGGATGGTCTCCGAGGTGGACCACCAGATCGGGCGGGTGATGGACCACCTGCGGGCCTCCGACCAGCTCGACGAGACGGTCATCGTGGTCACGGCCGACCACGGCGAGCAGCTCGGGGACCACGGGCTGGTGCAGAAGCTCGGGTTCTTCGAGGAGAGCTACCGGATCCCCTGCATCGTCCGTGCTCCGGAGTACCCCGGCACGGCCGGGAGGGTGGTGGGGGAGTACACCGAGGGGGTCGACCTCCTGCCCACCGTGGCCGAACTGCTCGGCCTCGACGTACCCACCCAGTGCGACGGGTCCTCGCTGGTCCCGTTCCTGGCCGGGGAGACCCCGGACGGGTGGAGGACCGCGGCGCACTACGAGTGGGACTGGCGGGACATGGTCATGGGTCCCACCCGCACCGGTGGCGGGCGCGATGCCGGCCTCGAGCGGTGCAACCTGGCGGTCGAGCGGACCGACACCCACGCCTACGTACAGTTCGCCGACGGATCGTGGCTGTGCTTCGACCTGGCCGGCGATCCGGGGTGGACCACCACCACCACCGACCCGGCCGTCGTGCTGCCCCTGGCCCAGTCGATGTTGACGTGGCGCTCGAACCACCTGGGAGGGACCCACACCCAGATGCTCCTCGGGCCTGATCGTCGAGGTCTCTGGCCTGCGCTCCCCACGGTCTGAGACCCGGCCACCGGCGCCACCGGCCCGGCGTCCTAGGCGAGTCCGGCGGCGGACGACACCCGTGCGACGACGGTGCCGGGGTCGGTCGTGCTGAGCACCCACCGCTGGAACGGTTGCCCGTCGAACTCCACGACCACGCCGGGACCTCTCCCGTGGACGGCGGCGAAGTCACGTCCGAACGAGCCCCGACGGGTGCCCACCGCCACGACGCCTGGGATCCCGGTGCCCGGGGCCCGGAGTCCGCGCAGCTCCTTCCACGGGTCGTCGCTCACCCGGACGGCGGTGACCGATGCCAACGGCGCGTCGATGTCGCCCCGGAACCCTTCCCAGTGCTCGGCCCGGGTCAACTCGAGCGTCACCGTGTCGCCGGCGACCGTCAGCTCAGCCATGGTCCGAACGTGTCACGAACAATGCCGGCCCGGCCCCGGCCCCGGCCCGGCCCCGGGTCCGGTCGCGGCGTGCCGGGGTCGGTGCGGGTACGGAGGTCCCTCCGCCCCGGGCGCCTAGGGGCACGGCACGACCCCCGCCGAGGTCGGCACCTGCCACACGACGGAGGTTCCCCCTTCGGCAGGCTGGAGGACCTCGAGCGTGCCGCCCAGGGACTCCGCCCGGTTCTTCATGTTGGGGAGACCGAGCCCGCTGCCGGGCGCCGGGCCGCCGACGAGGCCCGTCCCGTTGTCGGAGACCTCGAGCCGGCACCGGGTCCCGTCCGCGGAGAGTCGGACACGGGCGCGGGTCGCATGCGAGTGTCGGCCCACGTTGGACAGCGCCTCGCGCAACGTGGGCAGGAGCTGTTCGGCCACCTCGTCCGAGACCGCGGCGTCGACGGGGCCGTCGAAATCGACGGGGACGTCGAACCCGATCATCGGGCGGACCTCGGCCACGAGGTCGATCACGTCGGACCTGATCCCCCGACCCCGACCCTCGGCGCCCAGCTCGAAGATGGTGGCTCTGATCTGGCGGATCGTCTCGTCGATGTCGTCGACCACCGACGTCACGTCGGCGGCCACCTCGCGTGCTTGCGGCGAGCCGGCCAGGCCCTGCAGGGACAGGCCGATGGCGAAGAGGCGCTGGATGATCCCGTCGTGGAGGTCGCGGGCCATCCGGTCCCGGTCCTCGTAGACGGCCGCCTCCCCGGCCCTTCGGTGGAGCCGGGCGTTCTCGACGGCGAGGCCGGCGGCGAGGGCCAACGCCTCGATGACCGCCTCGTCGTCGGCGGTGAACCCGTCCGCCCCGATCTTGTCGGTCAGGTACAGGTTGCCGTAGACCCGGTCGTTGACCCGGATCGGGGCGCCGAGGAAGGAGGTCATGGGTGGGTGACCAGGCGGGAAACCGATGCTCGCCGGGTGGTCCGCGATGACATCGATCCGGATCGGGCGGGGGTCGTGGACGACGACCCCGAGGACGCCCTTGCCGGTGGGGAGCGGCCCTTCGAGGAGTACGGACGCGACCTCGGGGTCGAGCCCTGAGGCGTGGAACTCGACGGTCTCCAGACCCTCCTCGTCGAGCACGCCGAGGGCCCCGTACCGGGCGTCCGCCAGGGTGATGGCCTCCTCGACGATGTGGCCGAGCAGGTCCGCCAGATCGAGATTGGCCTCGAGGAGAAGGGTGGCGTGCAGCAGCCTGCGGAGAGTTTCGGGGTCCTCGATCTCGTCGTATGCGGAGTACCTCCGCATTCGTTGGTCGGGCACGTGGACCAACGTAACGACGATTGCCGGAGGCGTCCAACCGCCTTTGGGCGACCCGGACCCCGCCGACGTGCTCAAATGGTCACCGATGACCATCCGGATCTTCCTCCTCGACGACCACGAGATCGTCCGCACCGGGCTCCGCTCCCTCCTCGAGTCGACCGACGACTTCGAGGTCGTCGGGGAGGCCGGCACGGTGGCCGAGGCATTGGCCCGCGTCCCCGCCCTCCGCCCCGATGTGGCCATCCTGGACGTCCGCCTGCCCGACGGCAGCGGCGTCGAGGCGTGCCGGGACATCCGGGCCCAGATGCCGTCCACGGCGTGCATCATGCTCACCTCGTACGCCGACGACGAGGCGCTGTTCGCCTCGATCATGGCCGGCTCGTCGGGGTACGTCCTCAAGCAGGTCGGGGGCAACAGCCTGGTCGACGATGTGCGGCGGGTCGCGGCCGGCGAGTCGCTGCTCGACGCCACGCTGACCGAGCGGGTCCTGCGGCGCCTCCGGGAGGGTCCCGAGGAGGAGCCGCTCCTGGCCACCCTGACCCACCAGGAGCGCCGGATCCTCGACCTGATCGCCGAGGGCAAGACCAACCGGCAGATCGCCGAGGAGATGTTCCTGGCCGAGAAGACCGTCAAGAATTACGTGTCGAACCTGCTCACCAAGCTCGGCATGCAACGCCGGACGCAGGCAGCGTCCTACGCCACCCGGCTGCACGAGCGGTCCGAGCGCGACCGCCGGGCGGACTCCACCGGGACCTGAGGGCCACCACCCCCGGCGGTGAGTCGGCGGCGGTATCCGGCCGGATCAGCGGTCGCCGCTCACCGGATCGATCGTCGGGGCGGAGCCTTCCGGCAGGTGGACGCCCTTGTCCCGAAGGGCCTGCTCGAGACCGGTCCGGCCACGCTCGGGGACGTCGAAGCTGTGGATGTCGACGGGGACGCCGCGCTTGCGGGCCAGACGTATGAGTGCGGCGTCGTAGGCGAGCTGATCGGCGACGGCCTGCAGTGCCCAACCGGGATCGACCCGGGGGGAGCGCTGCTCCATGGCGTGGCGGAGGCGCAGCAACTCGGCGAGCGGCCCCTGCGACCGGGGGCCGTTCATCGAAGCGTCCTCGTCGGTGAGGACCGCCTGCAGGAGCTGTGCGTACATGGGGTTCATGGCGGTGGTGCGCCTTCGTGAGTTCCGGGCGCCCCGGAGGGCCGCAGATGCGGAAGCCGGGACGCCCGGGACGGCGCCGTCCGGCTAGTCGCCGCGGCCCCGCCGGATCACGGCTTCGGCCGATCGGTACGCCTCACGCAGGTCGTCGAAGAGCTTCTCGATCCCGTCCCGCATCGAGCCGAGGTTGGCACCTGCGTCCTTCGGGATCTGGCTGAGCCGGTTGGCGGCGGCCAGGTAGGCGTTCTCGGCGATCGCCGCCCTGTCCCGGACAGATTCACTGACGTCCTTCGACGCGAGGTCGGCCTGCACCAGCAGTTCGTCGATGCGGGCCCTCCACTCCTCGAGCAGATGCTCGAGCCGCTCGACGGTGGCACCGTCCTCGGGGGCCGGGGGCTCTTGTTCGGATGTGGTGGCCATTGTTCCTCCTGAACAGGGAAATCGTCGGATTGGTTACGGCCAGGATGGTCGCAGTTCGAAGACCTCGGTAGGGCCGAACGTCCCGACGAACGTCCCGACGAACGTCCCGACGTCGGTACCCGTCCCGGTCGTCGACGGGCCCCTGGCCGGGGATGGTGACCTTCGGCTCTAGGGACCGCCGTCCCGGCTCAGTCATCATGACGGTCTGAGGTCGGAAATCCGATGCGCAGAGAAGATGTGCAGTGAAATGGACGGCCCGGCGTGGTACGAATGCAGGTGACGTCCCTACTAGCGGAGGTGGTGGACATGGGGTTGGAGCGGATCGCGCCGAAGGCCGGGCACCAGGTGGAGTCGGGTGTGGAGGCGGCCCCCCCGGCGGAGCTGGCCAGGCCGGTCGCCGTTGCCGACTGGCGGGGCGACGTGGCCCTCGAGCTCTGGGTCGAGACGGACTGCGTGCCGGCGAGGATCCGCATGGCCGGTCGGCTCGACTCGACCACGGCGGCCAATCTGGCCCAGGTCATGGGCGAGCTGATGGCGGACGGCACGCGGGAGGTCGAGCTCTGCACCGACGGACTGCGGGTGGTCGACGCGTCCGCCATCGGTGCCCTGGCCGACATGGAACGGCTGGTCCGTGAGCACGGGGGGACCATGGCACGGGTCGGCCCGGCGAACGGGCCGTTCCCCCGGACGCGGTGGGGGAGCGTACGGCCCCCTGCCCGGAGCTGACCCCGGCGCACCCGGACCCCGACCGTCGCCCCGGGTCCGTGGTCCCGGCCCCGACGCGTTGCGCGTAGCATCCGGTTCGATGCCCCCAGGTGACCACACCGGAACTCCCGGGTTCCCGGGCGGCTACCCGGTGGACCTCGAGGTGGTGGAGCTCCTCCGCGACGGGACCACCGTGCTGTTCCGGCCGATCCGCCCCGACGACGGCGACGGCCTCGTGGAATTCCACGACGGCCTGTCGCCCCGGTCGGTGTACCGGCGGTTCTTCTTCGTCCACCCCCATCTCTCGGCTGCCGAGGTGGAGCGGTTCACCCACGTCGACTACGTCGACCGCATGGCCTACGTGGTCATCCGGGCCGGACGCATCGTGGCGGTGGGCCGGTACGAGCGGGCCCCGGGGACCTCCGAGGCCGAAGTCGCCTTCGTCGTCACCGACGACCACCAGCACCTCGGGATCGGCACCCTCCTGCTCGACCACCTCGCCGACGCCGCGCGCGGCTACGGCATCGGGTGCTTCACGGCCCAGACCCTCTCGGAAAACCGGGACATGCTCGCCGTGTTCCTCTCGTCGGGATTCCCGGTGACGACGTCCTCGGAAGCGGGGACGGTCACCGTCCGGTTCCCGATCGACCCGTGCGAGGACTACGCCCGCGCCCGGGCCTCCCGGCGCGTCCCGCCCGAGCCCGCGGTCCGAGCGGACGCTCCTCCGCCGGGCCGGTAGCGGTCGACCACCCGGCCGCCGTCGACCACGACCACCTCGTCGAACCGGGCGAGCTCCTCGTCCCGGTGGGTGATGTAGAGCAGCGTGGACCCCTCGGTGACGGCCAGGACGTCGTCGAGCAGACGCCGGGCGGTGGGACGGTCGAGTCCGGCGGTCGGCTCGTCCAGGACGAGCACCGGCGCGTGGGCGAGGAGCGCCCGGGCCAGGGCCACCCGTTGGCGCTGGCCACCGGACAGCTGCGCCCCCAGCTCGCCGACCGGTGTGTCGAGCCCGTCGGGCAGGGAGTCGATCCACGGCCCGAGCTGGGCGTCCCGGGCCGCGGCGGCGATCTCGTCGGCGTCGGCGTCGGGTCGGGCCACCGCGATGTTCCCCCCGATGGAGGTCGGGAACAGGTGGGCGTCCTGGCCGACCCATCCGATCCTCGCCCGGACGTCGTCCTGTCGGAGGCGGTCGAGGTCCGTCCCGTCGAGGAGGGCCCTTCCCGCCTCCAGCGCCCAGAAGCGCAGCAGGACGTTGACCACGGTGCTCTTGCCGGCGCCGCTCGGCCCCACGATGGCCACCCGGCGGCCCTGGGGCACGTCGAGGCCGAGCCCGTCGAGCACCCGGAGGCCTCCGGGCCGGTAGCGGAGCACGGCGGCCTCGAGCGAGACCGTGGCGCCGTCCGGCACCTCGTCGGGATGGGCGGGGTCCTGCACCGGCACCGGGAGGTCGGCCACCGACACGAGCCGTTCCGCCGCTTCGACGTGGTCGGCCATGCGGGACACGGCGTCTGCGGCCGGCAGGACCACGTCGAAGGCACCGAGCGCCACCAGCGGCAGCACCGCCACCATGAAGGACGGGAGGCGGTGTGCGGTGATGGCGTCGGTCGCGGCGACCAGGGTCCCGATGACGGCGGCCCCGGTGGCGGTCACGACCACCGCGGCGACCGCCCCGTCCGACCACGAGCGCCGTCGCGCCCGGCGCTCGAGTTCGGCGTCCGAGCCCAGCACCCGTTCCAGGTACTCCTCGTCCCTGCCCATGGCCACCAGGTCGGGCGCGGCGGACAGGAGCTCCACCACGTCGGCCGACAACGCCCCGCGCAGTGCCCCCTCCCCGGCGCCCAGGCGCCGTCGCCGCTCCCAGGCGAGTCCCGAGGCCACAGCGGTCCCGCCGAACAGGCAGACGGCCATGACGAGGCCGCCCACCGGGAGGATCAGGCCCACGGCCGCGACGGAGACCACCGACGTCACGAGGGCGACGACCAGTGGGCCCACGCCTCTCAGGTAGACGTCCTGGAGGAGGTCGACGTCGGCCGTGGCCCGGGCCAGGAGGTCCCCGTTGCTCCAGCCGACGACACCGGCAGGCGACCGGGGGGCGATCTCGTCGTAGAGCCACAGCCGGACCCGGCCGAGCGCGCGGAGGGCGGCGTCGTGGGAGACGAGGCGCTCCGCGTAGCGCAGTGGTCCCCGTCCCAGCGCCAGGAGCTGCACCGCGGCCATCAGCAGGGTCAGTGTGTACAACGGCGGTCGGAGGGCCGCCTTGTCGATCAGCGCCCCGGAGCAGGCCAGGAGACCGACCGTGCAGAGGGCGGCGGCCGTCCCGAGGCCGGTGCCGGTAAGGAAGCGCCGGAGGTCGGGGGCTCCGATGCGGAGGACGCGGGACAGCGGGCCGCGCCCGTACCGGTGTCGACCGTGCCCGATTCCCGCCGAGCCGGCCTGCACGCCGCCGGCGGCCGTCACCCGGGTACCCCGGCGGTCGTCGTGTCGAGGGCCCTTCCGGCCACGAGGGTGACGGTCCGGTCGACCCGGCCCACCAGTCCTCCTCGGTGGGCGGCCATGAGGACGGTCCGCCCTTCGAGCCACGGCGCGACCAGGGCCCGCAGCGAGTCCTCGCGTCCGACGTCGAGGTGGGCCGTCGGCTCGTCGAGGAGGACGACGGGTACGTCGCGGAGTACGGCCCGACCGATGGCGATCCGCTGTCGTTCGCCGGCACTGAGGGTGAGGCCACCTTCGCCGACCGGGGTGTCGAGTCCGTCACCGAGACGGGACACCAGTTCGACCAGTCCCGAGCGTTCGAGCGCCCGGGCCACGTCGGCATCGGTGGCGCCGGGATTGCCGAGCCGGAGGTTGTCCCCGATGGTCCCCCGCACCAGGTTCGGGCGTTGGGGGACCCAGGCGACATTGCGGCGCCACTCCCGGAGCGGGCAGTCGGCCAGTGGTACGCCGCCGACGAGCACGGCCCCGGACTCGGGGACGGTGAAGCCGAGCAGTACCGACAGGATCGTGGACTTGCCCGATCCCGACTCGCCGACCACGGCGACGTGTTCACCGGGCTCGAGGGCGAGGTCGATCCCGTCGAGCACCGGAAGTGCCCGACCAGGGAAGCGGACGCTCACCCCGTGGAGCCCCACGGTGCTGGTCGCCACGTCCGGGAGGGGGCGGGACGCCGGGGCGTCCCCGCCGCCGGGCCGCCCTCCGACGACCGTGGCTGCGTCCGCACCCGGCACTGCGCGCCCGTCTGCGTCGTCCAGGATGTCCAGGATCCGGGCCGCGGCCGCCCTCCCCTCGGCGCTGGCATGGAATTCGGAGCCGGCCCGTCGGAGCGGGAGGTAGACCTCGGGAGCGAGGACGAGGATGGCCAGTGCGGTGCCGATCTCCAGCGTGCCGTCGAGCAGTCGCAGCCCGAGGAAGAGGGCGACCAGCGCCGTCCCGACCGACGCCAGGGTCTCGAGGGCGAGCGACGAGAGGAACGCCACCTTGAGGGTGGACATCGTCTCGTCGCGGAGCTCCCGGTTGGCCCGTTCGAGGGTGTAGCGGCCGTCGCCGGTGCGGCCGAACGCCCGGAGCGTCGGGAGGCCCTGCAGGAGGTCGTAGAAGGTGGCGGCCAGACCGGAGAGCCGCTCCCACTGGCGGTTGGCGCTCCGGGTCGCCTCGAGACCGAGGAGGATCATGAACAGCGGGACGACCGCGGCCGTCGCCAGGAGGATGACCGCGGAGAACCAGTCGTCCACCGCGATCCACGTCAGCAGGGCGAGGGGCGTGAGTGCGGCCAGGACGGCCGTCGGGAGGTAGCGGGCGAAGTAAGCGTCGAGCGCGTCGATCCCCTGTGTCACCGACGCGGTCAGCTCGCCGGTGCGCTCGCCGGCGAGCCATGCCGGACCGAGGGCGACGGCGCGCTCCAGGAGCTGGCGGCGGAGTGTGGAGGTCACCCGGGACGAGGTCCGGTGGGCGGCGACCTCGGCGGCCCAGGCGCTGGCCGCCCGCACGGCGAACGCCGCAGCGAGCCCGACCAGCAGGGGGACGGTCCGGCCGACCGGGTCGTGGTCGATCAGGACCTCCTGGACGACGGCACCGAGCAGCACGGCCTGGGCCACCAGTGCCGCGGTGCCGACCAGGGCGATGCCCACCGCCCCGATCAGGTAGTGCCGTGTGGCGGAGGCCCGGCGGATCAGGCGGGGGTCGACCGGTCCGTGTGAGGGGTTGTCGTCGGTGTTCAGCGGGTCTCGACCTCCCCCGGCGCGGACACCGCCGGGGGAGTGCTCGCCCCGACGGCCGGACCGGTCCCGACGGCCGGACCACCTGCTGTGGGATCGACGTCCGTGCCCTGCGCCGGGCGGCGCACCCGGGCCCGGAACACCCAGTACGACCACCCCTGGTAGACGAGGACCAACGGCGTGAAGATCAGGGCGATGATGGTCATCACCTTGAGCGTGTAGGGCGCCGACGCCGAGTTCCCGATGGTGAGGCTGAAGGCCGGGGAGATGCTCGACACCATGACCCGGGGATACAGGTTCAAGAAGATGGTCGCGACGAGGCAGACCAGCGCGACGGCGTTGGCGACGAACGCCCACCCCTCGAGCTTTTCGCGCAGCAGCCAGGCCACGACGGCGACGGCGGCGATGCCGAGGATGGGTACGAACGGCGGCACGATGCCGGTGTTGTGCGCATGGTGGGCGTTGACGTAGGTCCAGGTCAGGAAAGCGAACAGCACGAGTGTGGCCGCCGGGGCGAGCAGCTTGGCCGTACGGTACGCCCGTTCGTAGATGTCGTCGGTGGTCTTGAGCGTCAAGAAGATGCTGCCGTGGAGGGCGAACAGCAGGAGCGTGGTGATCCCGCCGAGCAGTGCGTACGGGTTCAAGAGGTTGAAGAACGAACCGAGGTAGCTCGAGTTGGGCCCGATGGGCGTGCCGCGCAGGATGTTGGCGAACGCCACGCCCCACAGCAGCGACGGCACGAGACTCCCCCAGAAGATGGCGTGGTCCCAGGCCAGGTGCCACTTCGGCATGTCCCGCTTGGAGCGGTACTCGAAGGCGACCCCCCGGAAGATGAGGGCGGCGAGGATGAGGAAGAGCGGGAGGTAGAACCCGCTGAACAGCGTGGCGTACCAGTTGGGGAAGGCGGCGAACGTGGCTCCACCGGCCACCAGCAGCCACACCTCGTTCCCGTCCCACACCGGTCCGATGGTGTTGATCATCACCCGCCGGTCGACGGCGTCCTTGCCGACGACGGGCAGGAGCATCCCCACCCCGAAGTCGAAGCCCTCCAGGACGAAGTACCCGACCCAGAGGACACCGATGACGAGGAACCAGAAGATCTCCAGTCCGGTGTATGCGGGTACTGCGGTCGCGATCATGGTCGAATCTCCCTGTCGCTCAGTAGATGAGGGCCGGAACCCGGTCGTTGCCGTCCTCGGAATCGGTGTCGTCGACCGGTCCGTGGCCGGCCGTGCCGCCGGTGCCACCGTGCTCGTCGACCGTGTCCGGGTCCAACTTGGCGTACCGGGCCATCAGGCCGAAGTCGATGCCGGCGAGGATCGTGTAGATGGCGGTGAAGCCGACCAGTGTGGCGACCACGTAGCCCGTTCCCACCGAGGACACGCCCTTGGCCGTTCGGAGGAGGCCGTACACCACCCAGGGCTGGCGACCCATCTCGGTGAAGATCCATCCCGAGGCGTTGGCGAGGAAGGGCAGCGCCAGTGCGGGAGTGGCGAGTATCAGGAACCACTTCGACGTGTCCACCTTCCGGCGGTACAGGAGCCACGTCCCCCAGGCCAGGCCGATGAACATCAGGATGCCGCATCCGACCATGATCCGGAACGTCCAGTAGGTCACCCACAGGACCGGCACGTAGCTCCCCGGTCCGTACTTGGATGCCTCCTGGGCCTGGATCTGGTTGATGCCCTGGACCGGGCCGTTCCAGTCGTTGTCGGCGAGGACCGAGAGGGCGTGCGGGATCCGGATCTGGAAGATCGGGTCACCGGAGAGGTTGCCGATGGTCAGGAGGGAGAAGCTCGCCCCGTCCTGGGTGTTGTAGACCGCCTCGGCGGCGGCCATCTTCATCGGCTGCTGCTTCTCCATCAGGCGGGCCTGGTTGTCGCCGAAGAACATGGTGGCCACGACGGCGATCACCCCGACGACGAGGGCCAGCTTGGCCGATGCCGAGAACACCGGGTGGGGCGACTGGCCGGCCTTCTGCGACCGCCTCAGGTGCCAGGCGCTGATGCCCAGCATGAGCATGGCCGCGGTCACCAGTGCCGCGGTGAACACATGGAGGAACGAGCTGATCAGGGTGCTGTTGGTCATGACCGCCCAGAAGTCGGTCATGACCGCCCGGTTGCCCTGGACCTTGTAGCCGACCGGGTGCTGCATCCAGGCGTTGGCGGCCAGGATGAAGTAGGCGGACAGCATCGTCCCGATGCTGACCAGCCAGATCGAGGCCAGGTGGATCCGATCGGAGACCCGGCCCCTGCCGAAGATCCAGACGCCGAGGAAGGTCGATTCGAGGAAGAAGGCCAGGAGCGCCTCGACGGCGAGCGGTGCGCCGAAGACGCTGCCCACGTAGCGCGCGTACATCGACCAGTTCATGCCGAACTGGAATTCCTGGACGATCCCGGTCACCACGCCGATGGCGAAGTTGATCAGGAAGAGCCGTCGCCAGAAGACGGCCGTCTGCTCCCACTTGGCCCGCTTCTCCTCGTCGTCCCGCGATCGGTAGGCGGCGGTCTGCATGATGGCGAGCAGCAGGGCGAGGCCGATCGTGAGGGGGACGAAGATGAAGTGGAAGACGGTCGTGATCCCGAACTGCCAGCGCGAGAGAAGAAGTGTCATCACCGCTGATACAACCAGGATCGGACGGTAGGACCTAGGGCCGAAAGTCACGATGTGAACGGCCGCACAATCGCGCCCGTCCCCGGCGTCCGGGGAGGGGGGACCGGACCGAGGGCACGCACGACCGGGGCCCGGTCAGATCAGGTACCAGACCTCGTCGCGCCCATCGGAGGCTTCTCCGCCGTCCCCGTCCCCGTTCGCGTTCCGGTCCGACCCGGTATCGAGGGGTCCTGACCGGGGGGAGGGGAGACCCAGGAGGCGGCCCACCTCGAGGAGCGACCGTTCGAACACGGGCCCGACATCGTCGACGACCGAGACGAAGTGGCCGAACAGCTCGAACGAGACCATTCCGAACAACTGGGTCCAGGCGAGCAACGCCCGGACGACGACCTCGTCGGAGGCGTGGGGGAACGCCAGGTCGATCAGCCGGCGGGTCTGGGCCCGCACGTCGACGTCCAGCGGGGGGAGGTCACCGACCTCGGTGGGCTCCGCCAGGTCACCCGACCGGGAGGCGTCGTCGACGATCCGGGCGAGCACCAGGGTGACCCGGCTGGCCGGGCCGATGGTGTCCTCTGGGGCCCGGTATCCGGGGACCGGAGAGCCGTATACCAGGGCGTACTCGTGGGGGTTGGTGACCGCCCACTCCCGGATGGCGAGCCCGACCGATCGCCAGCGACCACCGAAGTCGCGCCGGCTGCATCCGGCGTCGGCCTCCTCGGCGACGGCGCCGATGGCGTCGTAGGCGTCGACGATGAGGGCGGTGAGCAGGTCGTCGCGGCTGGGGAAGTAGCGGTAGATGGCCGACGAGGCCATTCCGAGGGACCGGGTGACGGCACGCAGCGACAGGGCCGGTGCACCGTCCCGCTCCAGCTGGCGCCGGGCCTCGTCCTTGATCTCCCTGGTCAGTTCGGCCCGCAGGCGGGCCCGCAGGCCTGTGGAGGGTGGCACGAACCAATCCTGCCATAGCAAGAGCATCACATCAATAAAAGATCGATGCTCTTGCAAAGGGGATTGGAAGGGTGAATACTGTCCTCTGACAAGAGCAGTGCTCACAAAAAGGAGGAACGAGCTATGGGGAAGCACGTGATCGTGGGAGCAGGACCGGTCGGGACGGCCACCGCGGCGGCCCTCGTCGACGCCGGCCACGAGGTGGTCGTGGTCACCCGCTCGGGGTCGGGCACCGACCGTCCGGGTGCCACCAGGGTCGCGTGCGACGCATCGGATCCGCAGGCGCTGGCCGTCGTCGTGGGCCGAGCCGACGCGCTCTACAACTGTGCGAACCCGCCCTACCACCGGTGGCCCGAGCTGTGGCCCCCGCTGGCCGCCTCGTTGCTCGAGGTCGCCGGCGGCGCAGGGGCGGTGCTCGTGACCATGGGCAATCTCTACGGGTACGGGCCCGTCGACCACCCGATGACGGAGGACGACCCGCTGGCCTCCACCGGCGCCAAGGGGAGGGTCCGGGTGGGCATGTGGGCCGACGCGCTCGCCGCACACCGGGACGGCCGCGTCCGGGTCACCGAGGCCCGCGCCTCCGACTTCTACGGCCCGGGTGTGGTCGAGTCGAGCTTCTTCGGACGCAACGTCGAGGGTCTGCTCGCCGGCCGCAAGGTCCGCGTCCTGGGCGACCCGGACGCGCCCCACTCGTGGACCTATGTCCCCGACGTGGGCCGCACGCTCGCCGTTCTCGGCACCGACGACCGGGCGTGGGGACGGGCGTGGCACGTACCCACGGGGCCGGCCGTCAGCCAGCGCCGGCTGTCGACCCGCTTCTGCGAGGTGGCCGGAGCCCCGCCCGCCCGGATCGGGGTGCTCCCCCCGGCGGTCCTGACGGTGGCCGGGCTGGTCTCACCGCAGCTCCGCGAACTTCGCGAGACCCGCTACCAGTTCGACCGGCCCTTCGTCCTCGACTCGTCTGCGTGCACCGACACCTTCGGCATCGAACCCACCCCACTCGACGAGGGACTGGCAGCGGTGGCCGCGGGCGCCGGCAACGGTGTGCGGTCGGCCCCGGCCGCCGAGAACGCGGCGGGCCGGGTGGGCTGACCGACGACCGACGGGCATCCGGCGGGAACGGACCACCGACCGACCCCCGGCGGCTTCACTAGGGTCGGTCCCACGTATGGAGGCCCTACGGACTCACCCGCCGCGTACCGGCGGACCCGCCCGCCGCAGGCGGGCCGCCGCGGTGGTCGGCCCCGCGCTCGTCCTGGCCGGCTGCTCGATCGTGGCCACCCCGGGCTCGGCACCGGTGACCGACGGCCCGCTGGCACCCGTCCAGCCGACGGGGTATGTGGTGTGCCCGACGGCGGTGACCCCGGTCGAGCTGGACTCCCACACGCCCGAGGCACCCATCCCGCTCCCGGTCGAGGGGACGCCGCCGCTCGGGAGCTTCGCCATGACCACCTCACCGGACGGTCGGTGGGCCTACGTGGTCACCCAGTCGACGCTGTCGGGAGGGGTACCCCGCGCCGTGCTCGTGCCCATCGATCTGGCGACCCAGCGCGCGGAGTCGCCCATCGTGCTGCCGGGCGGGGGCGGCACCCACGCGGTGGCGGTCACCCACGACGGACGGACGGTGCTCGCCGGGGTCGGGACGACCATCGTGCCGGTGGACGTGGCCACCCGCGCCGTCGGCACCCCGTTGGGACTGGGAACGGGGAGGACGGTGTTCGGCATGGCCCTCAGCCCCACGTCGTCCACGCTCTACGTACTGGTGCCCGGAGGGGTGGTCCCGGTGGACACGACCTCGGCCCGGTCGGGACCCGAGATCATGACGGGACTGGTCGTCTCCTCCGTCTCCTCGCCCCACGGGATCGTCGTCTCGGCCGACGGCTCCACCGTCTACGTGGTGGGGCAGGGCGGGTCCGACTACGGGGGGCGGCTACTGCCCATCACGGCCGCCACCGGAGCCCTGGGCACGGTCACCGGGTTCGACCAGTTCGGGATCTCCGATCCGGCCGCGGTCGCCCTGACCGCGGACGGGGCGACGCTCCTGGTGGCGGACTCGGCCGACAATTGGGTCGTCCCGGTCCCGACGGCCGGCCCCCCGATGCCTCTGGCGCCGGTCCGGCTACCCGCCGGCGGCGGAGCGGCCGCCACGGGCACCGACCATCCGTCGGACATCGTCGTCGGCCCGGGCGACACCGGGGCGTTCGTCGTCGCCGGCCTCGACTCGGTCCTCCCCTACTCGCCCACCACCGGTGCGTTCGGACGGGCGGTGCGGGTGTGCTCGGGAGCCACGTCGATGGCGGTTCCCGGAGCGTAGGGCTGTAGATCCGGCGCCGGTCAGAGGATCCGGCGCCGGTCAGACGTCAGGGGTGGCGGCCGGGACGGAGGTCGACGCCGCCTCGGCGTCCGCCGACTCGACCGATCGGAACACGGCGGGTGGTTCGCCGGCCGCGGCCAGCAGTTCGTCGAGGGCCAGGGGGACATCGGCGGCCAGCTGCCAGACCTTGGGCATCGTCTCGGGACAGGAGATGATCCCCCAGTAGAGGACGCCCCGGTAGCTCATGATCGTGATGTTGACACCGATCCCGTCCATGACCGGCCCGAGCGGGAAGCCGGTCACCATCTCGGCTCCGGCCAGGTACAGGGGGAAGTCGGGACCGGGGACGTTGGAGACGATCAGATTGGCGATCGGGCGGTGGCGGTCGGCCATGCGCATCCGGCTGTAGAGGCGGGCGGCCGCGGCGAACGTGTTGGGCGTGGCGTGTTCGGCCCAGTTGAGCAGCATGTCGGCGCCGAGGGCGTTGTGCTCCTCCTTGGCCCCCATGGTCCCCTCCCGGATGACCTGCAGCCGCTCCAACGGGTCCTCCAGGTGGGCAGGCAGCTGGACGAACATCGACGACACCTTGTTCGAGCCGTATGGCGCGTCGTGGTCGGGATGCACGGACACCGGGACCACGGCGACCAGCGGCTTGTCCGGCAGCTCCTGCCCGTCGATGAGGAAGCGGCGGAGTGCTCCGGTGCAGATGGCCAGCACCACGTCGTTGACCGTGGTGCCGGTGGCGTTCTTGAGGCGCTTCACGTCGTCGAGGCCGATCGCCGCCAGCGCCACCTGGCGTCGCCTGGTCAGCGACCCGTTGAACGACGTCCGGGGCGCGGACAGGGGCAGTGCGGCCCTCGAGTGGGGCGCCCGGTGCTCGGGCTCGTTGCGCACGCGCCGGACGTTGAGCAGCCGCTGCGCCGTACGCAGCACGTCCCGGGTCATCTCGAAGGGACGCATGACCCGGGCGGCCATGGCCTCGCTGATGAGCTCGGCACTCGACGGGATACGGGTGTCCCCGACCTCGCCCGGCGGCTCCGGCTCGGGCCCGGGGTCGGCATCGAGGTCGAACAGGACCGAGAGCAGGGCTGCACCGGACATCCCGTCGACCGTCGAGTGGTGCATCTTGGCGATGACGGCGATCCGACCACCCTCGAGCCCCTCGACGATCCAGATCTCCCACAGTGGCTTGGTGCGGTCGAGCTGCCGGCTGGCGATGTCACCGGCCAGGTCGGCCAGCTCGCGCAGCCCGCCGGGCCCGGGGACGGCGGTCCTGCGGACGTGGTAGTCGATGTCGAAGTCGGGGTCGTCGACCCACACCGGGTGGCCGAGCCGGAACGGGACCTCGACGAGCAGGCGGCGGAAGACCGGCGCCTGGTGCGTGCGCGAGGCGATCTGCGCCTGCATCTTGGCGAACGAGTACCCCCCGGGGACGGTCGACGGGTCGAACACGGTGACCATCTCCACGTGCATGTGGAGCGTCGGCGTCTCGAGGTAGAGGAAACTGGCATCGAGGCCGCTCAATTGCTCCACGCCACTCCCTCCTGTCGTCGGCGGATGGCCCGCAGCGGGCCACCGCGATCGGTCCTGCCGGTCGTCGTCCCCCCGCCCTCGGCCCTCGCTCCCCCGGGGTCGGGCGCCTCCCGCATCGGGCCCAACGGGCCGACGGGTCGGGTACAGATGATGCCCCATCGGGACCGGCGGTTCCACGTGGGTTACCGGTCGGCTCCCGGCGCGGTGTTTGATAGGTGGGTGATCTGGGTCTCCCTGGCGTTCAGCACGGTGTCCGCCCTGCTGGTGGTGAACGTCCACGTTCCGTTCCGCCGGGAGCCACTCACCGTCGTCAGCTTCGTCGGCGGGTTCCTCCTCGGCGAGGTGCCCGTCCACGCCGCCGTCGTCGTCCTGGCCGGGACCGTCGCGTTCGCCGCCGCGGTGCCGCACCACGGATGGGCATGGTGGGCGGCCCTGGCGCTGGGGCTCGCCGCGTCGGTCGGCTACGTCCACCTGGCCGTCGTCGCCCACCGGGTCCGCGGGCTCGTGGATCAGGCTCTGGAGAACACCTCGCAGGGGCCGGTGCCGGCCGCGGGCGTGGACCTCCGACCCGCCTGGGCCACGGGGTGGCGGGTGGCCCTGGCCGTTCCGCTCCGGTTCCGCGGGATCCTACGGATCCGCGACATCGACTACGTGGGGGACGGGATCTACCGGCACCGGCTCGACATCCTCCGCCGCCGTGGCGACCCCCCGGTAGGCGCACCGGTGCTCGTGTACATCCACGGCGGGGCGTGGATCATCGGGAACAAACGTGAGCAGGGCATCCCGATGATGCACGAGCTGGCTGCCCGCGGCTGGGTGTGCGTGAGCATCAACTACCGGCTGAGCCCGAAGGCGACGTGGCCCGACCAGGTCGTCGACTGCAAGCGTGCCGTCGCCTGGGTGCGGGAGCACATCGCCGACTACGGAGGGGACCCGTCGTTCCTGGCCGTCTCCGGCGGCTCGGCAGGTGGCCACCTCGCGGCACTGGTGGCGCTCACCCCCGGCTGTCCCGAGTGGCAGCCCGGGTTCGAGGACGCCGACACCTCGGTCGACGCCTGCATCCCCTTCTACGGTGTCTTCGACGTCACCGGGGACCCCGAGGCGAGCGGGGCCTACGGTCCCGGCCTGGTCGAGCTGCTGCAGAAGCGGGTGATGAAGACGACCGTGGCGGTCGACCGGGACGCGTTCGAACGGGCATCCCCCGATCGTCGGATCACCCCGTCCACCCCACCGATGTTCGTGGTCCACGGGAGCAACGACACACTGGTGCCGCCGCAGGTGGCCCGCCGGTTCGTCGACCGCCTGTCGGCGGTGTCGGAGGCCCCGGCGGCCTATCTCGAGCTCCCCGCGACCCAGCACGCGTTCGACGTCCTCCTGTCGATCCGGTCGAGGCATACGACGATCGGCGCCGTCCGGTTCCTCGAGGGGATGCGGAGCCGGGCGACTCCCTGACCGCGCACGTCCGGTCCGGCGTGGAAGTGTGGTCCCGACGGTCGCAGGGACGTCCGGGATCCAACCGAATCCACCGGATCGTTGGACACACGTCAGAGTTTCTGACGTAGAGTCACATATTCGTGTCGGCCCGGCACCGTGCCCGGGTGGGACGCAGAAGCGTCCGATAGCTAGGGGGAGCCTTGCATTCAGCCTCATGGAAGAGCCGGTCGGTCGCGCTGGGCATGGTCCTGGCCGTCGGTCTGGGAGCCGCCGCGTGCAGTTCGACCAACTCCACGACGACGACCACGACCGGGGCATCGGGCGGTTCCCCGTCCATCCCGGCCAGCGCCTTCAGCGACCACACGGGTGTGAGCTCGAACGAGGTCCAGGTGGCCAACGTCTCCACCCTGTCCGCGGGACTCTTCAAGGGCGCCCAGGTGGGCACCGAGGCCTACGTCGACTACATCGACTCGACCGGCGGGGTGAACGGCCGCAAGATCGTGGTCAACGACGCTGACGACAGCTTCACCGGTGCCGGCAACAAGCAGGCGACCGAGAATGCCCTCCAGAACGACTTCGCCCTGGTCGGCGACTTCTCCCTCGAGGACAGCTTCGGGGGTGTCGTGCTCGCCCAGAACCCCGGGTTCCCCGACGTCTCCCAGGTACTCGACAGCACCACCGGGAAGCTCCCCAACGTCTTCGAGCCGGTCCCGCTCGCCGACGGATGGCAGGAGGGTCCGATCCAGTACTTCAAGTCGAAGTTCCCGTCGGACATCAAGTCCGTGGGGACCCTCGTCGCCGACTCGCCGTCGGCCGCCGCGACCTGGGCGGGTGAGGAGTACGTGATGCAGAAGGTCGGTTACAACATCGTGTACCAGGACACCTACGGCGTGACCCAGACGGACTTCACCCAGAACGTGATCGCCATGAAGAACGCCGGTGTGAAGATCATCTTCATCGACCAGATGCCGTCCAACTACGCGTCGTCGGTGCTCAAGACCCTGGTCGAGCAGAACTACCACCCGGTGGTGGTGCTCGGTGCCGCCACGTACTCGAATCAGCTGGTCGCCGAGTCGGGGGGCCCGTCCGCCGTCAACGGGGACTACCTCGACCAGAACTCGTCGCTCTACCTCGGGGGCGACGCATCGGACATCCCCGCCGTCGGCGAGTTCCTCCACTGGGTCCAGTTCGCCTCGCCCGGGTTCCAGCCCGACCTCTTCACCATGTACGGGTGGATCTCCGCCGAGCTGTTCGCCCAGGCGCTCAAGAACGCCGGCTCGGACCCGAGCCGGGGATCGCTGCTCCAGGCGCTGGCCAAGCAGACCAGCTTCACCGGGAACGGCATCGTCGCCGAGACGAACCCGGCCGCCAAGACGACCTCGAACTGCTACCTCATCGCACAGGTGGTCGACGGCAACTTCCAGCGGACGGACGACCCGCCGATCTCCGGCGGCACGAACGGGTACCGTTGCGATTACTCCTATGTGACGAAGCCCGGTACCTGAGCACACCCGACCGCCACAGACGTTACTGACGTGACCCCGGGGGGATGAGGACGCAGTGAGCAACTTTCTCCAGTTCACGGTGTTCGGGGTGATGCTCGGCGCCGGGTACGCGATCGCCGCCACCGGTCTGGTGGTCACGTACACGACGTCCGGCGTGTTCAACTTCGCCCAGGGTGCGGTGGGCATGATCGCCGCCTTCGGGTACTGGGAGCTCGTGTCGGAGCACCACGTGCCGATCCTGGCCGCCCTGGTCATCGTCCTCGTCCTCGGAGCTTCGATCAGTGGTGCCTTCGTCGAACGGGTGCTGATGCGCCGGCTCCACGGCGCCTCCGCCGAGCGACCGGTGATGGTCACCCTCGGTCTGATGGTGATCCTCACCGGCGCGGCGACGATCATCTGGTCGCCCACCACGGAACGCACCGTCGAGCCGATGATCAACGGTCAGTTCCGACTGGTCGGCATCAACATCCAGGACCAGTACATCCTCATCATCGCTGTGGCCGTCGCGGTGGCCATCGCGCTGAGGGCGCTGTTCTACTCCTCGAGGACCGGGTTCGCCCTGCGGGCGGTGGTCGACGACCCCGAGCTGCTCGGCATGGCGGGGGTCTCCCCCAATCGGATGAGCCAGTACGGCTGGGTCCTCGGCTTCATGATGGCCGCCCTGTCCGGTGTGCTGCTCGCGCCGACCCAGACCACCGGCCTCAACATCGAGGCCATGACCCTGCTCGTGGTCAGCGGCTACGCGGCGGCCATCGTCGGTCGCCTGAAGAACATTCCCGTCACCTTCGCGGCCGCCATCGCCATCGGCCTGGCCGAGAATTACATCCTCAACTACGTCGAGCCGCACCTGTCCTCCGCCCTTCAGACCGACGTGACCAACGCCCTGCCGATGGTGTTCTTGTTCATCGCCCTGGTGATGCTCCCGTCGGTGCGGCTGCGGGCCGTCGGGCGGTTGACCTCGGTCAAGGCCCCGCGGGTGGCCAGTGGCAAGGAGTCCCTCGTCGCCGGAGGCGTCTTCCTCGTGGTGGCCGTGGTGGTCGGGTTCGCCTTCGCCAACACCGACGTCAAGGGAACCACGCTGCTGACGCTCGGCGGCATGGTGATGACCCTGGGCATCGTCGGCCTGTCCCTGGTGCTGCTCACCGGGTACTCCGGACAGGTGTCGCTCTGCCAGTTCTCGTTCATGGGCATCGGCGCATTCGTCATGGGCAAGGTGGCGGGCGGGGGCTCGCTGCTGGGACTGATCGCCGCCACCGCCATCTGTGCCGGGGTGGGCGCGATCGTCGCCCTGCCGACCATCCGTTTGAGCGACCTCTACCTGGCACTCGCCACGTTCGCCTTCGCAGACGCGGTGGCCACCGGATTCTTCGCCGACGGCCGCATCTACGGTTCGGGCGGCCTCCAGATCGGTCGCATCGTGCTGCCCGGGCTGTCGCTCGGCAGCGACACATCGGAATTCCTCCTTGTCACCGTGTTCTTCGTGCTGTCGGCGTGGCTGGTGCTGGCCATCCGGCGCAGCCTCTTCGGCCGCCGGTTGGTGGCGGTCAACGACTCTCCGGCCGCCTACGCCACGGTCGGACTCGACATCGGCTTCACCAAGGTGGCGGTCTTCGCCATCGCCGCAGGGATGGCCGGGTTGGCCGGTGCCCTCTACGGCACGGTCCAGCAGATCGTCGGCACCACCGACTTCGACATCTTCCCCGGAATCATCTTCGTGCTCTTCGTCACCATCTGGAGCATCCGGACCGTGTCGGGCGCGTTCCTGGCCGCACTGACCTACGTCGCCCTGAACCAGCTGTGGCCGAGCAGCGTCGGCATCTTCGCCGGCATCGGCGTCATCCTCATCGGACGGGCGGCCGGGGGGATCCTGGGCATCGAGACGCTGCACGTCCGACTGCCGTGGGTGAAGGCGACGGGCGGTGCGCAGGAGCCGACGGGTCCGCTCACGGCCTTCGGCGGGACCGCGCTGGCCGGAGAGGGCTCGCGTGCCGCCGGCTGAGGGGACCGACGTCGACGTCCTGACGGTCGAGGGGGTCGCGGTCCACTTCGGGGGTGTCGCCGCGCTGAGCGACGCCAACCTGTCCGTCCGGGCCGGAACGGTCACCGGGCTGATCGGCCCCAACGGGGCCGGCAAGACCACGCTCTTCAACGTGATCAGCGGCCTCCAGCATCCCGATCGGGGGAGCGTCCGACTGTACGAGACCGACATCACCCGGATGAAGCCCCACCGGCGGGCACGTCTCGGACTGGCCCGCACCTTCCAGCGGCTCGAGCTGTTCGGGACGCTGTCCGCGGGGGAGAACGTCCAGGTCGGCCTCGAGTCGTCGGTCAAGTGGTGGCAGTGGCGCCAGGTGAAGCGGACCTTCCCGTGGGCGAAGCGGGCCGGCACGGACGCCGACGGCGGGCCGACGGACGGTCCGACCGGACCCGGGTCCACCGTCGTGATCACCTCCGACCGGTTGTTGCAGGGCGTCGGTCTCGGGGGCATGGCCGCCGAGCAGGCCAGCGCCATGCCCACCGGGCTGGCCCGCATGGTCGAGCTGGCCCGGGCCCTGGCCATGGCACCGAAGGTCCTCCTCCTGGACGAGCCCGGCTCGGGGCTGGACGACGCCGAGTCGCAGGCGCTGGGCGAGCTGCTCACCACGCTGGCCAAGGGCGGCATGGGGGTGCTCCTCGTCGAGCACGACATGGAGCTGGTCATGCGCATCTGCGACTACATCTACGTGCTCGACTTCGGCGACGTCATCGCTGCCGGCACCCCCGAGGAGATCCGCAGGGACCCGATGGTGCAGGCCGCGTACCTCGGCACGGTGTCCGAGGCCAACGCGGCCGTTGCGGCCGAGGAGCTCGACGAGGTCCGGGATCCCGTGCCCGGCACCGGGGTCGGGGTCGGGGTCGGGGTCGAGGTGGAGATCGTCGAGGTCGAGGTCGTCGAAGCCGACGGGTCCGACGGGCCGGGGGGCCGGGGGGCCGGAGCATGAGCGACCCGACGACCACCGGGGGCGCAGGTGTGGCCACCTCGCTCCCTCCGGGCGTCACCGTGCAGGGCATCCGCGCCTCCTACGGCCGCATCGAGGTCCTCCACGGGGTGGACCTCGAGGTGCCGGCCGGGAGCGTCTTCGCACTGCTCGGTCCGAACGGTGCCGGGAAGTCCACGCTCCTCAAGGTGCTGAGCGGACGGATGCGGCCGACCGCCGGCACGGTCCTCGTCGGGAGCACCCCGATCGGCCGCACCCCGCCGGAGAAGCTCGCCCGCCAGGGGGTGTGCGCCGTGCCCGAGGGCCGGGGCATCTTCCCCAACCTCACCGTGCGGGAGAACCTCCGCATCTGGACCTACCGGGGCGGCATCACCATGAAGGACGTCGAGGAACGGACCTACGCGGCGTTCCCCGTCCTGAAGGAGCGGCGTCGCCAGATGGCCGGGACGATGTCCGGTGGGGAGCAGCAGATGCTGGCCATCTCGCGTGCCCTGGTGACACGGCCGCGGCTCCTCTTCCTCGACGAACTGTCCATGGGGCTCGCCCCGCTCATCGTGGCCGAGCTGTACGAGCTGGTCGGCCAGCTGGCCCGCCAGGGCATGACCATCGTGCTGGTCGAGCAGTTCGTGACCACCGCCTTGGGGGTGGCCGACCATGCGGCGATCATGGTCCACGGCCGGATCGAACAGCAGGGCACGCCGGCGGACATGGCCGAGGCCGCCCTCGGCAGCTACCTGTCGTAGGCCCGCGCGGGCCTGCGCTGGCCCGGTGGTCCCGACCCGGGACCGGCCTACTCCTCGGCCAGCTCGACCTCGACGGACAGCCCGTCGCCGACGTGGGTGACCAGTTCCACCACGCCTCCGGCGTCTCGCAGGTCCCCCTCGGCCTCACCCAACGCGTCGAGCCTCGCCGGGGTGTCGGTCACGGTGAGCACGGACACCCCGGCGCGCATGGAGCGCTTGGCCGTGGTCTTGGCCCGGCGCACCAGCCCGAGAACCTCGGCGGCCACCTCGAGCACGTTGTCGACGGCAGGGTCGAGCACGGGGGCGCCGCCGCCGGTCGCACCGTCGACGCCGAGCTCGTCCACCGTCGGCCAGGGGGCGGTGTGGATCGAGCCCACCTGCCACCACGACCACACCTCCTCGGTCACGAACGGGAGCACCGGCGCCAGCAACCGCAGCAGCACCGACAGCGCACCGGCCAGCGCCGCCCGGGCCGACGCGGTGCCCGTGTCCTCGGCCTCGCCGTAGGCCCGGGTCTTCACCAGCTCCAGGTAGTCGTCGCAGAAGGCCCAGAAGAAGGCCTCGGTGCGCTCGAGGGCCCGTGCGTAGTCGTAGGCCTCGAAGGCCACCGTGGCCTCGTCGACCACGACGGCGAGACGGTCGAGGACGGCCCGGTCGATCGGCGAGGTCACCGCCTCGATCGGGGGGACCACCACCGCCCCGCCCCCGTCGGTCAGCCGGCCGAGGGCGAACCGGGACGCGTTGAGCACCTTCATGGCCAGGCGGCGGCCCACCTTCATCTGGCCCTCGTCGACGGCGGTGTCGGTACCGGGCCGCCCGCTCGCCGCCCAGTAGCGCACGGCATCGGCCCCGTGCCGCTCGAGCAGGGGCAGGGGGGTGATGACGTTCCCCTTCGACTTGGACATCTTCTTGCGGTCCGGGTCGAGCACCCATCCCGAGATGGCCACGTCCGACCACGGCAGCGCACCGTGCTCGAGCTCGGAGCGCACCACCGTGGAGAACAGCCAGGTACGGATGATGTCGTGGGCCTGGGGCCGCAGGTCCATCGGGAACACCCGGACGAACAGGTCGGTGTCGTCCTCCCACCCGCCGGCGATCTGCGGCGTCAGCGACGAGGTGGCCCACGTGTCCATGACGTCGGGGTCGCCGACGAAACCACCGGGCATGCCACGCTGGTCGGCGGTGAACCCGTCGGGGACGTCGGTGGACGGGTCGACCGGCAGCCTCGTCTCGTCGGCCAGGATCGGGGTGTCGTGGACGACCTCCCCGTCGGCGCCCACCGGATACCACACCGGCAGGGGGACGCCGAAGAAGCGTTGGCGGCTGATGTTCCAGTCACCGGACAGGCCCTCGACCCACGCCCGGTAGCGGTGGGCCATGTACGGCGGGTGCCAGTGCACTTCGTCGCCTCGGGCCAGCAGCGCCTCGCGGTGCGGCATCGTCTCGACGAACCACTGGCGGGACGAGACGATCTCGAGCGGGCGGTCGCCCTTCTCGAAGAACTTGACCGGGTGGGTGATGGGCCGGGGCTCGCCGATCATGTCCCCGGATTCGGCCAGGAGTTCCACGATCCGGGTCTGGGCCTGTTTGACCGAGCGCCCCACCAGTTCGCCGTAGTGCGAGGCCGCCTCGTCGGGGGTGTCGGTCTCCCAGCCCTCGGTGCCGAATTCCACGGGGAGGAGCCGGCCGTCGCGCCCGACGACGGTCCTGGTGGGCAGGGAGAGCTCACGCCACCACACGACGTCGGTGGTGTCGCCGAAGGTGCACACCATGGCGATGCCCGATCCCTTGTCGGGGTCGGCCAGGCCGTGGGCGACGACCGGGACCCGGACGCCGAACAGGGGCGTGGACACGAAGCTGCCGAACAGCGGCCGGTAGCGCTCGTCGTCGGGATGGGCCACGAGGGCGACGCATGCGGGGAGCAGCTCGGGCCGGGTCGTCTCGATCTCGACGCCGCCGTCGGTGCCGACCCGGGGGAAGCGCAGTCGGTGGTAGGCGCCGGGACGCTCACGGTCCTCGAGCTCGGCCTGGCTCACCGCGGTGCGGAAGTCGACGTCCCACAAGGTGGGCGCGGTGCGCTGCACGGCCTGCCCGCGACGGGCGAGGCGCAGGAAACCCCGCTGCGACACCCGCTGGGCCCGCTCGGAGATGGTGGCGTAGGTGTGGGACCAGTCCACCGACAGTCCGAGTGTGCGCCACAGGTGCTCGAAGACCTGCTCGTCTTCCAAGGTGAGCTGGTGGCACAGGGCGACGAAGTTGGGCCGGGAGATGGCGACCGGCTCCTTCGCCGGTTCGTCGGGTGGGACGAATTCGGGGTCGTAGGGGAGGCTCGGGTCGCAACGGACCCCGAAGTAGTTCTGCACCCGTCGCTCGGTGGGCAGCCCGTTGTCGTCCCAGCCCATCGGGTAGAAGACCTCACGGCCCTGCATGCGCTGATACCGGGCGACGGCGTCGGTGTGGGTGTAGGAGAACACGTGGCCGATGTGGAGCGAGCCCGACACGGTGGGTGGTGGGGTGTCGATGGAGAAGACCCGTTCGCGGGTGGCCGAGCGGTCGAACGAGTAGACCCCCTCGGCTTCCCACCGCGCCGACCAGGTGGCCTCGAGGCCCTCGAGTCCCGGCTTGTCGGGGATGCCCAGGCCCGTGGTCACGTGGCGGGTGGGTCCGTTCGTCTGCTCCGGCATGATCGGGTTACCGTACCTTGCGTGCTCCAGCTCCACGACACCGCGACCGGCGAGGTGGCCCCGCTGCGCCTGCGCGAGGCCGGCAAGGTGTCGCTCTACGTCTGCGGGCCGACCGTCGACGGCGTGCCCCATCTCGGCCACGGACGGTTCTCACTGGTCTTCGACGTGCTCCGCCGGTACCTGCTGTTCTCCGGCCTGGAGGTGACCTACGTGTCCAACATCACCGACATCGAGGACAAGATCATCGACCGGGCGGCCGCCCAGGGCGTCCCCATCGCCGAGTTCACCGCGGCCAACGAGGCGTTGTGGTGGGAGATCATGGACGCGCTCGGCGTGCTCCGGCCCGACCAGGCGCCGCACGCCACGGCATACGTCGACCGGATGATCGACCTCATCGTCGACCTGGTCGCCAAGGGGGTGGCCTACGAGACGGCCACCGGCGTCTACCTGTCGGTGCTCGACGTCCCCGGGTACGGGCTCCTCGCCCGTCAACCGCTCGATTCGCTGCGGGCCGGGGCCCGGATCGAGGCGGACGAGGAGAAGCGTTCCCCCCTGGACTTCGTCCTGTGGAAGAAGGCCAAGCCGGGCGAGCCGAGCTGGGACGCTCCCTGGGGTGCGGGACGGCCCGGTTGGCACACCGAGTGCGTCGTGATGTCACTCGACCTCCTGGGTGAGGGGTTCGAGCTGCACGGTGGGGGCCAGGACCTCATGTTCCCCCACCACGAGAACGAGCGCGCCCAGGCCGTGGCCGACGGCAAGGAGTTCGCCAGGCACTGGATGCACAACGGCTGGGTGACCGTCGGTGGGGAGAAGATGTCGAAGTCCCTCGGCAATTTCACCTCTCTGGCCGATCTCCTCGCCCGCAGCGACGCCCGGGCCTACCGGCTCCTCGTCCTGCGGTCCCACTACCGGTCGCCGATCGAGGTCACCCCGGAGACCATCGCCCAGGCCGAGGCCGGCCTGGCCCGCCTGGACGAGCTCGCCCGACGGTTGGACCTGCCCGACCTGTTGGCCGACGGCCCCCCGACCCGTCGCGGGGCGGCAGGAGGCGACCTGGACGACGGGGCGATCACGGCGTTCGCGGCCAGCATGGATGACGACCTCGACACTCCGGGCGCGCTGGCCGCGGTCTTCGATCTCGCCCGCAGGGCCAATGCCGCGGCCGACGCCGGCGACGACGCCGTGGCGGTGCGGGCCGCGGGGACGGCCAACCTGTTGGCCGCCGCGCTCGGCCTGCGGATGCGGGGGGGCGCGGCTGTCGAGGTGGACGCCGCCACCGCCGAGCGGGTGCGCCGACGAGACGAGGCCCGGGCAGCACGCGACTGGGAGCGTGCCGATGCCGTGCGGGCCCAACTCGAGGCGGACGGTTGGCTGGTCGAGGACAGTGCCGAGGGGACCCGGATCCGCAGACGGTGACGGCCGGTGAGGCCGCGGGGATCGGGTGGCGGGCCGGACGAATGGCCCGGAGCGGGACACGGCCGTGACCGCGGCCGGTCGGTCATGAACGCCGCGTGAACACACGCGGATCGGGCCGTTTAGCCGGCTTGCCAGGCACGGCCGACTGGTAGCGTTTTCGCAGTCGGAGACTCCCCGTCGACCGCAGGCAGTCGACCCTCCCCACCCGCGGGAAGGGTCGGCCCTGGTGCCGACGGGAGCCTCCCGAGCACCATGCAGGTGAAGGAAAGGGGTATGCCGCCGTGGCTTCCGGAACAGTCAAGTGGTTCAACGCGGAGAAGGGTTTCGGCTTCATCTCCCAGCCGGATGGGGGTGCCGACGTCTTCGTGCACCACACCGCCATCCAGATGAACGGATTCCGCTCCCTCGAGGAAGGCCAGGCCGTCGAGTTCGATCTGCAGGAGGGACCCAAGGGCCTCCAGGCGGTCGACGTGCGGCCCGTGCCGGCGTAGAGCTCCCGCTACCCCCTGCCCGGCCCGCCGGGCAACTCCAGCCCGCTTCCGGTGGCTCCGGTCTGCGAGGTCCCGCCGACGTGGCGCGCCCGGACAGTCGACGCCGGTGCCCCGCGACCCGGAGAGGCATGTGTTGCCCTCGGCGCGCCAGCATTGTTACTATTGAGTAACTAGAGATGACCCGCCGGGACCCGGTGAAGGTGCGGCGTCGTTGCCGACACCGGTCGAAGCAGTGCGTGAGGGGCCCTCGGGCCAGAACGGAGCAGTGCACCATGTCGGAATTCTCCCTGGACCTCGACGAGGACCAGCTCCAACTCCAGAAGTGGGTCCACGACTTCGCGGAGAACGTGATCCGTCCGGCCGCGCACGAGTGGGACGAGCGTGAAGAGACGCCGTGGCCGATCATCCAGGAGGCGGCCAACATCGGGCTGTACTCCTTCGAGTTCATCGCCAACGCCTTCCTGGACAAGAGCGGCCTGCTCATGCCCATCGCCGCCGAGGAACTGGCCTGGGGCGACGCCGGGATCGCCCTCGCCATCCTGGGCAGCACCCTGGGCCTGGCCGGGATCGCCAGCAACGGCACGCCCGAGCAGCTCGTGGAGTGGGGCCCGCAGTGCTTCGGCACTCCGGAGAAGATCCAGATGGCCGCCTTCGCGGTGTCCGAGCCCGACGCCGGGTCGGACGTGTCGTCGCTGCGCACCCGCGCCGTCTACGACGAGGCCAAGGACGAGTGGGTGCTGAACGGCACGAAGACCTGGATCACCAACGGTGGCATCGCCGACCTCCACGTGGTTGTGGCCTCGGTCGATCCCGAGCTCGGCTCCCGTGGTCAGGCCAGTTTCATCGTCCCGCCCGACACCCCGGGAATCTCGCAGGGCCAGAAGTTCCAGAAGATGGGCATCCGGGCCTCGCACACCGCCGAGGTCGTCCTCGACGACTGCCGGGTCCCGGGCCACTGTCTGCTCGGTGGCAAGGACAAGCTCGACGAGCGCCTCGCCCGTGTCCGCGAGGGCAAGAAGAGCGGGAGCCAGGCGGCCATGAAGACGTTCGAGGGGTCCCGGCCGGCGGTCGGTGCCCAGGCCCTGGGTGTCGCCCGTGCCGCCTACGAGTACTCGCTCGACTACGCCAAGGAGCGCAAGGCCTTCGGCCGGACCATCATCGAGAACCAGTCCATCGCCTTCAAGCTGGCCGACATGAAGACCCGAATCGATGCCTCCCGCCTGCTGGTGTGGCGGGCGTCGTGGATGGCGGCCAACGGCAAGGAGTTCACTGCGGGCGAGGGCTCGATGTCGAAGCTGTACGCCGGCGAGACCGCCGTGTACGTGACCGAGGAGGCCATCCAGATCCTGGGCGGCTACGGGTACGTCCGCGAGTACCCCGTCGAGCGGTGGCACCGTGACTCGAAGATCTTCACCATCTTCGAGGGAACCAGCGAGATCCAGAGGCTGATCATCGCCCGGGCCATCTCCGGAGTGCACGTCAAGTAGCGGCTCGCCTCCGTTCGGGACGGGGGTGGCCGTGCGGAGGGACCTCCGGGCCCCTCGTGCTCGTCCGCACCCATCCGTGCCGCCGACCCGGAGTGCCCCGGTGCGCCGGGTGAGTGGCGGGACGGGACCCGGGCCCGGCCGAAGCAGCCGTAGAATCCGGCTGCGGCGAACGACCGGAGCCTGAGCACATGGTGCAGCTGAGCGAGGTGCCGATCATCCAGGCACCCATGGCCGGTGGTCCCTCGACCCCGGCCCTGGCGGCGGCCGTCGGCAGTGCCGGCGGCTACGGATTCGTCGCCGGCGGCTATCTCTCGCCGGCGGAGCTCCGGGAGATGGTCCGGGCGGTGCGCGCATCGGTCGGCGCCCGGTTCGGGGTCAACCTCTTCGTGCCGTCCGACCCCGGTGACGCCCTGGAGGTGGCTGCCTACGCGCGGACGCTACAGCCCGAGGCGGACCGCCTCGGTGTCGCGCTCGGTGTACCCGTGTGGGACGACGACGATTTCGAGGCGAAGGTGGACCTGGTCGAGGAGGAGGGCGTCGATCTGGTCAGCTTCACCTTCGGTTGCCCGACAGCGACCATGGTCGATCGGCTGCACCGGTCCGACTGCCGGGTCGCGGTGACCGTCACGTCCGGAGCCGAGGCATCGCTCGCCGAGTCCTCGGGCGCGGATGCCCTCGTCGTGCAAGGTACCGAGTCCGGTGGCCATCAGGGAGGGTTCCTCGATCTCGATGCCAACCACCGCCCGCTCCTGTCACTGCTGGCGGGCATCCGTGAGACCGTCGGCATCCCGCTGATCGGCGCCGGTGGCGTGATGTCCGGCGTGGACGTCGCAGCCGTACTCGGCGGAGGGGCGGTCGCGGTCCAGATGGGGACCGCGTTCCTCTGCTCCCCGGAGGCAGGTACCTCCCCGGTCTACCGGCGGGCCCTGCTCGACGCTCGCTATCCGGAGACCATCGTGACGCGTGCCTACAGCGGCCGGTTCGCCCGGGGGCTGGCCAACGAGTTCGGCGTCGCGCACTCCCGGCACGCCCCCCGGGCCTACCCCGAGGTGCACCACCTGACACGGCCGCTCCGTGCCGCCGCCACCAGGGCGGGGGATGCGAGCGTGCCGAACCTGTGGGCCGGTGCGGGCTGGCGTCAGGTCACCTCCGAGTCGGCGGCGGGCCTCGTCCGTCGCGTGGCGGCCGAGGCCCGGCGGACCGCGGGGTGAGGGAGCCGGACCGTAGGGCGAGGGAGCCGGACCGCAGGGTGAGGGAGCCGGGACGAGGCGTCTAGTTGGTTCGGGTCGTTCGCCAGACGTCCGAACGGAACGCGATGTCCACGGTGACGTCCCCCTCGACGCCCAGTAGTTCGGCCAGGAGGCGGCGCGCCTCGGCGACGACGGTGTTCCGGGTCTCCTCCGGCATGGTGATGATCCAGCTCAACGTGCCGAGCAGGCCGATCAATCCGTCCGCGTCGAGTGCCACGTCCCAGGTGAACACGTCGTGCTCCGGAGGCCCGAACGGCACGCCTTCGGGGATCTCCAGCGAGGATGCCGGCCGCAGCGCGTCACCGAGGATGAGACCGGTGACGCTGTCGGTCCGCTCATCGTCGCCGCCGGCGCCGGCGCCGGACCGGTCCTCGAGCAGGGCTCGCGCCTGGGCCATGAAGGGACCGTCCGGATCGGGACCGCTCCACAGCGCGCCGAGTGTCCCGTCGGGCTTCAGGATGCGGGCGACCTCGTGGAGGGCGGGAGTCGGGTCCATCCAGTGCCACGACGAGGACGCCAGCACGGCGTCGACGGACCCGTCGGGCAGTGGCATGGACTCGCCGCGGCCGGCCATCGCCCTCGCGTCGGGGACCTCCTGCACGAGGACCGAGCGCATCCGTTCGTCGGGCTCGATGGCGACCACGTCGTCGGCCAGGTCGATCAGCAGTCTCGTCAGGGCGCCGGTGCCCGCACCGAGGTCGACCACCCGCTCGACATGGATCGGCAGCAACCAGTTCACCGCCGCAATGGGAGGCCCAGGTCGAAAGCGCTCGTAGTGCGGAGCCACCGCCCCGAAGCTTCCTGATCGCAGGAGCTTCTCGTCAGCGGGGAGATGGGACAGGGGCACACCGGGATGGCCCGATCCAGCATCGGTCATGGCAAACCCTAGCCAACGGGGAATCGCCCGGGAGCGGCGGAAGCGGAATCGAGACGGTCGGGCGCGTCGATGCCCGAACGGCCCGTCGATGCCCGAACGCCCCGGAACCTCCACGGGCCGCGGCGATGCCATCGGCGGTCGGTGACCGTCCCGCACCGACGCTACGGTTGTGGCTGCCCGCGGCGCCGGCACGCCGGCATGCCGAAGGTCGAACGGACCACCTGGCGGCCCCAGGGGGTCTCCATCCTGCAGGTCCCGCTACCGACAAGGAACCTCCCATGACGCCCTCCGACAGCACGGTCCGACTGATCGGCCACCAACGCCGCTTCGCCGAGGCGATCGCTCAGATCGACACCGAGCTGGAGTTCTCCCTGGGGGCTGCCGTCGCCGCCCGTCGGGACGAGGTGGTGGCCGCCGCCCGGGCCGCATACGGTCCCACCGAGGACTTCCGTGGTGTTCGGGACGCCTGGGATGCCGTCTTCCCCGACGGCGTCTACAGCGCCGAGGGATTGGCCGAGGCCAAGCGCCTGGCGTAGTCCTGCAGCGGGGCCGGAGCTCGGGGGTCGCACCCCCATCGGGACGCCGTGGCGCCCGACCGATGACGCAGCAAGCGCATCCGTCGGCGGAGGATCGTCCGCGAGGTGCGTCACAGACCCCGGGGTGGAACCGCGTCGGGCGAGCACGTGCCTGGTAGAACCGTGGCGTGTCGACGAACGCCGCGACCATCCCGCCCGAGCGTGGATCCTCCTCCCGTCACCACCTCGTGCGGAACGTCCTGATCGGCGCGCTGGTCATCGTCCTGGTCGTCGTGCTGACGCTCGTCGGCCTCGCCACCCACTCCCACGTCACGACGTCCCGCCAGCAACGGGCACTCCAGCCCTTCTACGACACGGCCGGGCTGCCCGCAGCCGGCCCACTGGGCCAGGTGGTCCGGAGCAAGCCGCTCGGCGTACCGGTCGCCAACGGGACGGCGCTCCGCATCCTGTACCGGACCCAGCGCACCGACGGCTCCCTGACCTTCAGCTCCGGCATGGTGTTCATCCCCGACAACGACGCTGCCGGCAGCCCGCGGCCGGTCGTGGCCTGGGCGCACGGCACGGTGGGCATGGGCGACCAGTGTGCCCCGTCGCGGACCCCGAATCCGGTGGCCGGGATCCCGTGGGTCGCATCGATGCTCGCCCGGGGGTGGGTGGTGACGGCCACCGACTACGCGGGGCTCGGCACCGCGGGGACCGAGGGATACCTCGTGGGTCGTGACGAGGCCTATGACGTGCTCAACAGCGTCCGTGCGCTGCGGTTCATCCCCTCGGCGGACGCCGGGAGTTCCTTTGCCGTGTGGGGCCATTCGCAGGGTGGCAATTCGGCACTCTTCACGGCCGCGCTCGCCGGCTCGTACGCGCCCGAGCTCCACCTGGTGGCCACCGTGGCGTCGGCGCCCGCCGCTGAGCTCCTGCCGCTCCTGAACGAGACCCACGACTCACCGCTGGCCTGGGTGATCGGGCCCGAGGTGCTGACCTCCTGGCCCACGGTCCACTCCGGGCTTTCCGCCGAGCAGATCACGAGCGCCGCCGGGTACGACAACTACCGACGGATCGCGCAGCAGTGCATCACACCGGCGGCCATCGAAGGCCTCGTTCGCAACGGACTGGGTCAGCACTTCTTCAAGGTCAACCCCGTGGACGTCCCGCAGTGGCGGGCCGTGGCGCAAGAGGAGACGGCGCCGGTACTCGCTCCGTCCCAGCCCCTGATGGTTGCCGAGAGTCTCAACGACCAGGTGGTGCTGCCCAACACCACGGCCCTCTACATCCAGCGGGCCTGCGCCGCCGGGTCGGATCTCACCTCGCTGTGGCTCGCCGACGTCGGGCACGTCCAACTGGCACCGACCATCGCGCCCTCGGTGGTCAACTGGCTGGGGGACCGGTTCGCGGGCAGGCCCACGGCTCCGACGTGCGACCAGCCACCTCCGATCCAGCCTGCGTCCGAGCTGCCACCGCTGTCGTAGGTCTGAGCCCCCTCACCGGACGCCCTCGCCGGGTCGACGCGTCTAGAACGCGTCAAAATCGCCGTTGCGGCGTCAAAGTTGCGTAAACGGTGGCGCCAGAGCCCGGCGAACGTTCTAGAACGGATAGGAGACAGTTTGGATCCGGCCGGGTGACGCAAACGAGGGCGACATGGCAGTGAGTGCAGTGTGGTGACGGCGTGCAGTGTGGTGACGGCCACCGAAGCGGTAGGTACCGCAAGGTCAACGGGAGGCGATCGCGTCGGGTGGCTCCGCCCCCGTCGGCGAAGGCGTAGGGAGCGGATGTTCCCGGACTCCGACCGCTGTGCGTCGGGCGGCGTGCTCGGCGACACCGGAGCGAGCGGATCGACCGAGTCCGCCCATGTCCCGCCCGCCGGTGTGCCGAGATGAGCCCGGCCCGTTTCGTGCGCCAAGCTCGGGGTGACGGCTGCTCCGATGCCCGGGTGGTCCGTGCCGGGATCTTCGACCTGGACGGCGTCCTGGCTGACAGCGGTCCCCCGCACGATCTCCACCGGTCGAACGCACTGATTCCCGAGGCGTACCGCGCACGGTCGGTGACCACACCCGGCGTCACCAGGCTGCTCTCCACGCTGAGGACTGCCGGCTTCCCGCTCGCCGTCGTATCGTCCTCGCGGTGCGAGTCGGTCGAGGTCAATCTGGACTCCCTCGGCATCCGGCACTGCTTCGACGCCGTCGTGGGCGGTGACCTGGTGGATCACGGCGAGCCTGATCCTGCGGTCTATCTGCTCGCTGCCCAACGGCTCGGTGTCCCGCCGGCAGACTGCTTCGTCGTCGGGGACTCACCCGGTGGCATCGCGGCGGCCCGTGCCGCGGGGATGCTCACCATTGCGGTCCAACCGTCGTACGGGTCCCGGAGCGACACCCCCCACGCCCACTTCGAGGTCCGCTCACTCGAGGACATCGACTGCCGGTCCCACTCGCTGTTCCTCACGACCGGTGGTGAACGTGCGGCGGACGAGTTCACACCGCACCCGCGTGTGTCGCGGCGGCCGGGTCGCAGACGCGCTCCCGGGGCACAGCTCCATCGGAGTTGACCTCGTGGCGTCGGGCGGCCCGGCTCCGGTGGAACGGTGGACCCGAAGCTTCCGACCCTGATGCAGCCGGGTTCAGGACCGTGCAGCCGGCGTTCCTCGAGTTCGGCTGCCGCCGATCTCAGGCAGTGCCGATGTCGACGGCCGACCCACCGGCCGGGGTCGGCGGATCGTCGACGTCGGGAGGCCGTACCGGGACGGGCACCCGTGCCACCACCACGTCGGGTCGGCGGTGCAGTGCCGAGGAGAGGGCGACGTCGATCTGGTTGTGCAGTGCCCGGTACCGGATCCGCTCCGGTATGACGACGGGTATCAGGACCACGACCTGGATGTCCCGGCGGGCCCGCAGCTCGTCGACCAGGTCCATGATCGGGCGGACGATCGACGCGTAGTCCGTGTGCAGTACCCGGAGGGGCACCCCGGGGTTCCACTCCGCCCACTTCACCTCGATGTCGTTCGGGGGCAGGCCGGCCTCCCTGCTGTCGAAGACGACGGTCACGGCGATCACCCGGTCCCCGAGCGAGACGGCCTCCGACAGGGCGTGCTGGGTCAGCCGGGAGACCGAATTCACCGGGACCACCACCACGGTGTGCCTCGGATCGAGGGGTGCCGGGATGATGCCGGTCTCGAGCTCCTTGCCGGCTCGTGCGTAGTACGACTCGATCCGGTTGAACAGGACGATGAGCAGCGGGATCGCCACGACCACCACCCATGCCCCCTCCAGGAACTTGGAGAACAGGAAGATCAGGGTGGCCACCGCCGTCACCAGCGCACCCGTTCCGTTGATGGTCGCCCGACGCGACCAGCCTTGCCCCCTGGACCGGCGCCAGTGCACCACGAGACCGGACTGGGCCAGGGTGAAGCCGATGAACACGCCGATGGCGAACAACGGGATGAGCGAGTTCGTGTTGCCGTCGGCGGCCACCAGGAGGATCGCGGAGAACAGGGCCAGGGCCCACACCCCGTTGCCGAAGACCTGCCGGCTGTCGCGCATCCCGAAGAAGTGGGGGAGGTAGTTGTCCCGGGCGAGGAGGCTGGTCAGTACCGGGAGCCCGCCGAAGGAGGTGTTGGCGGCGAGCGCCAGGACCAGGGTGATGGTGAGCGACACGATGTAGTAAGCCCAGTGCCGTCCCACTGCGTAGACCATGATCTGGCTCAGCACCGTCTGATTCGAGCGTGGCTCCACGTGGAACTTGTCGACGAGCAGGGCCAGTCCGAGGAGCATGGTCCCGAGGATCGAGCCGAGGAGCAGTTCGGTTCGTTTGGCCCGGGCCACCCTGGGCTCCTTGAACAACGGCACGCCGTTGGCGATGGCCTCGACCCCGGTGAGGGCGCTGCACCCGGCCGAGAACGCCTTGAGGATCAGGAGCACGCTCACCGCCTCGACGGTATGCGCCGGTACCAGCGAGGATCCGGTCTGCGGGGTGTGCAGGCCCAGGGGATGGATCAGGCCGACCGCGATGATGGCCAGCAGGCCCACGATGAAGACCAGGGTGGGAAGCAGGAAGACCCGTGCTCCCTCGCCCAGGCCCCGCAGGTTGAGCAGGGTGATGATGAGCAGGATCCCCAGGCACATCGGCACCGTGAACGGCTTGGTCGACTGGAATGCCGAGGTCAACTGGCCTACTCCGGCGGCGATGGAGACCGCCACCGTCAGGGTGTAGTCGACGATCAGCGAAGCCCCGGCGAGCTTGCTGGTCTTCGCCCCGAAGTTGTCCCGGGTGACGGCATAGGCCCCGCCGCCGTGGGGGTAGGCGACGATGACCTGCCGGTACGAGATGACCAGGAGCACCAGTAGGCCGATGATGGCGATGGTGATCGGCAGCACGAGGTGCAGCGCGGCCGCTCCGGCGCCGGCCAGCACCACCAGGATCGCTTCGGGGCCGTAGGCCACCGAGGTGAGTGCGTCGAGCGAGAGGGCGGACAGCCCTTCGACGGGGGTGATCTGCTCGCTGGATGCCTGCTCGGACGACAGTTCCCGACCGAACAGCAGCCGGCGAACGCGCTCCGAGCTGCTCATCGGAACGCTCTCGGGTGAGCCGGGTGGACGTGCATCTGGTGAGGAGCGTACAAGGGGGCCCCGGCGGAGAGCCGGAGGCAGGGATCGGATGCGCCGAAGGTGGCCGGGGCGGGTCAGAACCGAGATGGCCGTTACGGAGTGGATCGCACGAGGTGTGAACCATGGACGACGACGGCATCTTCCGGTGCGAGTTCCATGAATGGACGAAGGGCAAGATAGGACGCCTGATCGCCGGCCCGGTAAGTGTGGCGGAGCAGTTCCCCGACGGGACGCGGACGGCGCGGTTCAACGCCTGGCTCGCCGTGGGTGACCAAGGGGGTCGGCACCATGAGGTGCGCCTATGGCCTCGCGGCGTTGATCATGGTGGGACTACCTGCGGCCGTCTGTTCGCACCGTGCTGTCGAAGTGGTCTCGTGGATCTTCCAGACGTTCCTCCAGCTCGTTCTCCTTTCCGTGGTCATCGTGGGCCAGAACGTGTTGGCCACGGCTGCGGACAGGCGCTCGGAGGCCACCTCGGAGGACGGCGATGCCATCCTCCGAATCGGTGAGACTCCGGAAGCACCTGCTCGCCCAGGACGCGGTCCTACGCGACATGGCGACACGGATGGCGTCGCTGGAGGCCCAGACGGGTCGGCGGCCGGGGTGCGGCGGCCGGGGTGCGGCAGACGGGGTGCGGCAGACGGGGTGCGGCAGACGGGGTGCGGCGGCCGGGGGACCGGATTGGGGACCTTCGGCCCTGTGCCGTTTCCCGACGAGCCAGCAACATGAAATTCGTTCACCGGTACGACGGGCGGCACGAGCGAAAGAGATGGGAACCGATATGTCGATCACAGGCGTCAGACCACCGAGCCAGGGAACTCCCCCCGGAGGGGGAACCGATTCGAGCGGCCAGGCCGCACCATCGGACGAGCCGGCCTCGCCGTTGACCAACCGGTCACGAGCGCTCGGGCTGCCGTCGGCCACCGCACTGGTGATCGGCAGCATCGTCGGCACTGGAGTGTTCACGATGCCCGCGGTGATCGCCGGCGCCGGCACGAGCGGGATCCTCACCCTGGGGGTGATCTCGATCGGAGCCGTGTTGCTCGGTGCGATGTTCGGCCAGCTCACCAAGCGGATCCCGACCAGTGACGGTGGTCTCTATGCGTACGCCCGCCACGAGTTCGGCGACTTCGCCGGCTATCTGGTCGCCTGGTGCTACTGGATCACCTGCTGGGCAGGCAACGCGGCGATCGTCTCGTCGTGGGTCTTCTACGTCGAGGCGCTGTTCAACATCACGCACCCCTCGGCCTGGGTCAGCTTCGCCATCGCCATGACGGGCCTGTGGATCCCTGCGGCGGTGAACCTGATCGGCATCCGACAGATGGCGTGGTTCCAGAACATCACCGTCGTGCTCAAGTTCCTGCCGTTGCTCGTCGTCGCCATCGCGGGTTGGTTCTTCGTCTCCAAGGCGAACTTCGGGCCGTTCAACGCGACGGGCGGGAGCCTGTACAGCGGCATCGGGATCGCCGCGGGTGTCGCACTGTTCTCCTTCATCGGGGTCGAATGCGCGTCGATCGCGGCCGCCCGGGTGAAGAACCCCCGGAAGAACGTCGGGCGTGCCTCCATCATCGGCACCGCAGCCTGCGCGCTCCTCTACATCGGCGTCACCGGTGCGGTGATGGGGCTCGTCCCCCACCACGATCTGATCAACAACGGGACGCCCTTCGTCGACGCGTTCGCGACGATGTTCGGCTCGGCCGCCTGGATCGGCAAGCTGGTGGCCGCCACGGCGGTGATCTCGGGCATCGGGGCGCTCAACGGTTGGACGATGGTCACGGCCGAGATGCCGTTCGTGGCCGCCCGTGACGGCCTGTTCCTCCCGCAGTTCGCCAAGGTCGACCGCAACGGCACCCCGTGGTTCGGCATCGTCGTGTCGACGGCGGTGGCGTCGCTGCTCATGGCCTGGGACTACTCCAGCGCCACCGGACTGACGGTCTTCACCTACCTGGTGGACCTGTCGGTGGTGACGGTGGCCATCCCGTACTTCTTCTCCGCCTGTGCGCAGCTGGCCTACCTCGTCTCGAGGCGCCGCCGGGTGCAGGGCTGGCGGTTCGCCCGGGACCTCGCCATCGCCATCGCCAGTGTCCTGTTCTCGCTGTGGGTGACCTTCGCGGCAGGATTCCAGGCCGTCTACCAGGCACTCCTCCTGCTCCTCGTGGGCATCCCGATCTACGCCTTCCTCAAGGCACGGCGTGAGCGCCTCGGCGAGGTCGCTGCCCCGCTCGAGCTGGAGACGGACGGCAAGGGCGAGGTGCTCGTCACCGTGCCCGCGTCGCTCCCGAGCATCGACTGAGCCGGCGAGAGGAGCGGGATCATGACATCCAAGATCGCACTCGTCCGCCGGCCCAGCCCGCGCCTGTCCGAAGGGATCGTGACCCACCTCGAGCGCACACCGGTCGACGTGGACCTCGCCGTCGAGCAGTGGAACGGCTACGTGGCCGCACTCGAGGCCGAGGGCTGGACGACCGTGGAGGTTCCACCGGCGGACGACTGCCCGGACGGCGTCTTCATCGAGGACACCATGGTCGTGTTCCGCAACGTGGCGGTCATCTCCCGCCCCGGGGCCGACAGCCGCAAGCCGGAGATCGTCGAGGCCGAGAAGACGGTCGCCGCGCTCGGCTGCTCGATCAACCGTATCGAGGCGCCCGGGACCCTCGACGGCGGGGACGTCCTGAAGATCGGGGACACCGTCTACGTGGGCCGGGGGGGACGGACCAACCCCGAGGGCGTCCGGCAGTTGCGGTCCGCCCTCGAGCCGCTGGGTGCGCACGTCGTCGCGGTGCCGACCCAGCTCGTCCTGCACCTGAAGTCGGCGGTCACCGCGCTCCCCGACGGCACCGTCATCGGCTACCCACCGATCGTGGACGATCCGCGGATGTTCTCCCGGTTCCTGCCTGTTCCCGAGGAGACCGGGTCCCATGTGGTGGTGCTGGGGGGATCCCGCCTCCTGATCGCGGCGGACTGCCCGAAGACCCACGAGCTCCTCTCCGACCTCGGGTACGAATTGGTCATCGTCGACGTCGGCGAATTCCAGAAGATCGAAGGATGTGTGACCTGCCTGTCCGTCCGACTGCGGGAGCTCGCCTGACTCCGGTCGTAGCCGGGCGGCCGGTGGGTACCCCGGTGTCCGGGAGGACGTGCCCGCTGTGTCAGGATGCAGCCCGCCATGGACGTCCCTCGACACGACGGGGACCGTAGCGGTTCCACCGTCCTCACCCTGTGCACCGGAAACGCAGCGCGTTCGGTGATGGCCGGGGCCATGTTGCGGCGCGGCCCGCTGCCCGTGGTGACAGCCGGCACCCACGTGGTCGAGGGCCAGCCCATGAGCCGACGGACACGGGCCGCCCTGGAGTCGGTCGGGTTCTCGGCCGACGGGCACCGGAGTCACCAGGTGACCGAGTCCGACATGGACGGCGCGGTGCTGATCCTGGCCATGGCGGCTGAGCACGTCGCCTACGTCAGGCGGAAGCACCCCGAGGCGGCGCACCGGACGGCCTCGATCAGGCGCCTCGTGCGCGATCTCCCACCCGGCCCGGAGCCGCTGGCCGACCGACTCGCCACCCTCGACCTCGCCCGGGTCGAGATCGGGGCCTGGGAGGACGTGGAGGACCCGGCCGGCGGCGACGACCCGGTCTACGTGTCGTGTGCCCGGGAGCTGGCCGACCTGTGCGTCCGTCTCCTCCCGTTGCTCCACTGACCGACGGAACGCAGCCCGCAGGGCGGGCCTTGGTAGCGTCGGCCGGTGGGCTCCTCCGCATCCGACCGCGACGTGCGTCCCGACGCCGCGACCGTGGAACGGGACCACGACGTGCCCCACGGCGTGCCGGCCCGGTCCGGCCCCGTGCGCTGGCTCGAACGGCGGGACCCGGGGTTCCGGGCCGCGAAGCGCTCGGTCCGGGCCGCCGTGTTCGTTCCGTCGGTCTTCGCCATCGCCGTCTACGGGATCGGGAACAGCCAGACACCGCTGTTCGCGGTGTTCGGCGCGATCGGCCTCCTCCTCTTCGTCGACTTCGGGGGCCCACTGAGGGTCCGGATCCACTCCTACCTCGGCCTGTGGGCCACGGGCGCACTCCTGATCGTCGTGGGGACCGTGTGCTCCACCCACGAGGTGGCGTCCGTGATCGCCATGGCGGTCGTGGGCTTCGTCGTGCTGTCCGCCGGCGTGGTCAACCCGCAGGTGGTGACCGCGTCCACCGCGGCGCTCCTGACCTTCGTGCTCCCGGTCGCTGTGCCGAGCCCCGCCTCGTCGGTCGGGGAACGGCTCCTCGGATGGGCCCTGGCCGGCGCCATCTGCATCCCCACCGCGCTCGTGGTGTGGTCGGGGCGGTGGCACGACCGCCTCCGCCTCACGATGGCGACCGCGGCGCGGGCGGTGGCCGACCTGCTCGAGGCGGGGACCTCCGACGAGGCTGTCCCGGGATCGGTGGCCGCGGTGCACCGGGCGCTCTCGGCCATGCGGGCACAGTTCGAGGCCACCCCCTACCGACCGACCGGCGCCGGCCCGACCGACGTGGCGCTCTCCAACCTGGTGGCCCGGCTGGAGTGGGTGGGCTCCCGGGCCGTGGACGCCGTCGGGTACCGCGGGCGGACGACCGACCTGCCCTCCGTCGCCCGGGTGGACGGGGCGGCCGCGGCCGTGCTGCGTACGATCGCCGACCTGCTCGGGGTGGACGACCCCGAGTCGCACGGGGACCTCCTGGTGCTCCTCGTCCGTCGGGTGGACGATCTGGCGGTGGCCCGCCGGGAACTCACCGAGGTGGCGCTCGCGACAATGGCGTCCGGGACCGATGCTCCTGGTGCGACCGCCGGAGGGACCCCTGATGCGACCGCTGGAACGGTCGCTGATGCGACCGCTGGAACGACCGCTGGAACGGCCGGCCCGCGCACGCCGACCGCCGCGCTGGCCGACGTGGACCCTTCCTATGCCACCCGCATGCTGGCCTTCGCCACCGAGATGGTGGCGGAGCTGGCCCTCCAGGCCATGCCTCCGCGTCCCGGCCGGTCCGGCCGGTGGCGCCGCCGGTGGGTCGCGACGCGTTCGTACATCCGCTTTGCCGCAGGGCACGCCACCATCGACTCGGTCTGGTTCCGCAACAGCGTACGGGGAGCCGTGGCGCTGTCCCTGGCGGTCGCCGTGGTCGAGTTCACCACGGTGCAGCACGGGTTCTGGGTGGTGCTCGGTACCCTCTCCGTCCTGCGGTCGAACGCGCTCGGCACCGGGTCGACGGCGGTCCGCTCGGTGGTCGGGACCGCGGCAGGCGTGGTCGCCGGGTCGCTCGTGCTGGTGGGGCTCGGACGGCACGACGTCCTGCTGTGGGCGGTGCTCCCCGTCGCCGTGCTGGTGGCGGCCGCGGCCCCGTCGCTCAGTGGGTTCGCCGCCGGGCAGGCCGGATTCACCGTCATGGCGGTTGTCATCTTCAACATCATCCGACCGGTCGGGCCGTCGGTCGGCCTCGTCCGGGTCGAGGACGTGGTCATCGGCACCGGGGTCAGCGTGGTGGTGGGGCTCGTGTTCTGGCCGAGAGGCGCCTCGGCCCAGCTGGCCCGGGCCATGAGCCAGGGGTATGCCGCGGCCACCGCGTGGCTCGTCTCCTCGGTCTCCCGGGTCGGAGGGGGGAACCCGGCGGACACGGGAGGCACGAGCGGTCCCGACGGCTCGGGTGGGTCGGTCGTTACGGGCGGCTCGCGGGGCTGGGGCGGCTCGAGCGACGCGGGCGCGCCGGGTCCGACCGACTCACCCGAGCGGGCCAGAGCCGTGAACAGCGCCCGCCGGCTCGATGACGCCTACCGCCAGTACCTGAACGAACGCGGGGCGAAGCGGGTTCCCCTGCCGGTGGTGACGCGCCTGCTGACCGGGTGCGCCCGCATCCGCCTGACCGCGGTCACGCTCGAGCGGTTGCCACAGATGGCGGAGCCGGGTGGGCCGGCGCCGATGGCGGAGGTGGTCGCCGCGCGCCGGAGGGTCATGGAGGAGTTCACCTCGGTGGAGCGGTGGTTCGACGAGTTCGCCCAGTCCCTCGGTCACCGCAAACTCGCCGCCCCGCCGGTGCCGGTGGTCGACGACCGCCTCGCGTCCGAGTTGGTGGACACCTGGAACCTCGTGCGGCGGACCGGTCGCAGGGACGGGGTGTTCGCCATGCTCCGCCTGCTCTGGGTCATGCAACGGATCGACGACCTCCGCGCGCTCCAGGCCGATCTGGCCGGAACAGGGGGGCGGTTGGCGGCGTAGCCCGACGGGACCGGTGGGTCGTCAGAGGGCGAGCCGCATGGCCACCCGCGGGCCGTGCGCGTCGAGCCCGACCTCTCGTTCGTGCTCCCGGATCGCCGCCAGCCCGGGTCCGGGGTCGGACATGGTCTCGAAGCCGTGGCGCCGGTAGAACGGTGCATTCCAGGGAACGTCCCGGAACGCGGTCAGGGTCATGGTGTGGTGGCCGCAGGTGCGGGCCCAGCAGGTCGCCTCGTCGAGCAGCGCCAGTCCGATGCCCCGCCTCCCGTGGGAGGGGAGGACCGAGAGCTGGTCGATGTGTACCGCCCCGTCGACGATCTCGAGGCTCACGAATCCGACGGCGGGGTCCCCGGCGACGAGGACTGTGGCTGCCACCGCCAGATGATTCTCGGCCTCGTCGTTGACGAAGGGCCCGATCCCCACCTGGTCGTAGAGCCGGTCGGACTCGATCTCGATCCACCGGAGCCGACCGAACTCCGACGGCGAGGCCGTCCGGACGGCAGGGGTGTCGGCGGCACCGGGCACCCACCCACCCTACCGAGGGGTCCGCCGGCCGCCCCGGAATGCCGGTCGGCTCAGCGGTTGGGCGACGAGGCCAGGCCGGGGTGGCGGAGCGAGATGTCGAGACACTCCTCGCACACCGACTCGGGGATGATCCCCATGCGCATCAGCACGGCGAACGCCTTGCACCCGAGGCAGAGGCCGAAGGCCGCTTCCAGGAAGGCGGCGGTGGCCAGCAGTGCGACGACCACCCACGTGGCCGTGCCCAGTCCGAACCCGAACCAGAGGATCAGGGCCGTGGTCGAGAACACCACGCCGATGGCCTGGGCGAACCGCTTGGGTGGTCCGGGCACCAGCTTGGGCTTCCCCGGCAGCCGAGGGGCGACCACCCGGGTGGCCAGCTGGCCGAGGGGACTGAAGCGGGGCCCGCTCAACACCCGGGCCCAGAACCCGTACGCCAGTGGCACGAGGATCCAGGGCTGACCGAAGGCGATGGACGCCACGCACATCACGAACACGCCCGTCGCCACCGTGCGCGCCGCGTAGTCGTTGACCGGATCGGGGAACGTGAACACCCCAATACCTTAGTTGTCCGGTCGGGTATTGCGCACACCGGGTCACCGGGTCACCGGGTCGGGGAGCGGAGCATGGAGAGGAGTCCGAGGACGTGAGGAGATGGGCTGCGTCCCGCGGGGGCAGCGACGTCTCGCGCCGGGGCGTGCGCTCGGATCAGATGCGGTGGACCTGGCGGAGGCCGGCCCAGGCGAAGTCGGCGAGCTGTGCCGCCAGCCGTCCCGACTCGACGATCCTGTCCACTTCGGGCACGGGTGGGAGGAGTCGGTCGGGCTCGGAGGGATCGTCACGGCGTGTGTCCAGCCAGTAGCGGCTCGCGCCCTCGGCCATCCCGACCACCGCGCGGGCCAGGAGGTGTCGGTGGGCCGGATCGAGTCCCGCGTCGATCAGCGGGTCGATGGCCACGGCGATGGCCTCCTCCACACGGTGGAGTGCGGCACCGAGTTCGGGGTCGTCCGGTGCGTCGCGGCCGTAGAGGAGCCGGAATGCGCTCTCGTTGTCCACCATGAGCTCGAAGTAGGCGGCGAAGCCTAGCTCGACCTGCTGGCGCGGGCCGTCGGCGGCTGCGGTGGCCTCCACGATCCTGTCGATCATCTCGCGGGAGAAGACGTCCAGGAGCTCGAGGTAGAGAGCCCGCTTCGAATCGAAGTGCTGGTACACGAGCGGCTTGGTGACGCCGGCCGACTCAGCGATGTCGTCCATCGTCGTCGCCGAGTAGCCGTGTTCGGCGAACAGGGCGAGGGCCACGTCGAAGAGCTGGCGCCGCCGGGCGTCAGCGGTCAGCCGACGGCCGCCCCGCGTGCCCACGCCGGTACCGGGACCGTGGCGGTCGGTCGTGGCGGTGGCGGTCATGGCGGTCATGGTAGCCCCGCAACGTGAGCGGCTCACGAACCGCCCCCGGGGATCCGTCGGTGTTCGGATGGGTCCACCGGTGGTGGTCCTGATCAGAGAGCCGGCAGCACGGCGGCGATCCGTCCGGGAAGGTCGGCGAGCGAAAAGTGGGCTCGAGCCACGGCCAGGTTCCGCTCGAGCAGGCTCGCGTCGGGGGCGGCGAGCCAGGCATCGAGGCGGTCCAGGTCGTCGAGGGAGAACCAGTCGAACCCGAACGCGGCGAGCTCGGCAGCCACCGGGTAGGGACCGATGACGAGCGGCCGCCGGTGGGTGACCGACTCGAGGCTCGGGTTGCCGAAGCCCTCCCACGTCGAGGGGAGGACCACCACGTCGCACGCCTGGTAGGCGTCGTCGATGGACATGGCACCGGAGGGTCCCGTGCCGTCGCGGATATCGGGTTCGCCCCGGATCACCGGGCAGGGGGCAGCGGCCACCAGGCGTTCGAGCTCGGGCCCGTAGCCGTCCTCGGTCGGCCCGAGGAGCCAGAAGGAGCCACCTAGCCGGGCCGCTGCGGCCATCCCGCCGGCCACGTTCTTCCTGGTCAGCGCCCGGGTCGGCTGGAGGACCAGGCGCGTGGCGGGCCCGATGCCGAGTGCCTTGCGCACGGCGACGCCGGAGCGACTCCGGGTCGGCCCGGAGTCGCCGGTGCCCGGGTCCTCGGACGGCATCCGGAACGAGTTGTACACGGTCCTGGCCCGGATGCCCCGGTCGCCGAGCTCGCGCCGGCTCAGCTCGTTGATGGTGACGTGGGTCCAGCGGGCATCGTCGGGCGGGGGAGGGTGGTCGAGGTACTGAGGCCGTTGCCACGGCAGGTCGTGGTGGTGGAGGAGGGCGGGTCTACCGGCCAGGGTGTCGGCCACCACGTCCCAAGCCGACTGGTTGAGCGGCAACGAGCAGAGGTTCTCGACCACCACCAGGTCGGCCCGGGCCACGGCGGCGTCCACCTCGGCACGGGTCGGGCCCCGCGTGGCCCCGATGGCCAGACCGGGCACGGTCACGTCGACCGGTCCGTCCCCGGCCACGGTGAAGGTCGAGAAGCCGAGGGACCCGAGGGAGTCGCGCCACTTGGCGGCCTCGACGGCCACCCCGTCGGAGCCGCCGAGGCGGAAGGAGAGCAGTGCGGCGGTCGGGATGGCGTCACCGTAGCGGCGGCGGGGTCGACCGGTGCGGCCGCGGGGTCCCCGGCGGGGTACCGTCAGGGCGTGCCCGACACCGACAGCCCTGACGGCTCCCCCTCCGACGACCTGCTCGCCGAGCGGCACGGGCCGGTTCTCACCCTCACCATCAACCGGCCGGAGCGGCGGAACGCCATGACGTGGGAGGTCATCGCCGGACTACGGCGGGAGTTGGCACGGGCCAAGGTCGATCCGGCAGTTCGGGTCGTCGTGCTGGCCGGTGCCGGTGACCAGGCCTTCTGTGCCGGGGCCGATCTGTCGGGCATGGTGCCGAAGGATCCCGGAGGAACGTCGGACGAGTACCTCGACCACCACCTGGCGCGGGGGTGGCTGGCCCAGCTGTTCGAGGAGATGTGGCAGCTCGGAAAGCCGACGATCGCCCGTGTGCAGGGCTGGGCGATGGCCGGGGGCTTCGGGCTCGCTCTGGCCTGTGACATGGTCATCGCCTCGGACGGCGCCCGCTTCGGCGCGCCCGAGCTCAACGTCGGTCTGTGGCCGTACATGGTCACGGTGCCGCTGCTCCGGTCGATGCCTCCCAAGAAGGCGCTCGAACTGATGCTGACGAGCCGGGTGGTGGGGGCCGAGGAGGCGGACCGGATCGGCTTCGTGACCCGGGTGGTCCCTGCTGACGAGCTCGATGCAGCCGTGGCCGACCTCGCTGCGGTCCTGGCCACGAAGCCCCCCGGGGTGACCAAGCTGGGCCGCGATTCGTTCTACGCTGTGATCGACGCAGCGGCCTCCGAGGCGCTCCCCTATCTCCACGCCATGCTGACCGTCACCAGCCAGACCGCTGAGGCGAGGGAGGGGATCACCGCATTCGCGGAGAAGCGTCCCCCGTCGTGGCAGGTGGCGCCGGACACCGACGGGACCGCCTGACAGCAGTACCGGCCGGGACGAACCTACGGTCGTCCAGCACGTACGGTCATCCATCAGCCACCACCGGACACACCAGACCCCGAGGAGCCCCGACAGCATGGCGAAACGAGCACTGATCACCGGAGTCACCGGTCAGGACGGCTCCTACCTGGCCGAATTCCTGCTCGATCACGGCTACGAGGTCTGCGGGATGGTGCGGCGCTCGAGCACCATCAACTTCGAGCGGATCGCTCACATCCAGGACCGGCTCACCCTCGTCGCCGGCGATCTCCTGGACGAGGTGTCCATGATCAACATCCTGAAGGAGAACCGGCCGCACGAGGTCTACAACCTGGCTGCCCAGTCCTTCGTCCAGACTTCGTGGAACCAGCCCGTCCTCACCGGTGAGACCACGGCCCTCGGGGTCACCCGGGTTCTCGACGCCATCCGCACCGTCGATCCCGAGATCCGCTTCTATCAGGCGAGCTCCTCGGAGATGTTCGGCAAGGTGCAGGAGGTCCCCCAGGCGGAGTCCACCCCCTTCTACCCGCGCAGTCCCTACGGGGTGGCCAAGGTCTACGGCCACTGGATCACCGTCAACTACCGGGAGAGTTACGACCTGCACGCCTCGTCGGGGATCCTCTTCAACCACGAGTCGCCGCGACGGGGCCTCGAGTTCGTGACCAGGAAGGTGACCCACGGCGTGGCCCGGATCGCCGCCGGGATCGACAAGAACCTGGCGCTCGGCAATCTTGACGCCCAGCGCGACTGGGGGTTCGCCGCCGACTACGTCCGGGCCATGTGGCTCATGCTCCAGCAGGACCATCCCGACGACTACGTGGTGGCCACCGGGGAGACCCACTCGGTCAAGGAGCTCGTCGAACTGTCGTTCGCCGCCGCGGACCTCGACTGGGAGAAGTTCGTCGTGATCGACGAGCGCTTCCTTCGCCCGGCCGAGGTGGACCTCCTGGTGGGCGATCCGGCCAAGGCCGAGAAGACCCTCGGGTGGCACCGGGAGGTCGATTTCGCCGCCCTGGTCCAGATGATGGTCGAGGCCGACCTGGCCCTGGTGAAGAGCCAGAAGGCCTAGCGGTTGGCCATGGCCGGACTGGCGGCGATCCACGCCGACCCGCTCGGCCTGTTGGTCGCCTTCGGCGCCGGGATGCTCTCGTTCCTGTCGCCGTGCGTGCTGCCCCTGGTGCCGGCCTACCTGTCGATGGTGTCGGGGCTCTCGGCCGCCGAACTGGGTGCACTGCATCCGGCGCCCCTCGTTCCGTCCGGCACTGCCGCGAGCCGGCCGGTGACGGTCGGGGCCGGGGACGTCGGATCCGACGCCCGGCCTGTCGTCGGATCCGCGGAAGGCACCGGACCGGTCGACCGTTCCGAGGACGAGGGTGAGCCGGGCCCCAGCGCCGACGAGCTGAGGCGCCAGCGCAGCCGCCTGCTGAGGGGGATCCTCGCCTTCATCGCCGGCTTCACCGTGGTGTTCACCATCCTCGGTGCCTCGGCATCGTCGATCGGACGCCTGTTCCTCACCCACCAGCACGGGCTCGAGGTGGCATCAGGGATCCTGATCGTGGTCTTCGGCGCCGTCCTGGTCGCCATGGCTGCCGGGGTGACACTCCCCATGGCACTCGCCGGCGAGCGGCGGTTCCTCGTCCGCCCCTCGGTGCTCGGTGCGTGGGCCCCGCCGGTGATGGGGATGGCGTTCGCCTTCGCCTGGACCCCCTGCATCGGGCCGGTGCTCGGAAGCGTCCTGGCCCTCGCCGCGGGCACGGGGGGCTCGGCCACCGGAGGGATCGCCCTCCTCCTCGCCTACTCCCTCGGGCTGGGTGTCCCGTTCCTGCTCAGCGGCCTCGCATTCGGTCGGATGACCGACCTCCTGGCCAGGGTGAGGGGTCGTCTGCGCATCGTCGACCTGGTCGGAGGGGTCGTCCTGGTCGCCTTCGGGCTGCTGCTCCTGACGGGGAACGTCGACGTCCTGTCGGCCCACATCTCCTCCTGGCTGCGCGACCTCCACCTGAGCCGGCTGTCGACCAGCTGAACCGGGACGGGAGCTCCGGGTGCCGGACCGCCCGTCCGGTCAGCGCCGCCCGGGATCGTCACGCCTGCTCGCGGCCCCCGTCGGGCCGGGCCCCGCCCGTCTGGCTACCGCCCGCCCGCCCCCGTAGCATTGGGCGAAGCCCATGGCCCCTGCTGCTCCCCTCTCCTCCGCAGTCTCCCTTCGTGGCGCGGTCGCGCTCTCCGGACGGTTCCCGCTCCTGGCCGGCGTCGACCTCGACGTGGCCGTGGGGGAGGCCGTCCTGATCGAGGGTCCGAACGGCGCCGGAAAGACCAGCCTGCTGCGGGTGTGCGCCGGGCTGGTTCCACTGGCCTCGGGCCGTCTGTCGATCCTGGGTCTCGACCCGGCCCGGCACAGGACGGCCCTACGACGCCGGGTCGGCCTGCTCTCCCACGCCTCCCACCTCTATGACGACCTCACGGTCAGCGAAAACGTCCGGTTCGCCGTCCGTGCCGCCGGAGGGGACGCCGCCCGGATCGAGCCGGCCTGCGAGAGGTGGGGGCTGGTCGGCCGTCTGGCCAAGACCCCGACGTCCAAGCTGTCCGCCGGCCAGCGCCGACGGGTGGCATTCGCCGTCCTGACCGCCCGTTGGCCCGAGGTGTGGCTGCTCGACGAGCCCCATGCCGGGCTCGACGCCTCGGCACGCAACGTCCTGGACCTGGTGGTCGCCGAGGCGTCCGCCTCCGGGGTCACCGTCCTGATCGCCAGTCACGAGGCGGGTGCGGTCGAAGGGCTGGCGACCCGGGCGGTCACCGTCGCCGGCGGCCGGGTCACCGCCGAGCGGGCGCTGACCGGCCCTCCGACGGCCTCCGGTGTCGGGGCCGACAGCGCCGAGCCCGCCGACCTGACCGATGACACGGCGGACGGCGCCCCGGAGAAGGGACCGGTGGCCCATGTGGCGTGACGCGGTCCTGGTGGCCGGAAAGGACTTGCGCATCGAAGGTCGTTCCCGTGTGGCGCTCTCCCAGGTGGCGCCGTTCGGCATCGTGGCCCTCACCTTGTTCGCGTTCGCCCTGGGCCCCGATCGCGAGGTCATGGCCCATGGTGCCCCGGGTCTCTTCTGGGTCGCCGTGCTGTTCTGCACCGTGCTGGCCATCCAGCGCAGCGTCTCGGTGGAGTCCGGCGACGGTGCCCGGGACGGTCTGCGTCTGTCCGGCATCGACCCGGCGGGGGTCTACCTGGGCAAGGCGGCGGCCGTGGCCGTCCAGCTGGTCGTGCTCGAAGTGCTCCTGGGCGTCGGGGTCGTGCTCCTCTACGGGGCGAGGATCGAGGTGCCGTGGCTGGTCGCCGTGTCGTGCGCGCTCGGAACGGTCGGTCTCGCCACGACCGGCACCCTCTACGGGGCACTGTCCGCGGGGCTACGGGTGCGTGAGACGCTGTTGCCGTTCCTCCTCCTCCCGATCGTGGCTCCGGTCCTGTTGGCCGGGACCCGCATCTGGCAGTCGGCGATGGCCGGCGGAACACCGGCGCAGGGTACCGAGTGGCTGCGCCTGCTCGTGGTCTTCGACGCCGTCTACTTGGCCATCGGTGTGATCCTCTTCGGCCCCATCCAGGAGACGGCATGAGCGACGGACCGACCACGACCCAGGCGGGCGTGACCCAGGCACGTGGCGAGGCGCTCCGCGGCCCGGTCACCGAGGGCCACGCCCTACCGCTCCAGTCGCTCCGGGCGCGGCGGATCGAGCAGACCGTCGGCGTCCTCGCCCTGGTGGGCACCGCAGCAACCGTCTGGCTCGGGCTGTGGGTGACCCCGCCCGACAAGGTCCAGGGCGACCTGGTCCGACTGGTCTACATCCACCCGGGTGTGGCCTGGGTGGCGCTCTACCTGGCCTTCGGTCTGGCCGCTGTCGCCAGCGTGCTCTACCTGTGGCCGAGGACGCGTTCGCTCTTCTGGGACCGCCTGGCCGCCGCCGCCGTCGAGGTGGGTGTCGTCTTCAACGTCTGCACGCTGATATCCGGGTCGATCTGGGGCAAGCCGACCTGGGGTGTGTGGTGGGCGTGGGACGCCAGGCTGACCAGCACCGCCGTCCTGCTGGTCCTGTTCCTCGGCTACATGGCCCTGCGCAGGGTGCCGGCCGAACCCGAGGTCCGTGCTCGGCGCAGCGCGTTCGTGGCCCTCTTCGCCGCCGTGGACATCCCGATCGTCCACTTCTCGGTCGACTGGTGGCACACCCTCCACCAGGGGGCCACGGTGCTCAACGCCAACCTCTCGCCGACGATCCACGGGTCGATGGCCTGGACGCTGCTCCTCGGGTTCGTCGCGTTGACCCTGGTCTTCGTCTGGATGCTTCTGGTCCGCTACCGGATCGGTGTCGTCGAGGACTGGTTGGCCGCCAACGAGCTCGACCTCGCCCTCACCGAACGGCGGTCCGAGGGGACCGCAACGGTGGACGGGACCCCGACCCGGGACGTGACCCCGACCCGGTCGGTGGGAGTCGGCTGATGCGCTACGTCATCGCCGGTTACGTCATCGTGCTGGGCATCCTGTTCCTCTACGCAGTGCAGCTGGTGTGGCGTCGGCGCCGGCTCACCCGCACCGCGGCCCGGATCGCCTCGTCCGCTCCGGACCGCTCGGCGGCCCTCGCGGGACTGCAGGGCGCCCCCCTCACCGCCTCCGAGGAGCGCCGGCAGTGACGACGGCCCCACCGGCCCCTCCGGGAGTCTCCGACGGCAATCCGCTCGCCGGCCCTCCCCCTCCGGCGACCCGGGCCGTGCCCCCGAGCCGGGCCCGTCACAAGCTCCGCTATGCGGTCGTCGGTCTCGTCCTCGTCGGTGCGCTCGGCTTCCTGATCGCGAAGGGGATCGGATCGGCACTCGACTTCTACCTGACCGCCGACCAGGCGATGGCCCAGAAGGCCACGCTCGGAGCCAAGACGTTCAACCTGGAGGGTGTGGTCGAGCCGGGCTCGATCCACCCGACGCGGGCGGGTGTGGACTTCGTGGTGACCTCGGGCCCCGTGCGTCTCGACGTGCACAACACCGGGAGCCCGCCTCAACTGTTCCAGCCGGACATCCCGGTGATCGCGGTGGGCCACTTCGCCGGCGACCTGTTCGTGTCGGATCAGATCCTCGTCAAGCACACGTCCACCTACATCGCCCAGTACCCGGCACGGGTCACCGCTCCCAACGGGAGCAAACGGTGACGGACGGTCCGGACCACCCGGGCTGCAGCGGCAGGTGAACGGCACCTTCGGCCACACCGGCGTCCTGCTGGCCTTCGTGGCCGCCGTCGTCGGGATCGGGGTCCTGGTCGTCGGGCTCGTGCGGGGTCGGCCGGGCGACCTCCGGCGTGCCCGGGTCTACGCGCCGCTCATCCTCCTCGGTGGTGCGGTGGCGACGGCGGCGATGCAGCGGGCGCTCATCACCCACGACTTCTCGCTCACCTACGTGGCCGACAACAACAGCCGGTCGACCCCGTTGCTGTACTCGATCACCGGCATGTGGTCGGCGCTCGCCGGCTCGATCCTCCTGTGGGGGATCATCCTGGGCGGCTACGCCACGGCGATGGTCTGGCGGTTCCGTGCCCGTGCCGACGACAAGCTCGTCGCCTGGGCGACGCTCGTCATGTACGTGGTGTCGGCCTTCTTCTTCGGGCTGATGCTCGGTCCGGCCGACCCGTTCACCCATGTGACCGGCGTCGTACCGGCCAACGGGCTCGGTCCCAACGTGCTCCTCCAGGACAACCCCCTGGTCCTGTTCCACCCGCCTCTCCTCTATCTGGGTCTGGTCGGCTTCACCCTCCCGTTCGCGTTCGCCGTCGCCTCGCTGGTGACCGGCCGGCTCGACGAGGACTGGCAGGGGGAGACCCGTCGGTGGACCTTGTTCGCCTGGACGTTCCTGACCGTGGGCATCGTGCTGGGGGCGTGGTGGTCCTACCAGGTGCTCGGGTGGGGCGGCTTCTGGGCGTGGGACCCGGTGGAGAACGCCTCGCTGCTGCCGTGGCTGGTCGGCACGGCCTACCTGCACTCGGTCATGGTCGAACAGCGGCGCGGCCTGCTGCGGGTCTGGAACCTGTCGTTGGTGGTGGCCACCTTCAGCCTCACCATCCTCGGCACCTTCCTCACCCGGTCCGGGGTCATCCAGTCGGTGCACTCGTTCTCCGCGTCGACGATCGGACCACTGCTCCTCGGCTTCTTCGGCCTGGTGGTAACGGTCGGCGTCGGCCTCATCGCGTGGCGGGGGGACAGGCTCCGGTCGCCCGGGGGCATCGACTCGCCACTCAGCCGCGAGGGCGCGTTCCTGGCCAACAACCTCCTGTTCGTCCTGTTCGCCTTCGTCGTCCTCCTCGGGACCGTGTTCCCCCTCCTCTACGAGGCGTTGAACGAGGGGGCCCAGGTGGCCGTCGGTGCTCCCTACTTCAACCGCCTGGTCATCCCCATCGGGCTCGCGCTGGTGTTCCTGATGGCGGTGGCGCCGGCACTCCCGTGGCGGAAGACGTCCGCCGAGGTCATGCGGGGCCGGCTGGCCGTGCCCGCGGCCATCGGGGTCCTGGTCGTGGTGTGCTGCGTGATCGGCGGCATCCACGGGATCGAGCCGCTCCTCGCATTCGGCCTCGGGGCGTTCGCCGCATCCTCGGCGGGCAGGGCACTGGTCCTCTCGGTGCGGGGCGCGTGGCGCACGGCACGGGTGGCGGGACGGTCGCCGGCCCGGTCAGCCCTGGCCGGTTGGCGCGGACTGGTCGGTCGGGCGAACGGCGGCATGATCGTCCACATCGGTGTCGTCCTGATCGCCGTAGGGCTGGCCGCCGCCACCGCCTTCGGCCAGCGGGGGACCGTCGTCCTCGCCCAGGGACAGGCCGGCTCGTTCGCCGGACACACCGTCGAATTCGACGGTACGCGGATCGTGCGCACGCCCTCCCACGTCAGCCAGCAGGCACTGCTGCGCGTCGATGGTGGTGCAGTCTTCACCCCCGCCATCAGCCAATTCGGCACCGGCACCCAGGCCGTGGGCACACCGGCCATCGACTCGAGCCTGACCTCCGACGTCTACCTCACCATCAACTCCATTCCCGGCCGGGGCGGGCAGTGGACCTTCGGCGTCGTGGTCCAGCCCCTGGTCATGTGGCTCTGGGTCGGCGGGGGACTGATCGTGGTCGGCTCCGTGCTGTCGGCGATCCCCGGTCGGAGGCGCCGACCGACCGACCCGGTCTCGGCATCGGTGGCCGGAGTCGCGCCCCCACCCGAGCCCGACCCGGCCGACATGCGCCCCGTCGACCGGGAGCCGGTCGGGGCGGGTGAGACCTCGTGACCCGACCGTCGTCCCCGGTCACCGTGTCGCCGGACGGAAGTCCCCCGGGGACGGTGGACGCCCCCCGGACCCAGGCGACGGGAGCATCGGCGGCACCCACGGCGCCCGCCGCGTCGGCAGCAGTCTCGACGACCCCGGCGGCTCCGCCGGTCCGGCACACCGCCCGATGGATCGGGATCGGCGTCCTGGTGATCGCCGCCGGCCTGATCGCCGTGCTGGCCACCCGTCCGCCGGCCACGGTGGCCGAGGTCCAGAGCCCGCTGGTCGGCAACCAGGCTCCTGGCATCCGTGGGGTGACGGTCGACGGCCGTCCCTTCGCCCTGCCCCGGGCGCCCGGGACGTACGTGGTCCTCAACTTCTTCGCCAGCTGGTGCGTCCCGTGCCAGGAGGAGGGGCCGAACCTCGTACAGTTCGACTTCGAGCACCAGCACCCGGGCGACCCGCGGCTCGTGAGCGTGGTCTTCGACGACACCACGTCCGCCGCCCGGTCCTACCAGGCGACGATCGGCGCGACCTGGCCCACGTTGGCCGACCCCGAGGGCGCCCTGGCGCTGAGCTTCGGGGTCCGGGCTCCGCCGTCGACCTTCCTCATCGCCCCCGACGGCAAGGTGGTGGCCTACATCGTCGCCCCGGTCACGGCGGCCGACCTCGACACCTTGATCGCCCGCGCCGAAGCGGACGGGGCATGACCCGCCGGCACTTCCCCCTGTGGACCCTGCTCGGCGTGGTCCTCGTCGTGGCCCTTCTGTTCGGAAGCGGTGCGTTCGCCTCGGCGCCGCCGACCAATGCCGAACGGGCGAGCTCCATCGAGCAGATCATCCGGTGCCCGAGCTGCGAAGACCTCTCGGTCGCCGTGTCGAGCGCACCGACGGCAGTGACGGTGCGCGCGACGGTCGACCGACTGGTGGGCGAGGGCCGGAGCGACCAGCAGATCGAGAACTTCCTGGTCGCGCGCTACGGGTCGGCCATCGTGCTCGACCCCCCGACCAGCGGGTGGGCGGTCCTGGTCTGGCTGCTCCCGGTCGTCGTCGGGTTCGCCGCCGTCGTGGCGCTCGCCGCGGCGTTGACGCGGAGGCGGCGGCAGAGTGACGCCGATCTCGACGCCGACCTGCGTTCGGGGACCGCCGACGCCGGGATGGTGGACGAGCGACGGCGGTTCCTCCTGCAGTCACTGGCCGACGCCGACGCCGAATACCTCGCCGGGGACCTGTCCGACGTCGACTACCTGAGGCTGCGCCAGCGCGACCTGGCCCGGCTGGGCTTTCTCGGCCCGATCGCCGCCGGTGTCGGACCCGCGGGGTCACCGGCGGCGGTGACCGCCGCCGGTACCACCACCACCGTCGACTCCCTCGAATCCGCCACGTCCGGCTCCGTCGCCACCGCGACGCTTCCGGCGTCCGCTGGGGTCCCCTCGGACGTGACCTACGACGGGGACGCTGCGGTGGCACCGGAGCGGGGGCGACGCGGTCGGAACCGGTGGTTCCTCGTCGGCGCCGTGGTCTGCTTCGTGGCGGCACTGATCCTCGCCGTCCCGCTGTTCACCTCGGTCCGGCTGCCGGGCGAGACCGCCACCGGCTCGGTGGCCCTCAGTCCGAGCCAGCAACTCGCCCGGTCACTCGATCAGGCGGCGACCGTGGAGAACGAGGGCCAACTCGGTCAGGCCGCGCAGCTCTACCAGCAGATCCTGACCACCCACCCCGACGACGAGGTTGCCCTGGCCCAACTCGGCTGGCTCGAGTACCGGGTCGGCCAGGACGGCTCGAGCGCCTCGCTGATCAGTGACGCCCGGGCCAAGCTGGAACAGGCGGCCGCCCTCGCTCCGGACGACTACGCCGTCCACCTGTACCTCGGCACCGTCCTGCTCGATCAGGACGGGAACGCCGCAGGAGCGGCCGACCAGTACCGCCTGTTCCTGGCCGACGATCCGCCGTCCTCGGTACTGGACCAGGCGTCGGCCACCCTGCGCACTGCGTTCACCCAGGCCGGGCAGCCCGTTCCGGCCGGGGTCCCTGCCGGCTGAACCGCCGGGTCAGGGTACGAGCACGACCTTTCCGGCGATGGTCCGGTCGATCAGGCCCTCCATCACCGCGGCCGCCTCCTCGAGGCGCCGGGTCGCCGGCCGGGTCGGGTGGAGCCGCCCGGCGGCCACCATGCCCATGAGTTCGTCGATCACCGCCCGGTTGCCGAGGGGGTCCTTGAACGTCCACCCGCCCCAGTCCACACCGATCAGGGTGCGGTTGTTGAGCAGGACCTGATTGGTCGGGATGGAAGGGATCGTCCCGGAGGCGAAACCGATGACGCAGAACCGTCCCATGTGGCGGGTGGCCCGCAGCGCCGGCTCGGCGTAAGCGCCACCCACCGGATCGACGACGACGTCCACGCCGCCCCCGGAGAGCTCGCGGGCCCTGGCCTTCAGGTCCTCGTCCTCGTAGGCGATGGTGGCCTCGGCCCCCATGGCCACGGCCGCCGCGAGCTTGTCGGGGGTGGAGGCGGCGGCGATGACCCGTGCACCGAGTGCGGTGGCCACGTCCACCGCCGCCAACCCGATGCCCCCACCGGCACCGAGGACCAGTACCCACTCGTCCGGGGCCACGGTGGTGCGACGGGTCAGGGTGAACAGGGCCGTGCAGTAGCTCTGGACGAGGGCGGCGGCCTGGGCGAGGTCGATGGCCTCGGGCACGGCTACCAGCGACAGTGAGGGCACCGTCACCTGGCCGGCGAACCCACCGAAGCCGCAGAAGGCCAGCACCCGGTCGCCCACGGCGTGGTCGGTGACGCCCGGGCCGACCGCGGACACGATGCCGGCCACCTCGCTCCCGGGTACGAACGGGGTCGGCGGTTTGAGCTGGTACCGGCCCTGGCAGATCAGCCCGTCGACGAAGTTGACGCCGGCGGCGGCCACGTCGACGACCACCATCCCGTCACCGGGCGCCGGGACGGGACGTTCCTCGACCATGAGCGTGTCGAGGGGACCGAACTCCTCGCAGACGACCGCACGCATGGCGCAGAACCTAGCCCGCACCCGGCGCCGCCGGGCCGGCTCACGAGGGGGCCAGCTGTCGGAGGCGACCCACGACCCCGGCGAAGGCGCCGGCGAATGCGTCGACGTCCTCGTCGGTCGTGGACCAGCCGACCGAGAGCCGCACCGACCGCTCGCCGTCCACGCCCATGGCCTGGAGCACGGGGGACGGTTCGAGTGACTCCGACGAGCACGACGACCCCGAGTGCACGGCCACACCGGCCTGGTCGAGACCGAGAAGGACCGGTTCGGCCTCGACGCCTTCCACGCCGAAGCAGACGATGTGGGGCACCCGACCGGTCGTGTCGCCGTACGGGACGACACCGTCCACCTCGAGGGCGGTGGCCAGGAGCCGATCGGTGTGCCGCCGGGCCAGGGCCGCCTCGTCGATCAGCCGGCCCGACCCGGCCAGGACCTGGACCGCCGCGCCGAAGCCGATCGCCCCGCGCACGTTCTCGAGGCCCGCCCGCCGGCCCCGCTCCTGTTCGCCACCGACCAGGAACGGCTCGATCAGGAGCCCCCGTCGGAGGATCAGTGCCCCGACGCCGACCGGTCCGCCCAGCTTGTGGGAGGACACCGACACCAGGTCGGCCCCCGACGAACCGGCGTCCCAGGCGGAGTGCCCGGCCACCGCCACTGCGTCGACGTGTACCGGAACGCCGTGTCTCCGGCACAGCTCGACCACGGCGGGTAGGTCATGGATCGTCCCGACCTCGTGGTTGGCGGCCTGGCAGTGGACGAGTTCCGGAGGACGCCCGTGCCGGGCGACGGAGCCGGTCAGGGCGTCCTCGACGGCGGCCGGGTGGATCCGGCCCATCCCGTCCACCTCGATCGGGACGACGGCGCCGTGCCGGGCCGATGCGTCCCGCACGGCGGAGTGCTCGACGGCCGCACAGGCCACCGGGGCCGGGGCACCGTGGCGACCGGGTGCGCCGACGGCCAGCACGCCCCACACCGCGGCATTGATCGCCTCGGTGCCACCCGAGGTCAGGACGACCTGGCGGGGACGGACACCGAAGAATCCCGCCACCTGCTCGCGGGCCTCCTCGAGCGCCACACGGACCATGCGACCCTCGGTATGGACCCGACCGGGGTCGGCGGTGATCCCCGTGTCGTCCCAGGCCGCCATGGCGGCCCCGGCTTCGGGGCGGAGCGGGGTGGTGGAGGCGTGGTCGAGGTAGTGGCGGGCCACGGCTGGCGGTCAGACCACGGCGGCACAGGAGTCGTCGCCCTTGGCACGGGACGACGACAGGACGACCGGCACGACGGCGGGATCGTCACCGCACAGGCCGGCCAGCAGTCCCTTGACCATGCCACGGTCGACGGCACACAGGACCGGGTACTGCGAGGCGGCATCACCGAACGGGCAGTTGTCGGCCACCACGGCGGTCGAGGTCCCCTGGTCCTCGGCGTGGGCGTCGAACCCGTGGGCCGTCAGGGTGTCGGCGATCGCGTGCATCGCCGTACGTAGCGACCGCTGGCTGTCCCCGGGGGACATCTGGCCGGCGAGGGTGCGTCCGTACTCCTCGCCCACCCGCTCGGCCATGCTCTCGGCGGCCTGGGGGCCCAGCATCTGGAGGGCCTCCTGGAGCAGCAGGACCAGCAGGTCGTCCCGGCGGGTCAGCAGATCGAGGGTGGGGTCGTTCCCGATGGCCCGGAACCGCTTGGACGGTCGCCCGGCCCCGTTGCCGGCGGCACGTTCCATGGTGACCTCGACGTAGCCGCCGGTGGCCAGCCGCTCGAGGTGGTGTCGGGCGACATTGGGGTGGAGGGAGAACTGGGCAGCCACCTCGGAGGCCGTGGACCCCGGATTCGATCGGACGAAGAGGTAGATCTCCCGTCGGGTGGGATCGCCGAATGCGGAGGTCACCGCGGTCACCGCCGCGGCGAAGTGGCTGTCGGAGTCCGAGGCTGGAGGGCCCACGGGGCTGTCCGGGTCGGGCTGCACGTCCCCTAGTCTACCGGTGACGCCGAATTCCCCTCAGGAGAGCCCCATGTCCATCGACGAGTCCCAGGTCGCAGCTGTTGTCGCGGCCGTGGTCGACCCCGAGCTGCGCCGTCCACTGGGGGAGTTGGGCATGGTCGGCCAGGTCCGCGCCAAGCGGAAGAAGGTGACGGTCGAGTTGGAGTTGCCTGTCACCCAGTACCCCCAGGTCGACGAGCTCCTGTCCCGGGTACGGGCCGCGGTGGCGGCGCCGGGAGGGGTCGACGAGGTGGTCGTCGACACCACGGTCATGGGGGAGGAGCCCCGTGCCCGATTGCGGATGCTCCTGCGAGGCGACGCGGTGGACGGCGGGGTCATGCACGCGGCAGACCACGACCACGGCCACGACCACGGCCACGGCCACGGTGGCGGACACGGACAGGGCGGGTCCCTCGGGCACGAGGAGGGACGGCCCAACAAGTTCATGGAGCCCCGGTCGAAGACCCGGATCCTGGGCATCTCCTCGGGCAAGGGCGGCGTGGGCAAGTCCTCGGTGACGGTGAACCTGGCCGTGGCCCTGTCGAAGGCCGGCTACGACGTGGGCATCCTCGACGCCGACGTGTACGGGTTCTCGGTCCCGAAGATGCTCGGCGTGCACACCGACCCGCTGATCATCGGCGACCTGGTGGTGCCGCCCACCGCAAACGGCGTCCGGTGCCTGTCGATGGGATTCTTCGTGGCCGACGACACGCCCGTGATCTGGCGCGGACCGATGCTGCACAAGGCACTCGAGCAGTTCCTGGTGGACGCCTACTGGGGCGAGCCGGACTTCTTGCTGATCGACATGCCGCCGGGCACCGGCGACGTGACCCTGTCACTTGGCCAGTACCTGACCAAGACCGAGGTCTTCGTGGTCACGACGCCCCAGCCCGCCGCACAGCGGGTGGCCCAGCGTTCGGCCTACGCAGCGCGCAAGCTGAAGCTGGCCGTGCGAGGGGTGATCGAGAACATGAGCTGGTTCACCGGGGACGACGGTACGTGCTACGAACTGTTCGGCAGTGGCGGGGGAGAGCAGCTGGCCAAGGATCTCGGTGTACCGCTCATCGGGAAGGTGCCGCTCGTCCCCGCGCTCCGCGAGGGGGGCGACGAGGGTGTGCCCGTGGTGGTGGCCGACCCGGACGGCGAGGCGGCCGTCGTGTTCACCGAGCTGGCCGCGACCATCGCGTCCCTCGGACCGGCGCGCGTCTACCGGCGGGAACTCACGGTCAAGTAGAGCCGATGTGGCCGGCAGGGCGCCTGCCGCTGCGTCGGTTCGGCACGGGTCCGGGAACACCTCTGCCCGATGGGAGGGCGAGTCCTTCCCGGAATCCGGGAAGCCGGACGCCGGCCCACGCGCCGGTACCCGTCGGTTGGATGCTGCCAACTACCGCTCAAGCCCAGGGCCGATGTGCACGATGTGTTCACTATGGGGCTCCGATGGCCGATCATCCATGAACAGGTCGAACCCGACGACGATGTCGTCGAGTCGGCGGAGCTCGGCATCTTCACCATCGACGAGTTCGTCGGGGAGCTCCGCCGCCTGAGAAGGGAGCGCGACTGCCTGCGCGACCTTCTGGTCGATGCCGGCTTCTCGCTCCGTGTAGACCTCATCGCCCGCTGCGCCGGCGATCCTCAGTTCGTCGACTGACGGGGTGGGCGGCCGGTCGGGTGGGCGGCCGGTCGGGTGGGCGACCGACGGGGTGGGCGACCGACGGGGTGGGCGGCGCCACGCTGCCACCGGCCCGGGTCGGCCCGGGTCGGCCCTGCGCGGTCTCGATCAATCCCAATCGTTCCTGGTGCGGGGCATGCCGCTCGATCCGTCGGCGTCGGGCACCACGCCGAGCACCTGGTGGACGGCGATGCCCCCGTCGTCGAACCCGATGGCCGAACCCGCCATGTAGAGCCTCCAGATCTCGGCACGGGCCCGCCCGACCAGCTTCACCGCCTCGTCCCAGTGAGCTTCGAGGTTGGCCACCCAGCAGTGGAGGGTGCGCGAGTAGTGCTCACGGAGGGACTCGACGTCGCGCATCTCGAACCCTGCCCGTTCCATGGCGAGAACCACCTTGCCCACGTCGATGAGCTCACCGTCGGGGAAGACGTAGCGGCCGATGAAGGTCCGTGACCCGAGTCTCGATCCCCCCGGCGACGAGATGGCGTGGTTGAGAAGGCGCCCGGTGGGTGCCAGCAGACGTCGGAGGGTGGTGAAGTATTCGAGTGTCCGCGCCGTACCGACATGTTCGAACATCCCGATCGACGAGATGGCGTCGAACTGCTCGCCGTGGAGATCCCGGTAGTCCTGGTAGCGGATCTCGACCGCGTCCTCGAGGCCGGCCTCGCGTACCCGCTCGCGGGCCCGGTCGACCTGCTCGTGGCTGAGAGCGACGCCGACCACGGTGGCCCCGTGGTGGAGGGCCGCGTGGATGGCCATCGACCCCCATCCGCACCCGACATCGAGCAACCGGGACCCGGGGCGGTCATCGAGGCCGAGCTTCCGGCAGACCAGCTCGTGCTTGGCGGCCTGAGCCTCGTCGAGGGTGGTTGCGGGGGTGACGAACCGGGCGCACGAATAGGTCCAGCTCGATCCGAGGACGAGCTCGTAGAAGTCGTTGCCCACGTCGTAGTGGTGGCTGATGGCCCGGGCGTCCCGCCTGGGCGAGTGGATCCGGCCCGATGGCCGGCACTCCTCGGGAGGCGGGGGGAGCGGAGCGCCGATCGCCCCGACCCTGACTGCGGCGCGGAGCGTCGCGGCCAGAGCGCGTCCGTCGAATCCGCGGAGCCTGGCCGGTGAGGCGTCGCGCAGGGCGACGAGGACCTCGAAGACGTCCCCCTCGATCGACAGGTCGCCGGCGACGAAGGCCCGGGAGACGCCGAGCTCACCCGGCGCCCACGCGATGCGCCGCAGGGCGTCGGGCGAGTGGACGCTCAGGGTGCCGACGGCGTCCTGGTGCTCGAGGCGACTGCCGTCCCAGAAGTCGATCCGAACACGGGCGCCGGGACCCATGAGCAGATCGAGCAGCGGAGCGAGCGCCTCGGCCGCACTGCCGGGAGGTGCGCTCGAACCGGTGCCGTAGGGAGCGCCGACCTTCTCCGCCGCGGCCTGCTGATCGTGCCGACCCGTCTCCCGGATGACCATGACGACCTCCTCGATCGGTCCTCTGCCCCGATGCCGTCGATCCTACGACCGTCGTCGATCCGTCTCAACGGGGTCGCGCTCAACGGGATCGCCGCCGCCCTACGGGTGCGGGATCACCGGTGACATGCTGGGTACGTGAAGACCGTTCTGAACATCCTGTGGCTGGTGCTCTGCGGCCTATGGCTCGCCATCGGCTACGTGATCGCCGGTGTGGTGATGTGCATCCTCATCGTCACCATCCCGTTCGGCATCGCCAGCTTCCGCCTGGCCGCCTTCACGTTGTGGCCGTTCGGCCGGACGCTCGTGCCCAAGCCGGACGCCGGTGCCGGATCGTTCATCGGGAACGTGCTGTGGTTCCTGCTGGCCGGGCTGTGGATGGCCATGGCCCACATCGTCACCGGGGTCCTCCTCTGTGTCACGATCGTCGGGATCCCGCTCGGAATCGCCGACTTCAAGCTGGCGGCGGCGGCGATCGCCCCGCTGGGCAAGGACATCGTGTCGACCGACGATCCGCGCGCCGTCAGTCGGGTCTGACGGCCGGGAGCGGAGCGGCCTCCCGACCTTGCGTCGCACCCCGGATTTCCGGGTCGACTGCGCGGATCAGGACTCCCTCCGCGGTTCAGCATGCGCGGATCAGGACTGCTTGCGCGGATCAGGACTGCCCGATCCGGGGTAACAGTCGATCGGAACCGATCGTTCTATCCAGTAGGCCCTCCGGGGGGATTGTCCGGTCGGTCGTGTGCTGCACAGGTCGGCGGGCGCCCGCCAGTCGACTCCTGGCCCGTGGACACGCGGGGGATGCGAACAAGAGCAAGGAGCAACAACAAATGATCCGAAAGATGCTTGTACTCGCGGCGGCAGTCGCCATGCCTGCCGCCGCCATGGCCGGAGTGACAGCCGTGACCGGTGCCGCAGTCTCATCGGCCAAGGCGTTGCCGCCAGTCGCGGTCTCCTGCAATCTGGGTGGCACCGTGACCTTCGCCAAGCCGGGCCTGTCCTACGACGGATCCCTGACCAACAAGACGGTCGAGGACACCAAGACGGACGTCACGCTCCAGTCGGGGAGCAGCGCACAGTGTTCGACCAAGGCGATCAAGGAGAAGATCGTGTCCTCGACGACACCGTGCGCAGGGGCGTCGTCTCCTGCCCCCGAGTGCTCGATCGCTCCGCCGAAGACCCTGGCCAAGGATCCCAACTTCTATGACACGGCCTCGTCGCTGGCCTCGTCGGGCGTCTCCGAGATCGTCTCGTCCTTGTCACCCGGGATCCCATCGGAGGACAACGGGACCAAGATCGTCCTGGAAGTCACCTCAGGTGGCACCAGTGAGGTGACACCGGGCGGAGCCTGCGGTTCCACGGTCGGCTTCCAGTTGACCGGTGCCGTCGACCTGGCCGCGGGCGGTCCCGTCGTCATCAGCGGGTCCGACGCCACCTACACACTGGTGATCTGCCTGCAGACGGATACCGGTCCGGGGACGACGGGCTCGTTCTTCACGGACTACCTGTCCGCCGCCGGTGGGAGCACGGTCCCGACCATCGCCACGGCCGGCCTCGGCTCGGACAGCAACCTGTCCATCAGCTGAGCCTGATCTCCCACCCGAGCCGGGGTGGGGCACGGTAGCGCACGAAGGCGGGGCTCCGGCCCCGCCTTCGTCGCGCCGTCACACGTGCGGACACGTGCCCAGCCGGCCTCGCCGGAGGCGGTGGGGGCAAGGAATTTGGCCTTCGGTCCAGTAACAGACGGTGTGTGCGGCTCGTTCAAGAGGAGTGAGGGCCTGCGTGGGATTCGTGCAACGCTGGCCGGCCCCGCATCCACCGGGACACTCGGGATGATGAAGGTGCGGGGCCCATGGATCTGTGTGCGCAACATCGGGGAGATGGAGCGATCGAGAGCCCGAGAGCGCCCGTCGTCACCCACCGGGAAGGGCGGTGACGGGTGCATCGGTGACCGGCACGTGCGACGTGTCGCAGGTGCCCCACCGGGCGCGGCGACGATCACCCCCGTTCCACTGCGCTCGCAGAGCACATGACAGGGGGAGCAGGTGCGGGACTTCACGGTGACGATGCGAGCGGCCCAGCAGGGCGATGAGGGCGCCTTCACCCGTCTCTGGCGCGAGTTCCAACCCGGGCTGTTGCGCTACCTGACCGTGAAGTCGGCATCGGAGGCGGAGGACCTGGCCGCCGATGTCTGGCTGCGCGTGGCTCGGGTCCTGCCCACCTTCGAGGGCGACGAACCGGGATTCCGTTCCTGGCTCTTCACGATCGCACGCAACCGGGTCACCGACTGGTACCGGGGTACCCACCGCCGGCCCGAGCCCATCGACGTCGCCGTCCTGCGGTCCATGCCATCGGAGGAATCGATCGAGACGGAGGTCACGGACCATTCGGACATCGACGCCGCCATCGCCCTCATCGGAACGCTCCCGCACGACCAGGCCGAGGCGGTCATGCTCCGTGTCGTGGGCGGACTCGAGATCGCCCATGTCGCCCGGCTCATGGACCGGACTCCGGGTGCCGTCCGGGTCCTCTGCCACCGGGGTCTCCGGCGGCTCGAGCAGCGGCTCGAAGGCTCCGGTTCCCCGTCGTACCCGGTCCCGGACGTCCGTACCGAGAAGGTGCCGCTCCGTGCGTGATCGAGACCCCCTCCACGGGCCGCACCCGGACCGGCACCGCGTGGCGCCCGACGGCGGTGCCGTGACCCGCGGGAGGCCGGCTGCCGCGTTCGACAGCCTGGCCGACCTCCTGGCCGCTGCCTCCTGTCCGGCCCGGCCGCACGAGCTCCGGGGCGAGAGCGCCGTCCGTGCCGCCTTCGAGGTCATCGCCCGCTCGTGGTCGGCGGTTGCCCCGACCCCGGGGCGATCGTCGGGGGCAGGGCGGCGCACCGGGGGACACCGACGGACACCGCTCGCCCCCACCGGGCCGAGCGGTCAGTAGCGCCCTGCCACACCGATGCCCACGGGCAGCTTGCCCGGGTCCCAGCCCAACCGGGCTACGGCCTGGGAGAACGCGAACCGGTCGGTCATGCCGGCCACGTAGGCCACGGCCGCGTGCACCGCGCCGGGCTCGCCCCCGGTCAGGCCGTCGTCGTCCGGCCCGGCCGACGGGATCAGGTGCGGTCGGTCGCCGAAGTGCTCGACCAGGGCCTGGAGGACGGCGACCACCGCTTCGCCCTGGGCCACCGAGCTCGGCCGCAGGTAGATGTGCTCGTAGTTGCTCGCCCGGAAGGCGGCCAGGGCCTCGGCCTCGGCGTCGGCCATGCCGATTCGCCCGGTGCGGAGCGTGGTGTCGACCAGCGCGTCGATGAACGTGCCGAGCTGTTGGCCCCGCCGGTCGCCGCACCGGTCGCGGACGATCCGGGGGAGTGCCTCCGACGTCACGATGCCGCTCCGGACGGCGTCCTCGAAGTCATGGCAGACGTAGGCGATCCGGTCGGCCCAGCTCACCACCTCGCCCTCGGGGGTCATCGGAGCCGGCCGGGACCACGAATGGTTGCGGATGCCGTCGAGTGTCTCGTCGCACAGGTTGAGCGACGCCAACGACACGTCGGCCCCCCACGGAGCATGGTCGAATCCGCCACTGACGTACGGGGACAGCGCGTCCTCACTGGCATGGCCGCCGGGCCCGTGGCCGCAGTCGTGCCCGAGGGCGATGGCCTCCGTCAGGGCCACGTTGAGGCGGCATGCCCGGGCGATGCCCACCGCCACCTGGGCAACCTCGAGGGCGTGGGTGAGGCGGGTCCGCTGGTGGTCGTCGGGGAAGACGAAGACCTGGGTCTTGCCGGCCAGTCTCCGGAACGACGGTGCGTGGAGGATCCGATCGCGATCACGCTCGAAGCAGGTGCGCCACCGATCGGGCTCCTCGTCCCGTCGCCTGGAGCCGGCGCCGAGGGAATGGGTGGCGCCAGGGGCCAGCTGGGCCCGCTCCAGCTCCTCGCGTGCCAGTCGATCGAATCCCGGGGCCGGTAGTTCCGTTCCGATGGTGGCCCTGCTGTCCCGATGGGCGAACGTCACCCCGTCACTGCCATGGCCCGACATCGTCGAGGCCCACTTGCGGTTCCGTTCGCTCTCGGTGGGCCGTTGGATCCCCGTGACCGACCCCGTGACCGCCCCGGCGGCCGGGTCGACGGCCGACCCGGCGGCCGACCCGGCGGTGTCTGGTGCCTCGCCTTCCATGCTGTCAGTGTGCACCATGGGCGCGACGACGGGACGGCGCTGCCCTGGAGGGCTGTATCGTCAGGGATACCGGGCGGTCCCACCGACCGCCGGGTTCGAGAGGAGCGTGCCAGGTGGACGTACGTATCGGGATCGTGCAGTCGATGAAGGAGCTCGACATCGAGCTACCCGACGATGCTGACCGAGACAAGGTCCTGGCCGACATAGAGGCGGCGCTGGACGAGGACGACAAGATCCTCTGGCTCACCGACCGCAAGGGCCGCCAGGTCGGGGTCCCGGTAGGAAAGATCGCCTACATCGAGCTCGACCCACCCTCTTCCGACCGGCGGGTCGGCTTCGGGATCTCCTGATTCGACGCTCCACGTCAGCGCGCCCGGCGTCCAGGACGAACGGCCGACGTGCCCGCTGACTCGATGCCGTCGATCCTCGACCGGAGGCTGATCTTCGTCACCGGCAAGGGCGGTACCGGCAAGACGACCGTCGCCTCCGCCCTCGCACTGCTGGCCGCGTCGCGGGGCAAGAAGGTCCTGATCTGCGAGATCGACGCCAAGGGCGAGATGGCCGCCTACTACGAGGCCCCACCCACCTCGTTCAAGGAGAAGGAGGTCCAGCCCGGCGTCTTCGCCATGACCATGGACACCGAGGCGTCGCTCCGGGAGTACCTGAAACTGCAGCTGCGCATCCCCATCGTCGGTCGCATCGGTCCGGTGGCCAAGGCCTTCGACTTCCTCGCCACCGCCGCTCCGGGGGTCAGGGAGATCCTGACCATGGGAAAGCTGTGCTTCGAGGTGCGCGACGGCGACTGGGATCTCGTGGTGGTCGACGCCCCGGCCTCGGGGCACATCGTCGGCCAACTGGCGGCCCCCCAGGCCGTCAACGGGCTGGTCAAGGTGGGCCTCATCCGGACCCAGACGGGCTGGATGCTGGACCTGCTGTCCGACCCCGCCGTGACCGGACTGCTCGCCGTGTGCACGCCCGAGGAGATGCCGGTAAGCGAGACGATCGAACTCGCCGTCCGGGTGCGCGAGGAGACCACGGTGGACCTGGCCGCGGTCGTGGTCAACCGTGTGCTCCCCGAGCTGTTCGGGCGCCAAGAGGAGGCCGTCTTCGACGCCCTCGGCGCGACGGGGGCGCTCTCCCTGCTCGACGGCCTGGTTGACGGCGACGCCGAGCCGGTCCTCGATGCCGCCAGGTTGGCGGTCACCATGCGCCGGACCCGCTCCACCCATCTCGAACGGCTGCGCGAGGGGATCGATCCTGCGGTCCCACTCCTGTACCTGCCCTTTCTGTTCACCCGTTCCCACGGGCTGCGGACGACCCGGCAGGTGGCCGAGTCCCTCGGCGAGGAGTTGGGCTACTGATGCCCGAGCGCCCCAGCGGCAAGGAACGCCCCGCCCGGCCTGTCCGTACTGCCCGCGCTGCCCGCAAGGGGGATGCGGGGACGGCTCCGGAACCGGCCCCGACCATGGACAGCCTGCTCGCCACCAAGGAGATCGTGGTGGCCTGCGGCCCCGGGGGCGTGGGCAAGACGACCACGGCCGCGGCGTCGGCGTTGATGGCCGCCGTCAACCACGGCTCCAAGGTGCTGGTGCTCACCGTCGACCCGGCAAAGCGTCTGGCGAACGCCCTCGGCCTCGACGGCATCGGCAACACCGAGCACCGGGTGCCCAACTCCGCCTTCAAGGCAGCGGGGGTGAGGCCACGGGGCGAGCTGTGGGCCGCCATGCTCGACACCAAGGAGTCGTGGGACTCCCTCATCCGCCACCATGCGCCCGACGAGCAGACCCGTGACGAGATCCTGGCCAACCCGCTCTACCAGAACATCGCCGGACGTTTCATCCAGAGCCACGACTACATCGCCATGGAACGGCTGTACGAGATCCACAGTGCGGCCGAATACGACCTGATCGTGGTGGACACCCCGCCCACCCGCAACGCGCTCGATTTCCTCGACGCCCCCGAGCGCCTCGCCGACTTCTTCTCCTCGCGGCTGCTGAGGTGGCTGATCGTGCCCTACCGGTCGAAGTTGGTGAACGTCGCCACCAAGCCCTTCTACCAGATCTCGGATCGCATCCTGGGCACCGAGTTCATGTCGGACATCTCCGAGTTCTTCATCCTCTTTCAGACGATGTACGACGGGTTCGTCGAGCGTTCGAAGGCGGTCGGGCGGCTGCTCGCCGACCGGCGCACCACGTTCGTGGTGGTGTCGACCCTGGAGGCCACCCCGCTGCGCGAGGCCGAGTTCTTCGCCGAGGAGCTGACCGCCAGGAAGCTCCACCTCGGGGCCATCGTGCTCAACAAGGTCCTTCCCGACTACCTGCGGGGCCGGGGCGGCACCAAGGTGGCCGAGTCGATGAAGGACCGGGCCGACGAGCTGGCCGGAGCCCTGGCCCCGGTCATCGGTGCGGGCGACCCGGCACTCGGTGATCCGGCCCAGATCGCCCGCGTGCTGACCGAGGTCGCCGACAGCTACCTCAACTTCCAGATCGTCGCCCTCCGGGAGATGGAGGAGCGGGCCACCCTGGCCGTCGTCCCCGACGTACTGGCGACGGTGCCCTTCTTCGACACCGACATCTACGACCTGTCGGGGCTGCTCCGGCTCGGCGAGCAGATCTGGTCCTGAAGGCCTGCGCCGCCTGTCCCCGCCGGCCCCCGGCTGCCTTACGATGCAGGGATGACCGACGTCGTCGACCCGGCGCTCGAGGCCTACGCCGCCGAGCACACCACGGCTCCCCCCGAACACCTCGAAGCACTGGCGGCGGAGCTCGTCACCACGCTCGACAGTCCCAACATGATGGTGGGCCGGCTCGAGGGACGGTACCTGGAGATGCTCACCTATGCCGTCGCCGCCACGTCGGTGCTCGAGATCGGGACCTTCGGCGGGTACTCGGCACTGGCCATGGCCCCCGGCCTCGCCCCCGGCGGCCGGATCGTCTCGTGCGAGATCTCCCCGGTGCACGCCGCCTTCGCCCGCCGGCACATCGCCGCCAGCCCGTACTCCGACCGGATCAGGGTGATCGAGGGTCCGGCCATCGAGACGATCGCCTCGCTTCCCGGTCCCTTCGACCTCGTCTTCATCGATGCGGACAAGTCCTCGTACCCGTCCTACTACGAGGCCGTCCTCCCGAAGCTCGCTCCACGGGGCCTCATCGTCGCCGACAACACCCTCTGGTCCGGCCGTGTCCTCGACCCGTCGGACACCAGTGCGGACACGGTGGCGCTCCGCGCGTTCAACGACTTCCTGGTCACCGATCCCCGGGTGGTGGTGGTCCAGACCACCGTCCGCGACGGGGTCACCCTCATCCGCCGGCGCGACTGACCGTGCACCGTCCCGGATCGCCGCCCACCTGACCCCCGAGCGCACCGATGGGTCGACCGGCGGACCCACCGCCCCCACCACCGGACCGCACCTTCCCCCCAGGCCCCGAAAGGATCGACAACCAGCGTGCTGGACTACCACCTCCACCTCTGGCCCCACAGCCAGAGCGACGCCGAGACCACCGTCGAGCAGGTGGCCGCCTACTGCGAGCACGCCGTCGCCCACGGGGTCACGGAGATCGCCGTGACTGAGCACCTGTTCCGGTTCACCCAGGCGCGGGACCGTCTCGGCGGATTCTGGGACGACCTTCCCGGCGATGCCCTGCGCCCCGGCATGGTCGCGTACTGGGACCACCATGCCCGGGTGGACCTCGACGACTACGTCGAGGTCGTCGAAGCGGTCAAGGCTGCCGGGCTCCCGGTAGTACTGGGCCTGGAGGTCGACTACTACCAGGACCGCATGGACGATGTCGCCGACCTGCTCGAGGGCTATCCGTTCGACGTCCTGCTCGGCTCCGTCCACTGGCTGGGGACGTGGCGTTTCGATGTCCTGAACGACCCCCTCGTCCTGGCCGAATGGGACCACCGGGCCGTCGACCAGGTATGGGACGAGTACACGCGGGCCATGGAGGAGCTCGGTGCCTCCGGGGTGTGCGACGTCTTCGCCCACCCCGACCTGATCAAGATCGCCGGGCGGGTCCCTGCCGTCCCCGACGAGTTCTACGACCGGATCACCGAGGCGGCGGTGCGCTCGGGGATGGCCGCCGAGCTGTCGTCGGCCGGGTGGCGCAAGCCGGTCGGCGAGGAATACCCGGCGCCTCCGCTCCTGCGACGCTTCGTGGAGCAGGGTGTTCCGCTCACCACCGCCTCGGACGCCCACACCCTGCCGGACGTGGCCGACCGGGCGGACGACATGCGCGCCCTGTTGATGGCGGCCGGCGTGCAGACCCTCCGCGGGTTCCGCGGTCGACGACCGCACGAGATCGCCGTGTCACCCGCACCCGGATCGCTCGACGGACCGGAAGGGTCGGTCGAACCGAACACACCCGTATCGAGGAAGGACTGACGATGGCAACGCCGGCGGAGCTCGCCTTCGAGCGCACCAATCTGGACGACGATCAGCTCGCCCACCTCCAGCGGCTCCTCGGGACATGGGGCATCCTCGCCGACCTGTCCTTCTCCGACCTGGTCCTCATGGCGCCGATGGCACCGGACCTGACCGATCCGCGTCCCGGACGTCTCGAGTTGGTGATCCTCGGCCAGATGCGACCCTCGAACAGTTCGACGGTCATCGAGCACGACCTGGTTGGTCAGACGGTGGACGCCGATGTGTGGCCGCTCGTCGTCGAGTCGTTCACGACAGGGGAGTCGTCGAGGGGGGAGATCGTGCTCGAACCGGGCGGTGAGCCGGTACGACTGCAGTGCATCCCCGTGCGGTGCCAAGGGGAGACCGTGTCCGTCCTGGCGCGGCTCTCGTCGGGTGCCGGACGTCGGCCGGGCCACCTCGAACGCACTTACCGGGACGTGTTCAACCGGTTCGCCACCATGCTCTCGGAGGGTTCGTTCCCGTTCCCGAGCGAGGAGGTGGCGACCGAGGAGGCACCCCGGGTCGGGGACGGCGTGGTCCTGGTCGACGAGGAGGGGCGCGTCCGGTATGCCTCCCCGAACGCCACCAACGCCCTCCACCGCATGGGGATGTACTCCCAGATCGAGGGACGCCGACTCACCGACCTCGGGATCGAGGAGTCGGCCATCGAGTGGGCCCTGGCTTCGGCCCTACCGGTGGTGGAGGAGGTCGAGCGGCGGCCCGACGTCACCGTGCTCCTGCACTGCATCCCCCTGATCCAGGACTCCGTGGTCACCGGATGCATCGTCTTGCTGCGCGACGTCACCGACGTTCGCCGCCTCGACCGGCTGCTCCTGTCCAAGGACGCCGCCATCCGCGAGGTCCATCACCGCGTGAAGAACAATCTCCAGACCATCTCGGCACTGCTTCGGCTGCAGGCCCGGCGGCTGCCGCCCGGCGGCGGGAGGGTCGCCCTCTTCGAGGCGGAACGACGGGTGCGGTCCATCGCCATCGTCCACGAGATCCTCTCCCGGGAGCCGAGCGACCAGGTCCCCTTCGACGAGATCGTGACGTCGCTGATCCGGATGGCCAAGGATTCGGTCGTTTCCCGTCACCTGACCTTCGAGGTGACCGGCGGCCTGGGGGAGGTGCCCGCCGACGTGGCGACCCCGCTCGCCGTGGTACTGGCCGAGCTGGTGCAGAACGCCATCGAGCACGCGTTCCTCGACTTCGAGGCGGACGGGGAGGACGGCATGCCCGAACCGGGCGAACGCGGGGTGACGGGCACCATCAGCGTCAACCTGCAGACCGACGGCAAGTTGCTGCGGGTCGAGGTGGTCGACGACGGCTCGGGCCTACCCGAGGGATTCGACATCGAGGAGACGCAGAGCCTGGGACTCTCGATCGTCCGGGACCTGGTCCGCAGCCAACTCGACGGCACCATCACCATGCAGAACCGGCGTGTCGACGGTTCCGACCAGACAGGGACCCTGGTGACCATCGAGCTGCCGGCGCGGGACCCCCAGCCGATCGGTCAGTAGCCGTCAGGATCCGTGCCGCCGGTCAGGATCCGTGGAGCTCCGACGAACCTGCCGTGGAGGGATTCGGCCGTCGCCGGGCCCGGGCGTCGGGAGTCGGCGTAGGGCGTGAGCCGACGTAGGTGGTGAGTCGATGCTGGGCGTGGGTCGGCGTAGGTGATGAGCCAACGAGACTCGTGAGTCTGCGTAGGTGGTGAGCCGAGGCCGGTGCCGGCGGAAACGGAGGAGCGGCTCAGGAGGCCCGACGCCGGGCGGCGAGCCAGGCCTTGCGGAGCTTGCGTCGCTCCTCCTCGGAGGTGGCGCCCCATACGCCGGACTCCTGGTTGGTGGCGAGGGCGAAGTCGAGACAGGTCTCCTGGACTTCGCAAGTCCGACAGACCCGCTTGGCCGACTCGATCTGGTCGACCGCGGGTCCGGTCGTCCCGATGGGGAAGAACAGATCGGGCTCGGTACTCCGGCAGGCGGCGAACTGCCTCCAGTCACCTTCGTCCCACTCGACCGTGCGATTCCACATGAGGGCCACGCTGATTCCTCCACTCACCAGTTCGGACTACCCTCTTGTGATTTGTTTCACATAGCTCGGCGCTAAAGGTGTCACCGGCCGTTCAGGGTTCGTTCACTACAGTATCTAGCGGCACCCATGCTTGCAAGCACTTTTAGGGCCGTCCACGTGGGATTTGACACAGATTCCCCGATGTCGCGTCAGGTGCTGGGAGGAGTGCGGAGCGTGACCAAATTGGTGGCAGTCCAGGCTCACCGGGGCAGTCCGGACCATCGGTCGGGCGTCCGGGAGAACACGCTCGACGCCTTCGCCCGGGCGCGCTCCCTGGGGGCGGACAGCATCGAGCTCGACGTGCGGTTGACCGCCGACGGCGGCCTGGCCGTCCACCACGACCCGGTGATCGAAGGGGCCGGTCCGGTCCACGAGCTGGCGACCTCCGATCTGCCCGACCATGTCCCCCTCCTCTCCGAAGCCCTCGAGGCCTGTGCCGGGATGGTGGTGAACATCGAGGTCAAGAACCTGCCCACCGAACCGGCATTCGATCCGTCCGACCGATGCACCGAGGACGTCGTCGCACTGGTGACGGCCCACGATGTGGGCGACTCGGTGATCATCTCGTCGTTCTGGCCGGGTGCCCTGGCCGTGGTGCGCTGCTCCGGGCCGAACCTCGCGACAGGCTTGCTGGTGACGTCCCGGGCGGGCGCGGACGCGGCGATCACGGCCGCCGTAGCGCACGGCTGCGCCGCCGTCCACCTCCCGATCGGGCTGGTGTCGGCAGCCACCGTCGACTCGGCCCACGCCGCCGGCCTGGCTGTGGCCGCGTGGACCGTCGCCGACGAGTCCGTTCTGGCCAGCGTGCTCGACGCCGGCGTCGATACCGTGATCACCGACGACGTGTCCATGGCGCGCCGGGCGGTCGACCGCGCCTGACCTGGGGGGATTCGATGCGTCCTGACCTGGGACGGTGCCCCGATTGGTCGCGGGGGTCGGTTTTCGTCAACAATGCACGGTCATGAACGTCGTCGTCTGCGTAAAGCAGATCCCTGATCCCGCCGCTCCGCCGGCGCTCGATCCGGGGTCGAAGAACCTTGTCCGTGACGGAAAGCTGATCCTGGACGATTCCGACGCCTACGGCGTCGAGATGGCCCTGCAATTGGCCGACGCCGCCGGCGGGGGTGAGGTCACCCTGGTCTCGATGGCCCCCAACGGAGAGGTCTCCGGGCTCCGCACTGCCCTGGCCATGGGCGCCGCGAAGGCCATCCTGATCAGCGACCCGGCCCTGGCCGGAACCGATGCCCTCGGCACGGCGAAGGTGCTGGCGGCGGCGATCAAGCGGGCCGAGCCCGACCTCATCCTCGCCGCCACCGAGTCGACGGACGGGTACACCGGGACCACCCCGGTGCAGATCGCCGAACTGCTCGGCCTTCCGTCGGTGACGTTCGCCAAGAAGGTCGAGGTGACCGGTTCGTCGCTCAAGGTCGAGCGCCAGACCGAGGCCGGCTACGACGAGGTCGAGTGCTCGTTGCCGGCCGTCGTCACGGTGACAGCCGGTGTCGTCGAACCCCGCTACCCCTCGTTCAAGGGGATCATGGCGGCCAAGTCCAAGCCGGTCGACAACCTCACCGTCGCCGACCTCGGCATCGATGCCAGTGAGGTCGGTGCCGCCGGCGCCCGCCAGGAGATCACCAATGTCGCCCCGGCCGAGGCCCGGGCCGCCGGTGAGATCGTCGTCGACGAGGGCGAGGCTCACCTGCGGGTGATCGAGTTCCTCGAGCAGCTCAAGGTCCTCTAGGTCCGGTACAGGAGAACACGCACATGACCACCGCCAAGATCTGGGTCGTCGTCGAAGTGGTCGACGGCGCCCCCACCACCACCTCGCTCGAGCTGATCAGCCGCGCCCGCACCCTGGCCGACACGGTCGAGGCCGTCGTCTGGGGCGACGGCGCATCCTCGGCCGCAGCCCTCGGTGAGTACGGCGCGACCACCGTCCACGACGTGGGCGACCTCGGCGGTGCCCTCCCCGGCGCACCGGTGGCCGCGTCCATCGCCGCCGCCGTCGCCGCGGGGACCGGGCCCGACGCGGTCCTGCTGCCCGCCACCTACGACGGGCGCGACGTGGCCGGCCGCCTGTCGGTCAAGCTCGACCGACCGGTGCTGACCAACGTGGTCGACCTCACCGAGGCCGATGGCGGACTGGTCAGCCAGCACGCGATCTTCGGTGGTGCCGAGATCCTCACCGCCCGGTTCACCGCGGAGGGTCCCGGGATCTTCGTCATCCGGGCCAAGTCGTTCGCGGCCGAGCCGTCCGGTGGCGCTCCGGCGGCCGTCGTAGCCGCCCCGGCACCCGACACCGGTGCCTCAAACGCGGCGCGCATCGTCGCCCGCCACGTCGAGGAGCGTTCCGGCCCCAAGCTGGACGAGGCCGAAGTGGTCGTCTCGGGCGGACGTGGTCTGGGCGAGAAGGACCAGTACGTGCTCATCGAGCAGCTCGCCGGACTCCTCCACGGAGCAGCCGGTGCCAGCCGCGCCATCGTCGATGCGGGGTGGGTGCCCTACTCCCACCAGGTCGGCCAGACCGGCAAGACGGTGAAGCCCACCGTCTACATGGCCTGCGGGATCTCGGGAGCCACCCAGCACATGGTCGGCATGAAGAACTCGAAGAACATCATCGCCGTCAACAAGGACCAGGACGCCCCGATCTTCCAGGTCGCCGACCTGGGCATCGTCGGGGACGTGCACAAGGTCCTCCCGAAGTTGATCGAGGCAATCCAGGCCCGGGGCTGACCCTTCCGGTCGACGCCTGCCCTTGCGGGCGGACGTCCCCGTCCGACGTGTGACCACGACCCGCGGCCCAGGCCGCGGGTCGGGTCGCGACAGGGCCCGCACCCGCCCCGAGGTCATCACTTGGCGACAGAGGTGCACCGGGTAATGTCCGCAACGGTGCCGCCCTGCGGCGTCGCCTGGCACCCATCCCCTGTCCGAACGAAGTCCACGTGCTCTTTCCCACCATCGACTTTGCCATCTTCTTCGCTGTGGTCTACACGGTGCAGTGGCTGCTCGCCCCGTACGCAGGTCCGTGGAAGGCGTTCATGGTGCTGGCGAGCTACGTGTTCTACGCGTGGTGGGATTGGCGTTTCATCTTCCTCCTCGCCGCATCGACCGCCATCGCATTCGCGGGCGGACGTCTGATCCACCCGGCCGCCGGGACGAGGCGACGGGTCGCCATGTGGACGTCCGTGGCCCTCCTGCTCGGGCTCCTCGCGTGGTTCAAGTACTACGGCTTCGTCGCCGTCAACGTCGACAACGTCACCCACGCCATCGGGCTCGGCCGGCCGATCCCCCTGCTGAACGTGACGCTCCCCGTCGGGATCTCCTTCTTCACCTTCATGGCCGTCAGCTATGTGGTCGACATCTACCGCGGCGTGCTCCGACCGGCCCGGGGCATCGACGTGACGGTCTACCTCTCGTTCTTCCCCCACCTGATCGCCGGGCCCATCGTCCGTGGCACCGAGCTGCTCCCTCAGATCCGCAAGATGCGCGATCCCGACGACGTCCACTACGTGGAGGCGTTCTGGCTGATCGCCGCCGGCCTGGCAAAGAAGGTCGTGCTCTCGTCGTACCTGTCCACCTACGTCGTCGACCCGGTCTTCGCCGATCCCCACCAGCACTCCGCCCTCGAGGTGCTGTTCGCCATCTGGGGCTACGCCGTGCAGATCTACGCCGACTTCAGCGGCTACACCGACATCGCCATCGGTCTGGCCCTGCTCATGGGCTTCCGCTTCCCGGTCAACTTCAAGCGGCCGTACACGGCGATCGACCTGCAGGACTTCTGGAGGCGGTGGCACATCACCCTGTCGTTCTGGCTCCGTGACTACCTCTACATCCCCCTCGGCGGCAACCGCGGGACCGAGCAGCGGATCAGCGCGAACATCATGATCACCATGCTGCTCGGCGGCCTGTGGCACGGCGCCTCGTGGACGTTCGTGTTCTGGGGCGGCTACCACGGGGTGGGACAGGTGATCGGCCGACAGCGGCGCAAGGCGCGGATCGCCAAGGGCCTTCCGCCCGAGCCGGTGGGCCGGGCCCGAGTGGCGTGGGCCCGTTTCGCCACGTTCCAGGTGGTCTGCCTCGGATGGCTGTTCTTCCGTGCCGTCACCCTCGGGAACGCCTTCGACATGCTCGGCCGGCTCGTCAACGGCTGGGGGAGCTCGCCCCTGGTGACCCCGCTGGCCGCCCTGGCGATCGCCGCCGGCATCGCCAGTCAGTACCTCCCCGACGACTGGCTCAGTGCCGTCCTGCGGTTCTTCGCCGAACGCCGACCGGTGGTCCAGGGGGCCATACTGGGCCTGGTGCTCCTGGCCATCACGACATTCGGGCCCGCAGGCGTGGCCCCCTTCATCTACTACCGGTTCTGACCGTGTCTCCCGCCCCACCACCCCGCACGCCGGCATCCCCGCCGACGAGGCCCCCGCCGACCGGGCCCGAAGGAGCCGGACCCTACGACTGGTCCGACGACCCTGACGGAGGCGGCTCCCGGGGAAGTGACGGCGGGCGGTCGCATCGGAGGGTGGGCTCACCGCTGACCGACCACGCCGACCGCGGCATCGGCGACGATCACGCGTTCTGGGAGCGGTTGCCGTTTCCAGGGATCCCCTGGACCCGAGCACTGTTCGTCGGCGTGGTCTGCTTCGCCCTGTGGTTCCTCCTCGACGCTCCGAGTCTCCAGCGCTCGGCCCAGGTGTCACCGCTGGGCGTCCGTCGGACCGTCTCCATGGACGTGACCGGACCGGTCGCCGCGCTCAGCCGGACACTCGGGCTGTCGAACGTGGTGGGTTGGACCGACAGGGCGTTCGGGCGCACCCCGGGCGGCGGTCCTGCGCTCAACGTCCCCATCCGCCCGCTGAAGCCGAGACGGGTGCCGGTGACCACGGGCCCGACGACACCGACCACGTTGCCGCCGCTCAACTACCACCCGACGCCGGCCGATCCCCTCCGGGTGCTGATCGTCGGGGACTCGGTCGGGCTCGACCTCGGTCAGCCTCTGGTCAATGCGCTCGGCGCCTACGGCGACGTGACCACCTACCTCGACGGTCGGGTCGACACCGGCCTCAGCCGTCCCGACTACTTCAACTGGCCGGCCGAGCTCCACATCGACCTGGCCAACCAGCAGCCGCAGCTGGTGGTGGTGATGATCGGCGCCAACGACCCCCAGGGACTGGTGACACCCGGCGGCTCCATCGGGTACGGGCAGCCGGGATGGGACTCGGCCTACTCGGCACGGGTGGCGGCCTTCATCGCCGAGGCCAACGCCGCCGGCGCACACGTGCTGTGGGTGGGGATGCCACCGATGCAGGACCCCGGGCTCAATGCCGCGCTGATCCATCTGAACGGCCTCGTCCAGGCCCAGGTGACCGCGGCCGGCGCCGGCGCCAGCTACGTGTCCTCGGATCCGTCGCTCGCCAATGCCCAGGGGGGCTTTACCGCCTACGTCTCCAACGGTGCCGGAGCGGTGATCAACATCCGCACGCCCGACGGCATCCACCTGACCCCCGGGGGTGGGGCGGTGTTGGCCACGGCCGTCGTCGACTACATCCAGGACGACCTCCACGTCGAACTCGTGCCCGGGACCGGGAGAATCGAGCGCCGGGACTGAGCGATCCGACCGGGATTCGGGAGCGGTTCCGATGTCGGGCGGGCGCGGCTTCCGACGTGGTGCACACCACGGGTGGGGCCGGTGCACGCGAGGGGTGCCCGCTCAGACCAGGGGCCACGGATAGGGTGGGCGGTCGCCGAGCGGCTCGGGGAAGTGGCCGACGGCCGCCAGGCGGGCGGCCCGCTCGATCACCGCCTCTGCCTCGGCCCCGGACACGAGCGCAAGGAGGTCGTCGGGCAGTCCGACCTCCACGAGTCGCCGGAGGTCCCCGACGATCCGGTCGGGCACCTCCTCCTCGGCGAACTCCCAGATGACCGTGCGCAGCTTGTGCTGGGCGTGGAAGCAGAGGCCGTGGTCGATGCCCCACAACCGCCCGTCCGATCCGTAGAGGACGTGGCCGCTCTTCCGGTCGGCATTGTTGGCGACGATGTCGAATGCGCAGAAGACCCTGAGCTCGTCGTCGCGGTCTCCCTCCTCGAGGAGGGTGAAGTAGTGCTGCCGATAATCGGACTCGATGAACAGCTGGAGGGAGCCGGATCCGAAGGGGGCGTCGTGACGGACCACGGTCGGTGGCACCAACCCCCAGCCCAGGGCCTCGGACAACGCGTAGGCGGCGGCTTCCCGGCGGAACAGACCGTCGGGAAAGTCCCAGAGCGCCCGTTCCCCCTGGTGAGGCTTGTAGACGGCCCGAACCGGAACACCGTCGGACTCTCCTCCGTCATCTGGTCCGCCATCGAATCCGTCACCGATCCGGTCGTCGGATTCGACATCGAGTTCGACATCGAGTTCGACATCGGTTTCGACACCGGTTTCGAAACCGGTTTCGACACCGTGGCGCTCTGGCGGCTCCTCGTCGGTGCTCCCAGGGCCGACCACCTCCGTACCGTCGAGCCTGACGAGGAACGTGAGGTTGGAGCTCCACGGGAGTCGCCCTTCGATCGTCAGGTCACGATCGGCCAGCAGACCGGCGGCCTCCGCGAGGGTCGGACCGGTCCCGGGCTTCCAGCCCCTCACACGGCCGGCGGACGGTGGCCGTTGGTCCGGGGGCATTCGTGTCCGGAGGGATCCAGCGGTGAGCCGCACAACGGGCAGGGCGGGCGGCCCGACTCGATCAGGCGGGTGGCCCGGATCGAGAAGGCGGCAGCCTGTTCACGGGTGACCGACACCCGGGCGATGGCACCGACCTCCCCTTCGGGCACGAGCTCCTCGATGACAAGGACGACGCGGTCCTCGGACTCGTCGTAGGACACGCCGATGGTCCCGACGGCCCACGCCGGTTCCAACGGCTCCTCGAGCTCCAGGTCGTCGGGCAGGTGGCCGGGACGCTGCCGGTCCTTGACCACCCGGGCCAGCAGATCCCCCATGGCCGCCACCTGCTGCTTCTCGACCTTGACGGTCAGCACGGTCGTGCCCTGGCGGCACTGGATCAAGAACAGCCTGCTTCCGACGGGGCCCACCGTGCCCACGCTCAACCGCTCGGCCGACAGATCGAAGGCGTCGGTCATGCGATCGCCAGCGCGGTGAGCGACTCGGTCGAGTTCACGGTCAGCACGAAGGGTCCGGCGCCCGTGAACGCCAGGGCCGACACCGAGCAGGGGGCGACCGTGAGGCGTTGGAACAGGTCGAGTGGTGTGCCGGCTGCCTGCGCCACCACCGCCTTGATCGGGTCGGCATGGGACACCGCGACGATCGTCTCACCACGGTGGCGCTCCACCAGTCGGGCCAGCGCCGAGATCATCCGGGTCTGCATCTCGAGAAAGGACTCGCCGTCAGGGAAGCGGAAGCCGCTCGGATTGCGTTGGACCGTCGCCCATTCGGGTCCCTTGGCCAGGTCGGCCAGCTTCCCGCCGGTCCACGTGCCGAAATCGCACTCGAGCAGGCCCCGCTCGGAGCGGACCCGGCGTCCGAGGCGCCGGGCGATGGGGCGGGCCGTCTCCATCGTGCGCTCGAGGGGGGAGGCGTACACGGCGGCCGGGGCGCCCTTGCCGGTGTCGGCCAGTGCTCCGATGCGCTCGGCTACGGCGCCGGCCTGGGCGCACCCCTCGTCGGACAGGTGGAGGCCGGGGGCCCGGCCGGGCAGCACCTTGCCCGTGGTCGGCGTCCTGCCGTGGCGGATCAGGAGGACCACCGTCGGCCGCTCAGTGGGTTTGGGTCGGCTGGCCACGCCCGATCACCGTACTCGGTTCGCACGCGGGGTCGACCGTTCCGCGGCCGCCTGCCGGGTGGACGATCATCCACTCCGTCGGGACGAGGGTGCCGTGGTCGCGATCCTCGTGGGACAGCCGCGAGGGCCACCAATTCCAGCGGCCGAGCAGCACGACCACGGACGGGACGAGCAGCGTGCGGACGAAGAAGGTGTCGAGGAGGATGCCGGCGGCGAGGCCGACGCCGATCTCGACGACCTGGGCGTTGCCGGTAGCGGTCAACACGCCGAAGGTTCCGGCCAGGATGAGGCCCGCCGATGTCACCGTGGTCCCGGTGGCCTCGACGGCGTTCCGTACGGCCAACTTGATCGGGGCGTGGTGGACCTCTTCGCGGATCCGGGTCATCACGAGGATGTTGTAGTCCTGGCCGAGCGCCATGATGAAGATGAACATGAAGAACGGGAGGACGAAGTTGATCCCGTCCTGTCCCCCGATGATCACGAACACGAGCACGGCGAAGCCCAGGGACGCCAGGTACGAGAGTCCCACGCTGGCCACGAGGTAGAGCGGGGCGACCAGGCTCCGCAGCACGATGGCCAGCAGCAGGGCCAGGACCAGCATGACGATGGGGATGATCCTGATCAGGTCGTCGGTCGAGAGCGAGCCGATGTCGGCGGCTTGGGGCGCGTAGCCGTCCACACCCGACTCGGTGGCTCCGATCGAGCGGGCGACACCGTCGACCGCGCCACGGACGGCCGGCATGGCCGCCGCAGCAGCGGTGCTGGTGGAGAGCCCGGCCTCGAGTGACGTCTGGTACAAGACGGTGCGGCCATCGGTGCTGATGAATTGCCCCGAGGCCGCATACGCGTCGTAGGCTTCGGTGGTCCCGGTGAAGGACGGCGGAGGTGTCATGGGGAGGTCGTCGGCCGGCCCATGACCGCTCAGCTGACGGTGGGCGTCGGCGAGCTCGTCAGGACTGACGACGGTCCCGCTGGGGTTGAGTGCGCCGATGACCGAGGAGAACTGGCCCGAGTCGAGGAGGCCGCGATCGGCCTTCTCGAGCACCGTCGGCTCGTCCCACACGGACACCGGGAGACGGAAGAGGACGTTGGTCGGGTCCGACTCGGCCTCCGGGTAATGGGCGGTGAGCAGCGCCTGGCCCCGGGCCGAGTCCGAGGTTGCCGGGAGGCTCTGGCTCCCGAAGCCGGTAGGCGAGTACGCCAACAGGGACAGCGACAGTCCCACGAAGAACACCACGCCGAATACGAGGGTGAGCACCGGACGACCCACCACACGTCCGGCGACCCGACCCCAGAATCCCCGCTGCACGTGGCCGGTCCGGGGCACCCGCGGCCAGAAGACCGCCCTGCCGAGGATGGCGAGCAACGCCGGCAGCAGGGTGAGATTGGCCAGGAGTGCCATGGCGATGCCGATGGCCAGCGCCGGCCCGAACCCCTTGTAGAGGCCGAAGGTGGCGATCACCACCGTCGACAGTGCGGCGATCACGGTGAGGCCGGAGAAGGTGATCGACTCACCGACCTTGGCCAGGGAGAAGGCCACGGCATCGTGCGGTGCGAGCCCGCGTCGGAGCTCCTCGCGCACCCGGAAGATGAGGAACAGCCCGTAGTCGGTCCCCGCGCCGAGCATGACCACGACCAGCAGGATCGGAGTGAGGTCCGAGACCTGCACTCCGAGGTGCGCCGAGACGGCGATCACCGGTTCGACGGCGATCAGGGCCACCCCCGAGGGCAACAGGGCAACGATCGGCGCGAGCGCTGCCCGGAAGGTCAGGAACAGGAGCACGATGATGAACAGGACGGACAGGATCTCGGTCAGCTTCTGGGTCTTGCTCTGTTGGGCCTGTTGGTCGATGGCCTCGGCTGCACCACCCGTGAGGTGCATGGCGAGACCGGGTGGGGCGGCGGTGTCGGCGAATGCCTTCCTGATGTCGGCGACGGTCTTCGTGGCCTCGGTCCCGGTCGACCCGGCGGGTATGTCGAGCTCGACGATGGCCTGGCGGGCCCTCCGGTCGGAGGACAACCCCTGGTCCTCCACCGCGGTGACCCGGGGGATGCCGTCGATGGCGCTCTCTGCCCGGTCGATGGCGGCCAGGTCCTGTCCCGTAAGCGGACCCTTGTCCGATGCGGCGACGAAGATGGCCTGGCTGGTGGTTCTGGGCTCGAATGGTGCGGCCAACTCGGCGGCACGCACACTGGGTTCGGACGACGGCAGGAACTGGGAGTTACTGCTTTTCTCGACGCTGGAGATGCTGGGGAGGCCGACCACCAACGCGACGGTGGCGATGGCCCAGGCCACCACGATGAGCCAACGGAACCGCACCGTGAAGCGGCCCATGGCGGCGAAGAATCGGCGATCGTCCAACAAGCGTCCACCCTACGTCCCGCAAGGGTGGAGGCATGAGGGGAATTGGACCCTTATCCAGGGGCAGTTGGTCCCATCGGCAACGAAATCGGTGGGGGAAGATGCGGTTGGTCAAGTACCCGGTTGCTCGGACGATCTCGCGGCCGGTCAAGGTGGGGCGGTCGGGTCCGGTCCGGTCCTCAGGTGGGAGCGGGCAGGCGACGCGGCATCGGGACAGCTGTTTCCGGCCACCGCTTGCGACTCACACGGGCGAGCCTGTGGAGCAGGGCGATGGCCCCGGGGTCGTCGTCGCCGGGCCGGGTCTCCACGGCACCGGTGTCGATCATTCCCTGGAGCAGCTCCCGACCCTTGTCGGTCCGGACGATGGTCAGGGTCCAGTCGTTGAACGCCCCGATGCCGCCGGTGGAGATGTCGGCGTGTTCGGCTGCGAAATCCGGGCAGGACGTGCATCCCTCACGGGTCCAGGCGTGAGCCTCTTTGAGCGGGATCTCGTGGAACTCGCCGTCCCTGGTCCAGACCTGGAAGACGCCCTTGATGTTCATCTTGATGATGTCGGCGCGGGCGATCCCGTACTTGGCCTCGAACAACTCGGGGAAGATTGCGTCGTCGAATGTCTTCGAGCAGAGCAGTCCGATGGTCAGCGACAGGCGACGCGCGATCTTGCCGGCCTTTCGGGCCTGCATCACCGGAGGCGCCGAGGCCTGGCAGCCCATGCCGACCAGCGCGATCCGTTCGGCTCCGCCCTCAATCGCCTGTGGGTAGGCCAGCGTGTTGGCCGAGTACGTGTAGCGGGAGCCGGCAGCGGCCAGCACCTCCTCGCGGGTGGCGGCCACGGTGGGCTTCGCCTTCCAGGTGGAGCCGTCCCCCTCGAGGTCGGACACCAGGGCCGCGTCGATCAGGTCGTGCTCGAGCGCCCAGATGAGCATGGCCGAAACCAGGCCGCCGTCCTGGCCTGCGGTGAGGACTTCGGGGTCGGTGGCACGCACCAGGAGCACGTCCGAGGAGATGCCGGCCACCTCCTCGTCTGTCCGCTCCCGCCCGTGCAGGTGCATGTCGATCTCGGGCTCCCACAGGCGGAACCGGGGGCAGGCCCGGGTGCACATGGTGCACCCCTTGACCCCGTGCGTGCAGCTGTCGGGGCCACCCTCGGCGTCGATGTGGAACGGCTTGTACTTGCCGCCGGTGTCGTCGTAGGAAAGGACGTCGTAAGGACAAGCGACCACGCAAGCGGCGCATCCGGTGCACAGGCCGGACGTGACCACCTCGGTGAGCAACTCGGACCAGTGCGGCTTTTCGGGCGGCATGGGGGACACCCTACCGTCCGCCCCCGAAGCAGACGTGTCCCACCGGACGAGGGATGGCTACCCTCATCGGGTGCCCGAACTGGTCGAGGTGGAGCGGTATCGGACCTTGGCCGAGGGAGTGCTTCGACGGCCGATCACCTCGGTCACCTCGCCCGACCCGTGGTTCCTCAAAGGTGCCACAACGGCCGAGGAGATCGAAGCTCTCCTGGTGGGCAACGGATTCTCGGCGGTCCGCAGGATCGGCAAGCTGCTGCTCCTCGACGTGGGTGGCGGTCCGGTCGTCGGGGTGCGGTTCGGCATGACCGGCACCCTGCTCGTCGACGGGGACGATGCCGTCGGGCAGCTCCTCTACTCGCCCACCCGGCGCGATGCGGCGTGGGAGCGGTGGTCGGTCGAATTCGCCGACGGTGGGCGCATGGTTGTCCACGACCCCCGGCGGCTCGGCGGGGTCTGGCTGGATCCGGACGTGTCCGGTCTTGGGCCCGACGCATCGTCGATCGGAGTTGCCGGTCTGAATGCGGTGCTGGCCGGATCCTCGGCGCCGCTGAAGGCGAGGTTGCTCGACCAGTCCCGTCTGGCCGGAGTGGGGAACCTCATTGCCGACGAAGTGCTGTGGCGAGCAGGGCTCTCCCCGCTCCGTCCGGCGTCGTCGCTCTCGCCATCCGAAGTGAAGCGACTCCACCGAAACCTGGTCCGCACGCTGGCCGACCTCATTGAGCGGGGCGGATCCCATCTCGGCGACCTCATGGACGAACGTCGGTCGGGAGGCGTGTGCCCCAAGGACGGGAATCCACTCGCCCGACCGACGGTCGGGGGGAGGACGTCATGGTGGTGTCCGGCGCACCAGGCCGGGTGACTCCGGGCGCCAGGTCCGGGCAGTGATCGCCGATCGCCGATCGCCGGACGCCGGGAAGCGGACACCGGTCGCCGGGTCCCGTATCCGATCCCCGTCCGGGCACCCCGTCCTACACCCCGCCGGGCACCGGTTCCCCGGTCCCGTCCCGCTCAGCTCCGGGGCACGGCCTCGGGTGGCCGGTCGATCCCGAGCCCCGGCTCCTGGCCGAAGGGCGGCTGGGGCACGAAGGTCCAGCCCGGGTCCTCGTCGC
>JBEKRV010000003.1:0-116374 GCA_049517675.1 Acidimicrobiales bacterium
AGCTTCGTGAAGGAGTACGAGGCCAAGTGGCCCAAGGCCACGGAGAAGCTCGTCAAGGACAAAGAGGAGCTGTTGGCGTTCTACGCGTTCCCGGCCGAGCACTGGGTCCACCTGAAGACCACCAACCCCATCGAGTCCACCTTCGCCACCGTGCGACTACGGACCAAGGTGACCAAGGGACCGGGCTCACGGTCAGCAGGCCTGGCCATGGCCTACAAGCTGATCGAACAGGCCCAGACCCGGTGGCGCATGGTCAACGCACCCCACCTGGTCGCGCTGGTCCGTGCCGGTGTGACGTTCGAGAAGGGGGTGATGGTCGAACGATCTGACGAGCAGGACGAGGAGGTCGCCGCGTAGTCGGTCAGATTCTCATCCACAGGTCTTGACTATTTCTCCGGGCCGACCACGCGCCAACAGTCACGACGCGTACTTCGTCCGTCTCCGTCCGTGAGAGGTCGAGAAACAGTGCGAAACGCTACAAACTGTTGAACACTCAATCCCCAGGCCAGTCCACGTTTCCGCTGGTAGAGGGATCGTTCTCAGGCACCCTCTCAAAGTGGAGACACGGGTTCGAACGTTCGGCAGCTAGGACTACTGCGACTCGGCAGGTACCTGCGTTGCGGCCGTCTTCTTCGCCGCAGTCTTCTTCGCCGCAGTCTTCTTCGCCGCAGTCTTCTTCGCCGCAGTCTTCTTCGCCGCAGTCTTCTTCGCCGGTGTCTTCTTCGCCGGTGTCTTCTTTGCGGCCGTCTTCTTTGCCGGCGCCCGCCTCGTGATCCGAAGGGTAGCTGCACGACCGGCGTCAGCTGCCTCGTCCGCCCGCTCGTTGAGCGTCTTCACCACGTCATTGACCATTCGGCGCTGGCTCTTGACGACCCGCTCAGCGAAGTCGAACACGTCGTCCAGCATCCGCTCGATGTCGTTCGAGAGCGGTGTCACCAACCGCTGGGTGCCTTTGTTGATGTCGCTGGACAGACTTTGACTTGCATCGGCAATCTCACGCTGGGTGCGATCGACGAGCAGCTCGATCTGCCTCCTGATGTCCCTGGATTCGGCCATGAGCCAGTCCTTCCGTGTCGGTCGGTAGTTGACATAGCCCCTTACGGCCATGGTCAACGATTGATGCCCCGATGGGGAGGGCTGAAAGTCCCATCATCGGCCCAACGACGTGTTTCCGGGTCGGGGGCCACGCCGTTTGCCCGATTGCCCGCATCTTCGCTCTGCTCGGAACTGCTCGATACCGTCGTGGACGATCCGGCCGCCGTGGATGTTCGGGACAGAGCAGGTGTGGCGAGCTCGGAGTGACAGCACGCGACGCCTCTCACGGGACTTCCGCCCCTAGCCACCTTCCGGCACCGGGGTAAGACTCCGAACTAGCTGAATGCCTGCTTGTTTGAGCATCTGGCTATCTGGTCAACGTGGGCAGGGGTGGAGAGCCAGGGCAGCTTCAATCGCGTTTCGGACAGCCACTCAGTCTGATCCCCCATGAATCGTCAGCACAGATCCGAGTAGTCGGAGTGTCGGTCACGCCGCTGAGCCCATCCCGTCCCCCGAGATCAGGTCGTGAAAGGAGTTACCATGCCGGAATTGGCGTCCGCAATCGTGCACCATCCTGAACGGCTCGAAGAGATCGCAGGGGTGCTCGCCAAGTACGGCTTCGCAGCATGGGTGCAACGAGGGAGCGGACTACTGGGCGCACGCGTGATGAAGGATCTCGTCGAGCGCCGCACCGCCCCCGAGATCCTCGCCATGACCACGGGCGAGCGGTTGCGGGAAGCGCTGACCGAGCTCGGCACCACATGGATCAAGTTCGGTCAGATGATGAGCTTGCGACCAGATGTCGTCGGGTCCGAGGTCGCAGCAGAGCTGACCAAGCTTCAGGCAACGGTCCCTGCAGACCCGCCAGGCGTGGCGCAGGCGATGGTCGAGCGCGAACTGGGTGCTCCCGTTTCCGAACTCTTCGCCTCGTTCGAGCCGGAGCCGATGGCGTCTGGGTCCGTTGCTCAGGTGCACCGGGCGACACTGCACGACGGGGCAGTCGTGGCAGTCAAGGTGCTCCACGATGGCGCCGAGCATCGAGTGCATCAGGATCTCGAGCTCATCACGGCGGTGGCCACCTATCTCGAGAGCGAGGATCCCGACTTGGCCCAGTTGCGGCCGGTGACGATCGTCGCTGAGTTCTCGCAGATGATGCACGACGCCATGGACCTGTCGCGGGAGCTCGAGAACCTTCAGCGCTTCCGCCAGAACTTCGCCCGCGAAACCGACATCATCTTCCCGACCCCGTATCCCGAACTGTCACGCCGCCGGGTGCTCACGATGAGCCTGCTCTCGGGCGCAAGCTTCACCGACCGTGCGAGCGTGGAGACGGCCGGGTGGAACGTCGACGCTCTCGTGCGTCGAGCCGCCGACGTCTACCTCGAGATGATCTTCCGGGATTCGTTCTTTCACGCCGACGTCCACCCGGGAAACATCCTGATTCCCGACGGCTCGCACATCGCGCTCCTCGATGCCGGGGACGTGGGGCGGATCTCCGGCATGCGAAAGCGCCAACTCGAGGACTTGGTGATCGCGGCTGGGAGCCACGATGTCGAGGCTTGCGTCGACGTCATCGTGGAGATCACCTCGCCGCCGCCCACCGTGGACATCAGCAGACTGCAGTCGGAGATCGATCTGTGGCTGAACCGCCATCTGCTCGCACAGATCGGACACCTTGACATGACCGCGATCATCCAAACCGGGCTGCAGCTCCTCCACGACAACGGGCTGGTGCTGCCGGCCGATCTGGCGGTGTTGTTCCGGGTGCTGTTGGAACTTCAAGGTCTGGCTCGCGCAGTGGACGCCGAGGTGAGGGTCACCGAGCTGGTCGAGCCCTATGTGCGACACCTTCTGGCCCAACGGTTCGACCCGCGGCGTCTCGCTCGACACGCAGGACGAACGATCCACGAATGGGATCGTCTGATCGCTTCGTTGCCCGACGACATCGAGGCAACCATGAGACAGATCCGCGCCGGCCAACTCGGCGTCGACTTCCGGATCCACGATCCCGACGGCACCGTCGACCATCTCGTCGATGGCCTCGTCGCGGCCGCTTCGGTGCTCGGGTCCGCCCAACTGATTTCCCGTCGTACCGCCCCGGCCATTGGCCCGATCTCACTTCCGGGGCTGGTCGCCGCGGGCGTCGGCGTCCTGACGTGGCAGCGGCTCGTACGGAATCGCCGCGAGCACAAGACCTGGGTGAGCCGTGCACGCGAGGTGACGGAACGGCGGCGGCAGGATACGGAGCCCTGACACCCCCGACCGGCAGCGACTCCTGACGGTCGGGTCCACGACTCGGATCCCATCTGACGAGGAAAGGTCCAACGGCCCTTCTCCGTCAGGCACCCAGCCGGGCACACTGTCCTGGTGGCTCAGCGAGCGGCGGTTCGGTGCTGTAGGGGGACAATCACTTCGATCGCTCCTGCGTGCGGCGGCCGGTGGAGCGGGCCACGTGCGACCGCGCGTCGTGACCCTGCAACGAGGGGATCCGCGTCTCCGTACCTCGCGACCCACGGAATGGATGGCAACACTATGAGGGAGGCACTCTGATGCTTGCGTACACGTATCCGCTGGCCGATCTGTTGTGGACGATGCTCGAGGTCTTCCTCTTCGTCGTGTGGATCTGGCTCCTGTTCATCGTATTCGCGGACATCTTCCGAAGCCACGACATGAATGGGTGGGTGAAGGCCCTCTGGGTGATCTTCGTGATCGTCCTCCCGTTCCTTGGCATCCTCGTCTACCTGATCGCCAGGGGCGACAAGATGCACGAACACGAGGTGCACGACGCTGCGGAGCAGAAGCGGGCATTCGACGACTACGTGCGCCAGGCAGCCGGCACCGGCCCTGTCGACGATCTCGCCAAGCTGGCCGATCTCAAGGACAAGGGAGTCCTCACCGACAGTGAGTTCGAGTCCGAGAAGGCGAAGATCCTTGGCCGGTGAGACGGGTCGCCGGATCGACGAGCCCGGTGACCTCTGGCATTGGCGGTCCCAAGAACCCGGGTCTTCCTCTCTGGCGCCGCGTGGCCGGGCGCCCGGGGCGAGACCACGGCTGAGCGGACTGCTGCCGGCTCGTGCCTGTTGGACCGGCCGCGACTGGCGCGTCTCGGGGCGGACGCAGGTGACCACGCCTGGCGGATCTCGGCGATGTCGGCGTGGCCCCGAACCGACGGAAACCGCAACAAACGATTCAACGGCCCGTGCCGGAGGAAGGTGACGCGACAGCGCTCGGGGCAGGCGCCTCCACGGCCCAGTCGATCCCGACGTGACGGGAGACCGGGAGCGCCAGGTGCCGTGATGATGTGCGACGGGCTCGATCAGACGGCAGGTCCGTCCCATGACTGACGTCGCCGGACTTGTCGACGAGCTGTTCGGAGCACCCGAGCGCTACGGCGAGACGTACGCCGGCCTCATCGTGCAGGGCGACCGCACGCTCGTTGAGCGCTATGGCGGATCGCTACCGAACCTCACCGGACCGCCGCAGATAGTGGATCCAGATACCAAGTTGCTCTCCTGGTCAATGGCCAAGTCGGTGTTGCACACGGCCATCGGCGTCCTGGTCGATGCTGGCCGACTCGATCCGGAAGCCCCGGCGCCCGTCGCGGAGTGGTCGGACCCCGACGACCCCCGCCACGCGATCACGCTCCGCCATTTGCTGCGCATGCGTGATGGACTGCAGTTCGTCGAGGACTACGTCGAGGGCTCCACGTCGGACACGATCGAGATGCTGTACGGGACAGGCAAGGACGACGTCGCCCATTACGCCGCCGAACGGCCCCTCGCTCACCCGCCCGGGACCGTCTTCAACTACTCGTCGGGCACGGCCAACATCGTCGCCCGCATCCTCGGCAACGAGGTCGGTCTCGGCGACGACACCCTGCGCTTTCTCCACGAGAGCGTGTTCGAGCCCATCGGCATGCCGTCGGCCACCGCTCAGGTCGACGCGGCAGGGACATTCATCGGGTCGTCCTACGTCTACGCGACGGCGCGCGACTGGGCACGGTTCGGTCAATGCTACGTGCGCGGTGGGGTCGGCGCGGACGGAGTTCAGGTCGTTTCGGAGGAATGGGTCGATCAGGGGCTCCAGAAGATCTCCATCGATCCCACGGACGGCCATCCCTACGGCGAGCTCTGGTGGGTGCTCGACGGGATTCCGTACGACACGTTCTATGCCAGTGGCTTCCAGGGACAGCGGGTGGTCGTGTGCCCGCGGCTCGACCTCGTCATCGTACGCTTCGGCGCCTCGCAGGAGGAGCACTATGAGGCATTGCTCGACTGGTGCCGACGCGTGATCGAGAAGCAGGCTGCTGACGTGCCGGGAGCATCGGCCTCGTGACGTGAGTGCGCTCGCCCGCGTGCGTACGACGATGGTCGATGTCCACGATGAGCCCGGCAGCAGCTTCAGAAGTGCCAACCGATTCTCCTGACCTCCCAGATGGCCGGACCCACAGCTCCACGGGGGCTCGTGAGCCTGCGTTCCCAGCGCATCCGGGCGGTGGTGCCGCCCTTGGCGGGCCAGTGGACGGCCGTGCGACGACCGAACGGATCGGGTGATGGGTCAGGCGATCGGCGACCTGATCCCGTACGCGTTGGGTATCGCCACCAGTCCGATCGCGGTCATTGCCGTCATCCTCATGCTGTTCTCGAAGCGAGGGCGTACCAACAGCACCTCGTTCCTCGCCGGTTGGACCGTCGCTGTCGTCGGCGCGTGCGCGGTGGTCCTTGCATTCTCCCGGGCGCTGCAGAACCGCTCGCGGGGCGGATCGTCCACCACCTCGTTGATCATCGACGTGGTCCTCGGCGTGTTCCTCGTGCTGCTCGCGGCGCGCAGCTTCCAACGACGACCGAAGCCAGGGGAGCGGGTTGGGCTGCCGAAGTGGCTCCAGGCCATCGACTCGCTGACACCGGTGAAGTCCGCACTGCTCGGTGGTCTGTCGCCACTCGGTGGTGGGCTCAATCCGACGAACCTTCTGCTGATCGCGGGCGCGATGGTCACGCTCTCGCAGCACCACCTCGCGCCCGGCGGCGATGCGGTTGCCATCCTCGTCTTCATCATCATCGGGATCAGCACGATCGGCGCACCGGTGGTCGTCTACTGGTGCGCCGGCAAGAGGGGTCAACCGCTCCTGGACAAGACAAAGGCCTGGCTGACCCAGAACAACGCCGTGGTGACAGCCGCGTTGCTCTTCCTCATCGGTTGCGTCCTGGTGGTCGAAGGCGCACATGGCCTTTCGACCTAACTGTGGGAGTGCCGGGCATCCCGAGCCATAGGCCGGTCCGGCGAATGGCGCCTGAACGCGCCGAATCAGCGTCCATCGGGAGAGCGTCGATCACCTGCGCCTGTCGAACAGATTCAGGAAGAAGAGGAAGACGTTGAGGATGTCCAAGAAGATCGACGCCGCCATCATCGGTGCCGACTCCACGTCGCGGGTCCGGCGGAGGCGCTGGAAGTCGTACAACGTCAGTCCGGCGAAGACCACCAGCCCAAGGACGGAGTAGATCACGTCTCCGTTGGGGATCTGGACGAAGATCAGGATGATACCCAGCAGTACGAGCGCTACGAGTGCCCAGAAACTGATGCGGCCGAGCGCCGACAGGTCCCTCCGACTCCCGTAGCCCAGCGCGCCGAGCCCCACCATGAACAGGGCGGTCGCACCGCCGGCCTGCCATAGCGCTTGCGGATTGGTGTCTGCGTAGTAGGCGAGCGTCGGCGCGCTCGCCAACCCCATGAGTAGGCCGAACACGAAGAGCAGGCCGACCGCCGAACCGCCCGAGCGGCGGACCGCGAACCGCATCCCGATCAGGCAGGCGAGTGCGCCGAGGTAGAAGAGCAAGCCCGCGCCGTAGGCGAGCGAGCGGCCGAGGTAGGCGCCTGCGGTGAAGAGCCCTGCCGTCAGGGCGACGAGCCACATCGTCTGTCCGAAGAGGGTCGTCCCGTCCATCAGAGGGCCGGCGCGACCCCTAGCGTCCTCGTCACCGGACCATCCGTCCATGTCTACCGCCTCAATCTGCTGGTCTCCGGAGCGTACTGCTTGTCCTCGCGGTCATGAACAGAGTGCTGCGGGAATGAGGGCCTGGATCGGAGGAATCTCCGGTGGAGTCGCCTTCGCCCTCTTGGCTCTTCCGGCTGCCGCAGGAGGACGGGCCCTGGTGCGCGAGCCCTGTTCGGACATGTCTGACCGGGCCGAAGGGATTTCGTCTTCCGAGCCAGGCCCCATGGGGCCGCAACGAGACCCGGGGGCCGGCTGACTACGACCTACCGTAGCGCCGACGAAACAGCAGGTAGGCCGCGGCACCCGCGACCATCGGGAGCCAGTACTGCGCAAGGCGATAGGCCAACGTCGCCACCACCGCGTCGGAGGGCGTGACCCCGGCAAGCACGAGCAGCCCGCTGAGGCTCGCCTCGATGATCCCCAAGTCACCGGGAGTGATCGGGATCAGCCCGATGACGCCTGCCGTCGAATAGGCGAGCAGGACGAGCCAGACGTGGGGTTGGCTCCCGGTCGCCCGCAAGACTGCGAGCAGGCAGAGGTAGTCGAGGCCAAGGCGCCCTACGACCAGGACGAGGACCCGCTTCCAGTATCTTCCGAGCCCCCGTCGGATCTCGTTGCGCTGGGTCAGAAGTCGGTCCTCCAACCCGGCGAGCCGCGGTCGCGGGCGACGCACCTTGTTCCACGCCCATTGGGCAGCCCTCCCGACGCCCCGAAGCGGTCGATCGGTGGCCAACAGAACGGCGGTGAGAGCCAGGTACACGACGAATCCGGCGACACCGAAGAGTGCTGCACTCTCCAGCGTGTGGTTGACGGGCGTGCCTCCCAGGACAGCAGGCAGAGTGAGGATCGGTAGCAGCAGCAGGCCACCGACAGTGAGGAGTGAGGAGGCGGTCAGACCCCCGACGGCAGCGTCGGCATCGATCCCGGCGATCCGCAGCATGCGGAACTGGACGGCCGCTCCCGCAGCATCGCCCCCTGGCAGGGCGTTGGTGACAGCGTTGCCGCTGAGACCTGCAGTGACGACCCCGAACCATCCTCGGGTTCGCAAGACGATGCGCTGGATGCCGAAGTTGCACACGAAGCTCGCTGCTTCGGAGAGCAGCGCGACGCACAGCCAGACGGCGCTCAGCGTTGCCAGGCGCGGCCACGAACCGAGTACCGCCGACAGGCTCGGTAGCACCACATAGAGACCCAGCCCGGCAACGGCCAGCGCCACGATGCGCCTGACCACGCTCTTGGGAGGCCGAGCCCGTCCCTTCTGGCTTTCATCGGCCGGGTCCACAGGGTAGCCTGTTCTGGTCTTCGGGGTTCGGCCCGCGGCACTCCCCTTCCGCTCTCACACTAGGGGCGGCCAATCGACGATTGCACGCTGACCCCCCGAACCCAGCCACGGCGCGTACCAGGATGTGTTGAAGTCGGTGAAGGGGGTGCGTGCCCCGGCAGGTCTCCCACCGCCAGTCACGGACGGCACCGCCAGGAGCAGGTCTTCGCATCACGTCGCCGGTTCCGCTCGAGGCCCGGGCTGGGACATCGATTCGGCAATCAGGTATTGCTCGGCGAAGCCACATGGATCGGAGCGCTGAGCATCAACCGTGTTCTGCTCGCTGCAGGCGGACCGACCCGGGTATGGCGGACGGTTCGAATGCTGTGTCTGTGTCGATGACCAAACAGTTCACCCGACAGTTCCGTTCCAGGGCGTCGCCGGGCGAGCCGGTGTGTTCCATCGGTCATCGAAGTCGACCGTCCTTATCCGCAGAGTTCTGGGGGTGGCCGTCAACGTCCGGGCGGACTCATCGATCAGAGCAAGTCAGGATGAAGGGCTGGGTGAAGGTGCGGCGGTTTCGGATCGTGACGCTGCAGACTCTGGGGCATCGTGCTCACGGAAGTCGCCCGCCCACGAACGACATTTCGAGGGGTGTGGATGACAACTCAATCGCAGATCGGAGGGCGAGTGGTTCGTTGTCAGCCCCTCCTGGGGGCATGTCCCCGTCATCGCCGCCACAGGACGGTAAGGCGGCCCTCGACGACCTCGACGACCTGGTCGCGAACTACGACGACCCCGTTGGGACAGCTCGACACCGCGCCTGTCACATGGACCGGTCTGGCAAGGGCGCAGCGCCACGCGGGGCTCCGGACACGCCTTCGCCCACGGATCCCGCCCGAAGGACCAGGCCAGAGGGGAACGACCTCACCCCGGACGGTGTCGTAGTGTTGCGGGACGCCGGCCCCGGCTACCCGGCCGGCCGCATGGCCGCTCGCAACGCCGGAACGGCGGGCACCTGGGCTATACCAGGACCGGTCATGAGCCCTACAGTCAACGATCGCGCTCCGAGGTCCTTCGCACAGGAGCGTCACCTGTCGCCGGAATTGGACCAGTGAAGAAACCGTTCTCCAGAACTCAGGAAGCACCCGCCGACACCCTGCGCTCGCTCATGGCGACGCTCGGCCTGGGTTCGCTGCGTCTGCAGATCGTCGCCTTCACCACCCTCTCCCTCGTCGGCGGTCTGAGCCAGGCGGTCCTCCTGGTGCTCATCTCCGAGGTCGCGGTGGCCGAGGTAGAGGGCAAGCACTCGATCCACGCCCTCGGTGGCTCCTTCTCGCCGACGAGCGCGATCCTCGTCTCGGTCCTGGCACTGCTGCTCTTCCTCTCCACCAGCATCTTGGGCGTTCTCCTCAGCACGTCGGTCCAGGAGCAGGCGTTGACGCTGACCCGGACACGCGTCGTCACCGGGTTCTTCCAGTCCAACTGGTCCCTCCAATCCACCGAGCGGCTCGGGCACCTCCAGCAGCTCCTCACGGTGAACGCCAACGCCACCGGTCAGGCCGTCCAGAACGTCTCGGCCGGCCTCCAATCGCTCCTGATGGTGTGTGGGCTCCTGGGGGTGGCCGTGACGGTCGACCCCGCTGCGGCGGCCGGTGTCATCGCCGTCGGCGTCGCGCTCTCGCTCATGCTCAGGCCGCTCAACCAGCGCAGTAGGCGGGCGAACCGCGAGCTCTCCAAGACCACGAGGGGCATGGCCACGCAGGTGACCGAGTTCACCCGTCTGAGTCGGGACTTCCGGTTGTTCGGGGTGGAGACCCGGGTCATGGACAGGCTCCGCAGGCTGATCCAGGACACCGGTCACGTGTATCGCAGGACCCAGCTGCTCTCCAACAGCGTGCCCATCCTGTACCAGTCCTTCGCACTCGGATTCATCATCGTCGCCATCGCCTTCCTGGCCAGTTCCGGACACGGTAAGTTCGCCCAGCTCGGGGCCATCCTCCTCCTCGTGCTGCGGTCCGTCAGCTACGGCTCGAACGTGCAGTCCTCGATCCAGGGCATCCGCGCCTCTCAGGGCATGTTGGAGGACGTCTCACGGGACCTCGAACGCTTCGAGGACGCCCGATTCAGTCCCGGTGAGCGTGTGCCCGAGTCGTTCCAGGTGGATTTCGATTCCGTGGAGTACTCCTACGACGGCGTGACGCCCGCCCTCTCCGGTATCACCATGCACATCCCGGAGGGGAAGATCGTCGGCGTGCTCGGACCTTCGGGCAGCGGCAAGACGACCATCAGCCAGCTCCTGCTGGGCCTCCGCGAGCCCACGAGCGGACGGGCCACGATCGGCGGCGAGGACGCGGCGGCGATCTCCAAGAGCGACGCGCATTCCACAGTGGCGCTCGTGCCCCAGGAGCCGGTGCTCCTGCAGGGGTCGGTGATCGACAACATCAGGTTCTTCCGGAACTTCGAGGAGCGGGAGGTCATCGACGCGTCGAAGTCGGCGAACCTGCACGAGGACGTCGTCCGGATGCCTGCCGGTTACGACACGCTGGTAGGTGAGGGTGGGGGCGCCCTGTCGGGTGGGCAGAAGCAGCGCCTCGCCATCGCACGGGCGCTCATCGGCTCCCCGAAGCTCATGGTCCTCGACGAGCCGACCAGCGCGGTGGACGGACACACCGAGCAGCTCATCCGCCAGACACTCTCCGAGCTCAGAGGGCACGTCACGGTGGTGATCATCTCGCATCGCATCGAGACGACGGCGCAGTGCGACCTGCTCCTGATCCTGGCCAACGGGAAGATCGCGGACTACGGGGAGCGGGACGCGGTCATGGCTGGACCCGCCTACCGGAACATCGTGTTGAACCGGCATGAGCCCGGCGGGGACGACGAGTCGAGTTGACCTAGCGGGCCAGGGTCCGTCGGCGCTCCCGACCACCTCCAGGAGATCCCCGATGGACAGGATCACCTGCGGAGGGCGGGCCTGACCTGCTCCTACTACGATCTGACCGGATGAGCGGCGGGACCGATGCGCCTGTTGGATCTCGGGACCCGACAGGGATCCTCCCCATGTCCGACATGCCTCGAGTGGGCCCGTCGGATCCGAGTGCGGTCTCGAATGGAACCTCCGCGCTCGGGGGTCCCGGAATCGACCCGACGGACGACCCACGGAAGCACCTGCAGCTCAAACGGCTCCGCCGACTGTGGAACGACTGTCTGGCGGTGATGGGCCTCGAGGCGATGCTCCTCATCGCCTGGAGCACATTCCAGGAGCATCGCTTCGCCCTGGGCCTCGACTTCTCGATCTACAACCAGGGAGCCTGGCTCATCGCCCATGGACAACTCAATCCGTGGTCCTCGATCGACAACTACCTGTTCGTTCGCGATCACTTCACGCTGCTCATGTGGCCCATCGCTGCCATCTAGTCGGTCATTCCCCGGCCGCTGACCCTGCTCGTCCTCCAGGACCTGGCGAGCCTGGGCGTCGGATTGGCCGCACTTCGATGGATCCTGGAGATCCTCGAATACCGGCTGCGGACCACCCGCGGTCACCTGGGCCGGGGTTGTGCCGTCGCGATCACCGGTGGAGCCCTGCTGGCCATCGCGTGCAACCCGTGGGTATGGCAGGCCGACGCGTTCGACTTCCACATGGAGGCCTTCGCCGCACTCTTCATCGTCCTGGCGTCACGTGACTTCTGGCGGCACCGACCATCCCGAGGGTTGGTCTGGTGCGCGCTCGCGATGCTCTCGGGTGACTTCGGCGGTCTCCTGGTCGTCGGCCTGGCATTGTCGGTCATGGTGGCCGCCGTCGGGTATCGACGGTGGGGTGTCGTCGCCCTGGTCATGGGGACGGCGTGGATATGGATGGTCCATCAATTCAACCTGGCCAATGGAGACGCACTCGTGAGCTTCTCCGACATCGTCTACGGCTCCTCGGCGAACCCGGGACCGGTGACGATCGTCAATCTCGCCCGGGCGATCGTGACCCATCCGTCACGGTGGATCTCCGTCGTGGGACAGAAGAAGGGCCTTCTCTACGAGAACGTCATCCCCACCGGATTCCTGGGACTGATCAACCCCTGGACGTTCGGAGTCACGTGGGTGGTGCTTCTGGGCGCCACACTGATCGGTCCCCAGATCTACCTCCAGTCGGGGTTCCAGTCGCTGCCGGCGTACGCGATCGGGGTGGTGGGAACGGTGCTGACGCTGGTGGCGTTGTTGACCCATGGCGATCCGCTGCGTCTCCGTCGGACCCGCCGGGTGATCGCCGGGGCGATCGGCGCCATCGTCCTGTCCCAGGTCATCGGGCTGGGGGTGGTGATGTTCCCGCGCACCGACACGAACTGGGTGCGGATCTCCGAGCCGCAGGCGGCGGCCCTCACCGCGGTGCTGGCCGCCACGCCACCGGGCGCGCAGGTCATCACGTCCGATGGGGTGATGGGCAGGTTCAGTGGACGCCAGTGGGTGGAGCCGCTCCCGTGGGGTGACGGCACCTATCCCGTCCAGAGTCGTGTGGTGGTGTTCGTCGTGGTCCCCGATGCCGGAATCGAGTCCCTTCCGGGTGCCACGGAGTATCAGATCCTGACCTATGTCCGGAGCACGTTGCGTGCCCGGCCCATTGCCGTCAGCCACGGGATCTACGCGTTCACGTGGTCGCCCGGACCTCGCGTGCGCTCGGTGACTCTCCCTGGTGCATGAGCGCCCATCCCTCGATTTCCGGTGACCCTCGTCATCGATCGTGGGGATCACCTGCCGACGCTCCATGGCGATCGAACCTGGAGCCCGTTCGGCGATCTCGCGCCCAGGGCAGGTGGTGGCGTCGGGCACGGGTAGGGGCAAGGAATACCAGGTGGCAAGGAATACCAGGGTGAACGAGAGATCGAGAGGAGGCGGAGTGGCGCCTCCCGCGGAAGTCCCGACGTGCACCTGGCCGAAATCGCCGCTTCCTGGACAATGCCCCTTCGCTCCGGGTCCTCCGGCCGCCGGCCGCCGGAGGACCCGGCGTCAGGGAGCCGTCGAGGACATGGTGATGAAGTCGCGGGCCCAGTAGGACTCGAAGTAGCGGTCCGGAGTGCCGACCATGTCGGTCAGGAGATCGGTGCCGTTGGCCGGTGTCGCCGGGCCGGTGAGGGTGGCGGGACGGTAGGTGGCGAAATTCACCCAGTCGGTGTTGATGTCGAGCTCCATGGCCCGCACCGCCCCGGCTCTGGCCAGGACATCGGCGAGGTCGGTGATGTTGAGGCCCGGCCCACCGGCGTAGACGAGGGCACCGTCCGCGGTGACTCCGAGACCCGATCGCCAGACGTACACCTGGTTGCCCAGCGTGGCCCCCCATTGGGTGGTGTCGGCGGCATCGAGCCCCGGGACCGGTTGACCCCCGTCGACGAGGAGATCGAGATTCTGGCGGACCGACACCACGTCCGGGGACATCGTGACGTCGCGCCCCCACTGGCCCACCGTGGACGTTCCGTTGGCATAGACCACGAACGAGGCGGCACCGGTGCGGAGCGGCAGGATGGTGCGGCCATCGGTGTAGTAGCCCCCGTCGGCGCTGGACATGAGGAATCCGGCATTGAAGGCGGCGACGAGGCTGGTGGCCGCCACAGGCGTTATCGGCGCGGAGTGGACGAAGGGTCCGCCTCCGGGGATCTGGCTGCCCGAATAGAGGGTGGCCTTCAACAGGTCCGTGTCCATCCAGGCCACGCCGACCACGTAGCTGGTGTGGACGGGATCGGGTCGCAGGGTGGTCTCGTACACGGCCGGCACCCCGTCCACCAGGCGACCCACCGGCGACCAGGCCCCCTCGCCGGGAATGGCCGGGCTGGCGAACGGCGTCATGGGCGCCGGAGGGGCGAGATGGAGGGGAGCGGCGGCGACCGTCGACGGAGGCGCCGCCGGCGTCCGGATCGAGCCGCGCGGCGGGCGTCCCCCCACTTTCGGGGGATGGTGGCTGTACCACTCGCCTTCCACCCAATTCACCATGCTCGCACCCCCGTGCCCCCGGGCCCACTCGGCGAAGCGGGAGCTGAACGACGACCCCAGTGCCGGGTTGGTGAGGGCACCCCCGACCGAGACGGCGATCCAGAGGAGCAGGACACCGAGCACGAGCGCCACCAGGGCCAGGACGCGCCGCCGCCGGAAGGTACGCCGATCGGTCAGCGGCCGTCGTAGGGTGGTGTGCCGGCCCTTCGCCGCATCGCTGTCGGCAGGATTCAATTCGGCGATGGACCTCGTCGTCGTCATCGTCGGAGGCTCTCGACCGCGTGTCGTCCGCCATGGAGCCAAGGCCCGACCTGGGGCACGACGGCGATCGCCAGGACCAGCCCGACGACGAGACTGAGGGCGAGGACCCACTGGCGGGCTCCGGCGCCGTCCACCTGCCTCCGTGTACGGCGCATCCAGTCGAGGGGTGCGACGCGGGCCGTCTCGCCCACGTGGCCCAGCACGTGGACGGTCATCACCGCGAACCAGAGGACGAAGCTGACCTGGTGGAGCCGGAGCATCTCCGTACGGATCGAGGGTGGACCGAGCAACAGGGCGATCCCCGTTGCGAACACGACCGACGTCGTGACGATGACGACAGGACCGAGGATCCGTAGCAGCGGTGGGGGCGGCCCCTTGCGGCGGTAGTCCGGGCTGCCGCGGTAGTACTGGCCGAATCGCCAAAGCGTGCTTGCCATCTTAACCAGGACGGGCGGGACGAGGAGCATTCCGATGAACACGTGGACGGTGAGGAGTCGCCCGACGCGGACGACGGTGAATCCCTCGGCGGCCAGCAGCACGAGCAGCAGTGCCGCGACGGACGCGGTCAGCCGTGTGTTCGATTCGGCGCCACCCAGACGACGGCGGGTCGGGCGTGGCGGCCGGCCGGCCGTCGTCGGACGGGTGGTCGGCAGTCCGACACTCACGGGCACACCGCCGGGTCGGGCGCCGTGCTCCGTCGACGAGGGCGACGCAGGTCGCCGTGTGCACGGTCGGCGGTGCCCCGGGCGGACCGGCGCGTCACCACTTCGGCGAGAGCATCCATGGGACCAGGGTACGAATCGATCCTGACGTCCACATGACGGTCACCGGACAATCGGCGGAATCCGGCAGGGGCACACCGGTCACCGGGTGATCGCTCTGCGGGCATCCACCCGGCGCCCTGGGAGACCGTGTCCCCTGTCCGGTGCCGCGGCCGTCGACCGCGTGTCGCCGGTGGACGGGCGGATGCGCACCAGCGTGAGCGCCAGTCGCGGGCAGGAGTTGACCGCCCGCTGTGCATGGTCGAGGACGGGGTCCGGGAGCTCTCCCGGCTCGATGATCGGGTACCCCCACGGATCGAGACCGATCCGCTCGGGAAGCAGTTCGGCACACACGCCCGCACCGTCACAGGCGACGGGGTCCACCACGAGTCGGAACCGCCGGCGCGACATCAGGCGTACCCGCGCGGCGCGGGGATCGGGAGCATGGGCCGGGTCGGCGCACACGCCCCGTGGCGGAGGTGGAGGGCGACGTGGGCGTCGAACACCCGGAGCGAGGTGCGCACGAACCGGGCGGCACCATCGGGATGCCGGCATGCGCCCCGCCCTTCGACCAGGCCGCACACCGCCTCGATACCGGCCACGCTTCCGCGCAGCTCTGCGGGCCGGAAGGCCAGCTGATCGACTCCGGAGGTAAGTGCGGCCAGTCCGTTGAGGCACGGGCCACACTGGCCGGCACCTTCGCCATCGAGGTAGCGGACGACACGGGCGACCTCGGCCAAGGGGCAGGTTCCCGCCGGGAGCAGCACGACCACGCCCGCACCGAGGGACGAGCCGAGGGTCCGCAGCGCCTCGTCGGCGAGTGGCGTCCCGGCGGCTTCGGTGGGGGTGACCCACCCGCCTCCGTAGCCTCCGAGCAGCACCCCCTGGACCGAACCGAGGTCGCGCCGGTCCAATCCGAGGACCGCTCCGAGGGTCGACCCGAGCGGTGCCTCGACGATGCGAGGCGCCGGCCAGCGACCGGTGACGGTGAGGAGTGCCGTCCCCGGAGATCCCGGTGTGCCGACGCTGCGGAACCACTCGTGACCGAAGCGCGCGACGAGCGCCACGTGGGCCAGGGTCTCCACGTTCTGTACCAGCGTCGGTCGGCCGCCCACGCCGCGCTCCCGGACGGGGCGGATGCCCACGAATGACGGGGTGGCGACGTTTCGGCCGTTGATCGTGTTGACCACCGCGGACTCCTGGCCGGCGAGGAACCGGTCCGGCGCGACGACGATGTCCACGGGGCACGGGTCGAGGTCCATGCGTCGTCGTTCGGCGACCGCCCTGTTCATCGACCCGACGGCGTCCGACGGCACGTGGACGACGACCCGTGAGGCTCGGAGGGTCGAGGCGGCGGCGGCAGCCCCGTCCAGGACGAGATGGGGACGACTGCGGATCAGGAAGCGGTCCTTGCCGCTCGCGGGTTCACCCTCGGCGCCGTTGGCGACCACCACCGGTCGCCTGCCACCGGTCGCCTGGACCGCCCGCCACTTCGTGGCCACGGGGAACCAGGCTCCACCGTGCCCGCGGAGACCACTGTGGTCGAGCTCGTCGACGAGTGTCGACGCCCGCCAGTGGCGGAGGGGACCCCACTGGGCCAGATGATCGGCGAGCGACGCGCTCCGACCGTCGGATCCGACCGCGAGCAGCAGGCGGGTCGCCCCGGAGGGTCCGTCGCGCCGGGTCGCTCCGGGGGAGCCGACGGAGTGGCGTTCGCTCCGATAGGCGGTCGGGCTCATCGGTCGCCCCCGACGAGCGCGCCGACCACCGTGCCCGAGAGCGCTCCGGTCCCCTGGTCGACGCTGAGGGTCACGGTGAGGTCGACAGGACCCGCCCCGGGGACGGTGGCCTCGATGGTGTCGCCGGCGAGGGCGGTGACGGTGCCGCGGAACGGGCCGAAGGCGACGGATCCCTGGGTGAGCGAGACCCCACCCCCGGGCACGGCTGTTCCGTCGAGCTCGATGGTGAGCGGGGTCGACGCCGGATCCTGGAGGTGGAGTGCGAGGGTGATGCGGACCTCGCCGGCCGCATCGGGCACCGTGGACTGGGTGCCGGCCACGGCGATCGAGAACGGTGCGGGGGGCAGCGTCCCCGAGGCGGCACCGGGTGCGGCTCCGTTCGGGGCCGGCGCGGTCGTCGCGGTCGTCGGCGCCGCGATCACGGGGGTCCCGGTGGGACCGTGGCTCCTGGTCGCGATCTGGGCGAGGAGCGCGCTCGACGTGCCCGAGCGATGCGACCAGCCGGGCCGGAGCGGTCCGAGTGCGGCGACCACTCCGATGGACACCGTCACGATCACGGCGACGACGGCTCCGACCAGGCGCTGGAATGTCCCGATCGTGGTCACGGTGACGAGCCGCCATGCGACCACGGCGAGCACGCCGAGGGTGCAGCAGGCATCGACGGCGAGGACCGGATCGAGGGTGGCGTCCGATCCGGTCCCCAGGCCGTGCAGGACCGCGACGGGCCAGCACAGGTAGGCGAGCCGGTGGACGAACCGCCACGAGCGGTAGCCGATGCGACGGCGGAGCGCGCTCGTCACCAACACGGCGAGCAGCAGATCGAATGCCACCGCGCCCAGACCGACCCAGAGCGGGCGGTACGGGGAGTGGAACGGCACGAACGCGTCGGCCAGGCCGATGGGCACGTAGCCGTCCCCGACGGTGCTCGCGATGTGCACGGCCACGAAGCCGAGGCAGAGCAGTGACAGGTCCCGGTGGACGTTCTGGGAGAGGAACCGTGGCCAGCGCTCGGTGGTCCACCCGACGGACGCCACGATTCCGACCATGACGGTCGTCGTGAGGAGGACCAGTGCCACGACGCCGGAGGCGCGGGTCAGGTACCACAGCGCGGTCCCGCTAGTGGGGACGACGAGTGCCGGCAGCGAGGTCATCCCGGTGGACCCGGGGTCGGGGACGGCCAGCCGGCCACCGTGACGACCGACCCGTCGTGTGCGACCAGGCGGGAGGGGAGCCCGTTCCGCGCCAACCATGCGACCGCCTGCTCGCCGGTCACCATGGCCGCGGTCGACGCCGAGTTGGCGTCGACGCAGGTGGCTGCGGCGACGGAGACGGTGCGCCAGGGTGTGTCCACCGGCAGGCTGGTCGAGGGATCGATCAGATGGTGGACCCGGCGGTCACCCAGCATCCAGGTCCGGCGTCCGATGCCGGAGCTCGCCAAGCCGCCGGACGCGACGGAGACGGCGAGCGAGGCGTCGTCGGCACCGCAGACGTCGGCGATCCCCACGGTGAACCCGCCGTCCGGCGCGCCGCTGACGGCCAGGTCGCCGCCGAGTGACACGAGGACCCCGCAGCAGAACGTCGATGCGATGGCGGCAGCGGCACGATCGGCGGCCCATGCCTTCGCCGTGGCGCCGAGATCGATGACGACACCGGGTGGTGCGGTGACCGTGCACTCCTCGCGGTCGAGGTTCACGGTCCTCCAGCCCGGGAGCGGGCGCGGCGCGGGAACGGTCCCGATGACACCTCGGGCCAGGAGCGGAAGATCACGGTCGTAGCCGAGGCGGGTGAGGGCGGACCCCACCGTGACGTCCACGGCACCGTCCGTCAGGGCCCCGGCCCGCAGGCCGATCCCGATCGCCTCCGCCAGCAACGGGGAGACCGGGACCGGTCTGTCGCCTCCCCGGGCCATGGCTCGGTGGAGGACGTTGAGCTCCGAATCCGGCCGGAACCGACTGGCCACCCTCTCCACCACATCGAGTTCCCGGTGCAGCAGCGACACCGCTCCCACGAGCACCGATTCCTCGGTGACCAGGAGCTCGATGCTCGTGGACCATCGGGTGGAGCGGAAGGACGTCGCACGGGCCTTTCGGAGGTGCTCCGTCGCCGGCGCGCTCAACTCGAACCGCTGACGACGCGTGGAGGCTGCTGGGAGGGAGCGGGTGCGGTCGCCGGGGCGCTCAGCCCGCCGGACGCGGTGGCCGGGGAGGTCCCCCCGTATCCCGAGCCGGAACCGGCGGTGGAGGCCGCCCCACCGGGAGCGCCCCCCGCCGTCGGGCTGCCGGCACCGGTGGTCGGAGTCGGGCCCGCCGTCGGCGAGGTGCCCGCGGATGCCGCCGGCGCGGTCGTGTGGCCCGGACGGGCCTGGCTGAAGTAGACGGACAGCCCCGCGACGGCTGCCACCGAGGCGAGGGCGGCCGTCCTCGCCATCGAGCGCGCCCGCACGACTGCGGCGTCCCGGTGTCGACGGGCGGCCTGTGCGTGGCCGGATCGTGCCCGGCCACCCGCGAACGCCACATTCCGGGCTCCGGGATCGATGCGAGTGTCCATGCCGCAAATGCTAAGGACGGCACCCTGACGCGGACATGACGCGAACGTAAGAACATCCGAAGAAGCGACGTGCGCGAGGAGGTCCCGCCGGCGTCGCTCAGGCCCGCTCCGCCGGAACGACCGGCGTCGCGGTATCCCTGGTACCGGCCGGGTTCCGCGGGAGGGCGCCGTCGTCCGGGCCGCGATCGGGAACGGCTCGCCACGACACCGCCATGTGGGCACCGCCGAGTGGCGAGCGACCGATCGACCAGGTGCCGTTGCTCGAACGGACGACGGCGTCGGCAATGGCCAGCCCGAGCCCGGTGCCGCCCGACCGGTCGTCGGCACGGTGGAACCGGTCCAGGACGAGGTCCCGCTGGTCCTCGGGGATGCCGGGACCCGAATCGTCCACGGCCAGCGTCACCTGACCGCCGGAGCAGGAGACCCGCAGCTCCACGGTCCCCCCGGGGCCCGCGTAGCGGCAGGCGTTGTCCAAGAGGACCGAGACCAGACGGTCGACGGCGTCACGTTCGACGGTGACGGGCGCCGCCGGACCGTGCTCCACCGGTCGGATCAGGGCGATCGAACCGGCGGCGGCGACCGCGTCGAACCGCTCCGCGCACTGCTGGGCGACCGCGCGGACATCGGTGACACGGTCGGCGACGCTCGTCGGAGCATCCGCATCGTGCCGGGCCAGCCAGAGCAGGTCGTCGACGATCGACCGGAGGCGTCCGCTCTCCGAGCCCACCCGTTCCAGGGTGGCGCGGTAGCTCGCAGGGTCCCGGTCGCGGCTCAGTGCCAGCTCGACCTCGGCCTCGATGACGCTCAGCGGTGTGCGGAGCTCATGGGAGGCGTCGGCGGTGAATTCGGCCTGTCGGCGCCTCACCTGCTCGATGGGCGCCGACGCCCGCAGCCCGACGATGAAGGACCCGGTGAACGTCACGGCGAGGAGCAGGGCGCCGAGGGCCGCTTCGACGAGGATCAGGTCGCCCCGGACCTGTCCGATCTTGACGATGCTCTCGCCGGCCACCAGCCATCCGCCCCCGGAACGGACGGACGCGAACCGGAAGGTGCTCCCGTCGGCGGTCAGCGTCGTGGTGCCGTCCGACCAATCGTCGTGAGGGAGGGACGGGGCGCCCACCGTGAGTGCGATGACGGTTCCCGACGGGTCGACCCGCCAGAGGAAGGTCGGGGCGTCGTCCAGATCCCCGTCGCGGTCGCCACCGGGGGTGACGGCCAGCGGTGTCGATCCACCCGACGCCGCCTGCTCCAGCTGACCAGCCAGCCGGGCATCCACCTCGCGATCGAGCTGGTGCACGATCACCAGGTTGGTGACGAGCGCGACGACCACGGCCATCACCGCCACCACGGCGGTCGCCCCGAGCGCCACCCGTGCCGCATGGGCCCACCGGCTCCCCGGCCGTCTCATCGGTCCGTGATCCTGTACCCCGTGCCGCGCACCGTCTCGATCCGAGCGGTGGCATCACCGATCTTGGATCGCAGACGGCCCACGTGGACGTCGATCGTGTTCGACCCGACAGCGCTCGACTCGTCGTCCCACACCTGGGTGGCGATCGATCGGCGATTGACGACCGCGGGGGCGCGGCGGAGGAGCAGCTCGACGATCCCGGTCTCGATCGTGGTGAGGGACACCGTCCGGTCCCCGATCATGGTGATCCGTGTCGCCGGGTCGAACGAGAGGTCGCCGCAGTGGAGCACGGGGTCGAGGGCCAGGGCCGGCCGACGCTGCAGTGCGGTCAGCCGGGCCAGCAGCTCGCTGAAGGAGAACGGTTTGACCAGGTAGTCGTCGGCGCCCTGGAGCAGGCCTGCCACGCGGTCCTCCGTGGCATCGCGGGCGGTCAGCATCAGCACCGGGGTCCGGTCGCCCCGACGGCGCATCGCGACGATCGCCTCGAGGCCGGTCATGGTCGGCATACGCCAGTCGAAGACCGCCACGTCGTAGTCGAACGACGTGAGGTAGGAGAGCGCGGTGGTCCCGTCGGGAACGGTGTCGACCACGTAACCGTTCTCCTGGAGCGCCCGTTCGATGACCGAACTCAATCCGGGGTCATCCTCGGCGACGAGCACTCTCATGGACAACCATTCTCGCTGGTCGAGTGCGTGTGGGGCGGTCGGGTCACTGTCGTGGCCGGGTCGCCACCGCGGGGTCGCAGTCGGAGGGGGCCCGGACCCGGTGAGTATCACCGGTGAACCTGACGGTGACATGACGGGCCGGGCGGTGGGGCCGACTTCGTCTCCGTGCCGACCACGGGCCGTCCCGCGCCATGGCCGCCGCCGGGCCCCTGCGGGCGGGGCTACCCGGGCCACCGCCATTGACGGTAACGACGCGCCATCCCCCGCTGTATGGGGCAACCGGTCCGACGGTCAATGAATTCGGCCTCCCGGGGCTGGATCAGTTCGTGGAATTCAGTCAGCGCGTCCGTAGATGGATCGCGCGTATTCCCAGGTGAAAGGTGTGATGGCCAAAGGTGCTCCCCGCGGTTACAGATGTGAACCGGTGCCGACAGTCAAGTTCACACAACCGACAGCCGAAGAGTTGCTTACTGGAGAATTGACCCCATCGAGTCAAAGGCAGGGAAGCCAATGAGTACCGGACACCATTCCGTCAACACCGGGTCATCCAAGCGCCTGGTTCTTTCGGCCGCCATAGGTTTGGCAGGCCTCGCCGCAATCGGTGGGGTATTCGCCAATTTCACCGACACCGCCTCCGGCGGACCCGAGACGATCTCGACGGGACAGGTCGACATCGTCCTGGCGACGCCCACCGGGGACCACGGTTCGCTCACGACGGGTCCGATCGACAACCTGGCCGAGGGCGACACCGTCTCCCGCGTGGTGCAGCTCACGAACGACACCTCGGTCGGGGCCGCCGGGACGACGGGTCTCGCCGCCGTCGACGGCCTCGTGCTGCAGAGCGCGGTGACCGGGGCGAACAGCGGCTCCGACATCGTGACCGACACCACCAACGGCCTCCACGTCACCGTGCAGTCGTGCGCGACGGCCCCGACGGAGACGGGCGGCACCACCGGCCCGTGGACGTACGCCTGCTCGGGCGGATTCGCCACGGTGGTGAGCGACGTGCCCCTCGAGACCGTCGACACGACAGCCCAGGACATCACGTCGTCAGCTCCCGACCAGGGGGCCTCGACCTACTACGTGGTCACCGTGTCGCTGCCCACCACCTACGCAGACGACTACGGCTACAACGCCGGTGCCTGCTCGACGGGGGGCACGCCCGGAGTCTCCGAGCAGCTCCAGGACTGCTCGCTGAGCGTCACGTACGACTTCAGCGCCACCCAGCGGGCGGGCGCCCCTCAGTAGGGCCGGCACCGCGCGCCACGGACGTGGGTGCGGGGAGCTCGCTCCCCCCACCCCGCCGTGCCGCCCACCCACCCGGAGTCATCCATGACCACCGTCGACCTCCCCACGGTCCGCACATCGGCACTCCGGGCTCCTGTGCTGACGCGGGTGGAGCGGCGCAAGCTCGCCCGGCGCCGGACACGCCGGGCACGCCGCAGCCGGTGGATCCACGTGTCGGCGAACGTGGCCCTCGTCACCATGTGTGCGATGACGGCGGTAGCTGCGACGGGAAGCATCGCCGGGTGGTGGCGCATGGACACGGTGCTGACCGGATCCATGCGGCCGGGGATCCAGCCAGGGGACGTGGAGATCCTCCGTTCCGAGCCGGTCTCGGCGCTGCGGGTGGGGCAGATCGTCGCCTTCCATCCGCCCAGGGACAGCTTCACCGTCACCCACCGGGTCATCGCCCTTCGGAAGACCTCGGGCGGGGACGCGGGACCGTGGATCACCACCAAGGGTGACGCGAACGACGTCAGTGACCCCTGGGGCAGCGTGCAGGTCCTGGGGCGCTCGGTCTGGGTCGTCACCGGGGTCGTCCCGGACATCGGATTCCTGACGGTCTGGATGAGGTCCCCGTTGCCGCACCTCTTCCTGCTGCTCACGATCGTGCTCGTGATCTGCATCATCGCCGTCGAGATGGTCTGGCGGACATGAGGGGGGCCCACTCGCCGCCGCCGGCCCACCGGTGCAGCCGCCGTGCCCGCCCGCGCCATCGGGCCGGGCGGACCCCCCGCCCGGCCCACCAGGTCGGCCTCCTCGTCGCGTTGGCCGGCATCCTGCTGATCGTGACGGTCACCGGCGGCGGGATCTGGGCCCAGATGGACGACCAGACCTCCGGAGGACCGGTGACCGTGGCGAGTGCGGAACTGGCTCCCGCACCGACCGGCGTGACGACGGACGACGGCGGCTGTGCCGGGACGAACCAGAGCACGAACGTCTCCCTGTCGTGGACCGACGGCCAGTCGGCGACCGCGGACGCGAGCGGCGGTTCGCTCGTCACCGGATACACGGTGGGCCGGTCCTCCAGTTCGGCAGGGAGCTACGTGGCCGCGGGTTCGGTGGCGGGCAATCCGGCGCCGACGACGTACACCGACACCCCGACGGTCGCCGGCACGCCGGTGGGGCTGGTGGCCAACACCGGGAAGAAGATCTATCCCGTCTCGGAGAGCGCGCTGTCGGCCGGCGCGGCCGTCACCATCGGGACGACCTCGGACGAGGCGAACGCCATCCAGATCACCCCTGACGGCCTGAGTGCGGTCGTTGCGGAGTACGGCTCGAACCAGGTCCAGGTCCTCACCTGGTCCGGGTCGGCATGGGCGATCGCCAAGACCCTCGCGGTGACCGGTCCGACCGCCGTCGCCATCGACCCGGTCGCCACCGGAGCCGGGACCTTCGTCGCGTACGTCGTATCCGATCCGGGCAGCACGGTGGACGGCTCACTGGTCCCGGTCAGCGTGAACGGCGCCTCGAGCAGCCTCGGCACGTCCATCGCCATCGGTGAGCAGGCCAATCCCACCGCGGTCGTCGTGACGCCGAACGGCGCCATGGTGTTCGTGGCCAACTTCAACTCGAACACCGTCTCGGCGGTGAGTACCGCCACCTCGACGGTGACGAACGTCGCGCTCCCGGGGACGACCGCGGAGCCCATCGCCCTCGCCACCACGTTCGACTCCAGCCACGTCTATGTCGCCGACCGGGCCAACAGCTACATCGACGACATCTCGGTGGCGACCACCAGCGTCTCGGCATACATCGTCCTCGCCACGGGGGCCCTCGACGACACCGTCCTCACCACGTCGGGCAACCCGAACGTCATGGCCATGCTCCCGAGCGGTGTCGCCCTCTACGTCGCCGAATTCGGTTCCTCACAGGTCCAGGTGGTCGACACGGCGCTCTCCGGCACGCCCGACACGCTCGGGACGTCGATCTCCACCGGGAGCGGGTCGGAACCCATCGACCTCGCCTCGTCCCCGAACGGTTGCCTGATCTACGTGGCCGACTGGCCGTCGAACGACATCTTCTCCATTGCCACGAGCACGGACACCGAGGCCACCGTGTTCGTCACGACCTGCCAGACCCAGGACCCACAGCCGTTCCAGGTGACGCCGGACAACCAGTACCTCGTGATCCCGGAGAACTACTCCTGTGGGGACCTGGAGTTCCTCGACACCGCCACCGATGCGGTGACGACGGCGAGGGGTGTGGGCTCCGTTCCGGTCATGATCGCCTTCCCGCCGATACCCATCTGGTACACGACGACCGCGACCCACGCCCTCTGGAATTCGAGTCCGTCGACGCCGACCTCCTACCCGGCGGGCTGGGACCCGGGGGGTTGGCAGTAGCGGGACATCTCCCGGGTGGCGACTCCCGGGTTCCACCGGGCATGGCGCGCCGGTCGGGATCGTCGGGTCGGGGACGGGGATGCACCGGCGGGCGATGGTACGGTCGTCGGGCATGTCGACGCCCTTCTCGGCCCACCACGGGGGCCTCACGCGGAGTGAGATGGTCCCGTTCATCCCGTCGGGGGTGACCACGATCCTCGACGTCGGGTGCAGCCGCGGCCGCTTCGGCGAGACCCTCCGCGCCGCGAATCCCGACTGGCGCCTGTACGGGATCGAGCCCGATCCGGCCATGGTCGACGAGGCGCGACCGCACTACGAGGAGGTGACGTGCGGATTCTTCCCGGACGACCTGCCCGCCGGGCGGACCTTCGACTGCATCGTCTTCAACGACGTGCTCGAGCACGTGGTGGACCCCTGGGAGACCCTGCGGGCGGCGACGGGATTCCTCGCCCCCGGTGGCCGCGTGGTGGCCTCCATCCCCAACGTCCGCCACTACATCGTGGTGCGCGACCTGTTCCTGCGAGGGCGGTGGGACTACGCGGACTGGGGTGTGCTCGACCGCACGCACCTGCGCTTCTTCACCCGGTCGTCCATCGCGGCGCTCTTCGAATCCGCTGACCTCGAGATCGGGACGCTGACGGGGATCAACCCGATCGCCGTCAAACGGGCGTCGCTGCTCCTCGGACCGTTCCGGGACATGCGGTTCACCCAGTTCGCGGTGGTGGCGGGGCCGCGCCGCCCGCCCTCCGGATCCGGGTGACCGGGCGGCCGCTCTCGGTCGTGGAGCGGGACGGCCCGCTCAGCGGGGCGGCACCTGGTCGGTTCGGGGTCGGGCGACGGTGCGGACACCCTTGGCCTCGAGGCCGCGGGCCAGTGCCTCGAGCCACCCTCGGCCGAACCGGTTGTCCGGCTCCAGGTAGTTCCCCTCCGCCCACTCGTTCCACGACTTGACCAGGAGGATCTGCTCGCCGGCCGGGGCACGTCGCGCCAGGTCGATACCGCTCTCGACCTGGAGTCGGAACCGTTCGGGACAGGAATTGACGGCCACGATCCCCTTGCGTCCCCGCCGCGGGGTGTCGTCCCAGTTCGGCCACACGCACGGCACCGAGTTGCATCCCGGATCGGACGGCGGTTCGCTGGTGCAGAAGTCGGCGTACTCGTTCCGGATCGGGCCCCGCCGGAGCTTCTTCCGGATCATCAGGGTCGCGAGCCGTGACCGGGGCGTCGATCGGGCGAGCGGCTTCGAGATGCACGCCATGCCGTCGTAGCCGAGCCGCATCGACTCGGCCACACTGGTGAAAGGACCACAGGAGATCGTGTAGAGGCCCCCGAGGCCGGCGTCGGCGGCCATCTTCTGCCAGTCCTCGATGAACCGGGCACCGCCCGGGATCTCGTTGGCACGGAGCACGAAGAGGACCGGCCTGCCGTCGATCCTGATGTAACGCGGGTCCTCGAAGGCGGGGAGGAGGTCGGCGAAGTGCGCCCGATGGTCCTCGGGTCCCGGGTAGGTCTGGTCGAGCATCACCCGCTTGGTCCCGCCCATCCAGGTGTCGCTCCACGGGTGGTTGGCCCAGGCGACGCAGAAGGGGAAGTCGGGCGAACCGCTCGCCACCACCTCGTCGAACGGCCGCTCGAGCAGCTTGCGTCCACCGAACCAGTAGTGCCAGTAGACGAAGCCGGTGACGCCGTGGTCCCTGGCCAACTCGGCCTGCTGCTCCCGCACCTCGGGCACGCGCAGGTCGTAGAAGCCCAATTCGGTGGGGAGGACGGGCTGGACGTGACCCCGGAAGAGCGGCTGCGCCTTGGTGACGTTGGTCCACTCGGTGAACCCGGGTCCCCACCACCGGTCGTTCTCGGGGATCGGATGGAACTGCGGCAGATAGAAGGCCAACACTTCCATCGGTTGTTACTCCCTCGTCCGATCCCCTGTGTGCGGAGCCTGTTGGCCAGAGGCAACCGGCTGGCGAAGCTTATCGCCCTGCCGGACGTCGTCGCTCACGCCGGTGACGGCTCGGCGGGGCCGGGGTCGACGGCTCCCACCGCCGGGCCGACCGATCACCCGGACGCCCAATTCCCCTCCGATTACCATCGGCTGTCGTGAGCGATCCCCACCCCGTGGCGCCCACCGGTCCGGCGGAGGACCGGCTCCCCGGCGCAGGCACGGCATCGGGTCCCCCGCCCCCCGTCTTCGTCGCCTGTGGCGCCCGCAGCGGCTCGACGCTCCTGAGATGGCTCATCGACGCCCATCCGGACGTGGCCTGCCCCGGCGAGACCGAGATCGCAACCCTGGTCGGTGCCTTCGTGCAGACGACGGCAGCACTGTCGACGCCGGACCGGGGCGGACCACCGCCGCTGCAGCGTGCACGGCTCCTGGTCGACGACCTCATGGGCACGTACCTGGCTTCGTCGGGCAAGTCCCGCTGGTGCGACAAGTCGCTGTCCAACGTCCTCCACCTCGACCAGCTGGCGTCGGCGTGGCCCGACTCGCGCTTCGTCCTGCTCCACCGCCACTGCATGGACGTGGTGATGTCCGGCATCGAGGCCTCGCCGTGGGGTCTCGATTCGTACGGCTTCGGCCAATTCGCCCAGATGAGCCCCACCAACACGGTCATGGCCCTCGTCGGCTACTGGATCGAGAGGACGGCGACGATGCTGGCCTTCGAGGAGCGGTTCCCGGATCGATGCCTGCGTCTCCGCTACGAGGATCTGGTCACCTCGACGGGGGAGGTCGTCGAGAGGATCTGGGAGTTCATCGGCGTGGCGGACGTGGCGGGGACCGAGACGGCGGCCTTCGCGGTCGGGCACGACCCCTACGCCCCGGCCGACCACAAGATCTGGCACACGGGGGCCGTGCACCGCGAATCGATCGGCCGGGGGTCCCGGGTGCCGCCGAAGCGGGTCTCCGGCGCCGCGCGGACGACGATGAACGAGCTGCTGGCCCGGCTCGACTACCCGACCGTCGACGACGGTTGGGGCAGTGGCGGCACCGCCCGACCGGAGGGGTGGGACGACGGGCCGGAGGCGCCGGTGCCCGGCGAACCGGTGCTGGTCGAGCTGCGCGTGGTCGAGGGGTCCGTGCAGCTGTGGAGCAGGGTCGTCGACCTGTCGACCGCAGCATCGGGAGGGCCCCGGGGCGGACCACCGGCCACCGGGGGAGCGCAGCAAGGGCCCCTCCGGGTCGTCGCCGTCGAGCGTGGCGCGCTCGGGGCGATCTGCGCCGGGACGGAGAACGTCGGAGCGGCACTGCGGGCGCGTACCGTGCGGTACTACGGCCCGATCCCACAGAATTTCGAGGTCGAACGCGAGATGTTCGAGCGGCTGGTACCCGTCCTCAAGGCATGCGGATGGAGGTGACCCCCGGCGGCGGGTGCCAGATGAGCGCCGTCACCCCGGCCGACGAGACGAGGACCCGGGCGCCCTCGACTTGGAGGCGGTGCACGAGCACCGCGATCTTGCGCGGCGGGAACAGCTCGGGGGCGATGGCCGGATCGACCACCACGACGACGGTGGGGGCGGAGACCGGCACCGCTCGGGGAACCGTGCCCGGCTGGTCCACGAGCAGGTAGACGAACGGGCGCTGGGCGAACCGACCCACGGTGGGGAGGGGGGCGACGACTTCGGCGTCGGCGGGGGTCCGGGCCAGGGCCCGGGAGAGCGCGGCGGCATCGGGGCCGGAGACGAAGCCGTGCGAGGCGTTCACCTGCAGCGCCGTCGGGATCCGCTGCGCCGACGTGCCGACCCCGACCAGCACCGAGGCCGCGCCCACGGCGACGGCCAGGACGGTGGCGGCCGCGGTACGGGCCCGCAACACGAGCCACACCACCAGCCACGCGGACCCGAAGGCGACGAACGGGACGACCACGGTGTTCTGGAAGGGGAGCCCGATGAAGATCCCGTCGAACTGCAGCATCGACGTACCGAGCACGGCGAGCGGGACGGCGAAGCCCCACGCCGTGAAGAACCCGAACCCGCCGCCGTTCAGGACGTAGCGCGCCGCGGTGCCGGCCCGCGGCGTGGCCATGTGCCATGCCCGGGCGGGGTGGGTGAGGACACCCTCGGCCACGAGCCGGAGACCGGAGAATCCGCCGGGGATCGAGGATCTCCCGGCCAGGTAGGCATACCCACTGGACAGGTTGGAGCCCTGGTTGGCCCCGATCACCGAGATGAGGCCCACCCACACCATGCCCAGCACGAACAGGATGAGCCCGTCGCGTCGCCTGCCGCGGACCAGCATGCCGCTCAGGCCGACCCCGAGGACGTAGAGGCCGCCCACGTCGCCGCACAGGAGGCAGAGGACCACCCAGACCCACATCCGGCGCGTCCGCCCCGACCAGAGATCGAAGGCGGCGAACACGATGAAGAACATGGCGACCGCCTCGAAGTGGAAGTCCTCCACCACGGTGCTGTACACGCCCGGAGCCGCCAGGAGGACCACCCCGGTGCCGGCGATGACCGCCACGATCCAGGCCGTGGGCAGGGCCGACCGGCGGACCATGGCCGTCACCCAGGCGAAGGCGACGACCTCGGTGCCCACCAGGGCCACGTCCTGGACCACGAGGAGGACGAAGGGGGAGTGGACCACGAGGTGGACCAGGGCCAGCGGCCACATGATCAGCTCGAAGTGGTTGTCCACGAACCGGACACCGTGGATGGTCGACATCGGGTCCAGGTGTCCGTTGCCGATCTGGGTCCACGCCTGGTTGAAGATGGCGAAGTCGATGCCGAGCGTGAAACGCCGGTACGTGAACACCGACAGACCGAGGAGGAAGCAGAACTGGATCCCGAAGAGGACCACTCCGGTCCGGTACGCCCACCGCACGACGGACGGTGACCCGACGACGGGTGCCGGCCGAACCGCACCGCCACGCCCACGGTCCACCGGCCGCGCGTCCGCCACCGACACGCGGCAATCCTCCCACACCGGACCTTCTGCTCCAAGGGATCGACCCCTTCGGCGACACGCCCGGTGACGACCGCCACGAGCGACCGAGGGAGCGGGTCCGGGCTAATCCCTATAAAAACGACTTGCTAAGTAGGTTATATCGGCGTACAGTCGCCGTATGGCCTTTCGGCGGTCCGTCGGAGACAGATCGGGAGGACGGGCCCACCGTCCGGTAGGTGGGCACTGTCGGTGACCACCGACAGCTGACCACGACCACCCGGCCACGACCACCCGGCCACGACCACGACCGCCCGCCACACCTTCTGGGAGGAACCCAGTGTCACCAGCCCGCGTCGCCACCATCTCCACCGTCGACGACCGATCGGCAGGGCCGCGCCGTCCGGCACCGGACCGGTCGCAGCATCCCTCCGGCGGGAGTCGTGTCCCCGAAGGTCACGACCGGCCCACCGGTTCGATCTCGTTCGGGGCCCTCCGGAGGATCGCCGCCGGCATGGCTCGGGTCCAGTCGCCCGTACCGGTCGACCCGGGTTCGGAAACACCCCGATCGACCCGGCTGCTCGCCACGGCGTTCTACGACGTCTGGCTGGTGAGCTGGCCCGACCGAACCGTGCTCGAGCCCCACGACCACGGTGGCGTCCGGAGCGTGCTCCACGTCGTGGACGGCGAGCTGACCGAGTTCTTCTGCGACCGGGCCACGCGCCAGGACCCGGTCGTCCGGACCCTGCGCCGGGGAGTCTCGACGACCGCCGAGCCGTCGGTCGTGCACGCCCTGAGCAACCGGTCGGGACGGGGCGCGACCACCCTGCACGTCTACTCGCCCCCACTGGTCGACGTCACCTCCTCGGATCTGCACCACGCCGATCATCTCCACCCGTCCCGCCCGCGCCCGGGCGGTGGCGACGGGCCGAGGCGTGCGGGCGCCGGGGCCGCTCCGGTGGCCCTGGTCGGCTCGGGGGCAGGCGTGGCCACGGGGCCACCACGGCTGTTCCTCGTGGGGCCATGAGAACTGTGGAGCCATGAGAACTGTGGACATCGGGTCCGACCGGGCCCGCCTACGGTCGAAGGGCAGTCGCGCGACGCCCTATCGATGATGCCTCCACGCTGCGGGCCGCCCCCCTCTCGGCTCGCAGCGTGGAACATCACTCCCCCGCTGCTTGGCGGCGGGCAACGCATGGCCGGCGTCCGGCACGTGCCCGCCGTCGCAGCGGGTGGGAAGATCTCCGACGACGTCACGGTGTCGACGACCCTGCGGCCCCGCCGCCGGGTGACCCGTCGCACGAGTCCGAAGGAGATCTGCCGTGCCCCGATCCGACCGACGTCGAGCCATCCGCCTGGTCGGCGGCGGTCGCCCGTCCCGCTACCGGGGAGCCGCGCTGGTCGCCACCGCGGCGGTCGTTCTCCTCGTCGCCCTGGTCGTCCCGGTGGGCGCGGCCGGTGCCGGCTCCGGCCGCGTCGACGCCCGGGCGGCGACGACCTACGTGAGGGTCGACCAATCGGGCTATCCCGATACCGCCGAGAAGGTGGCGTTCGTGATGTCGACCAGGGCACAGTCCGGATCGGCGGTCGTGGCCGACTCGGCCGGTGCGACGGTCGACTCGGTTCCCGTCGGCCCTTCGGTGGGCAAGTGGAACAGCACGTTCAAGTACGTCTACAAGGTGGAGTTCACCAGCGTCACCGCCGACGGCGTCTACACGGTCTCCGCGGGAGGTGCCACGTCGCCCCCGTTCCCCATCGGCGCGGCATCGGAGGTCTACGCGGAGGACCTGGCCAACTCGCTCTCCTTCTACCAGGACGAGCGGGACGGACCCGATTTCATCCCGTCGGCGCTGCGCACCGCCCCCGCCCATCTGAACGACGGGCACGCCACGGTCTACGAGACACCGACGGTCAACGCCAACGGCAATTTCAAGGGCAACCTCACCTCGCTCGGCCAGACCATCGATGCCGCCGGCGGCTGGTGGGACGCGGGCGACTACCTCAAGTTCGTCGAGACGACCTCCTACGTCGTCGCCCTGATGCTCGACGGCGTGGAGACGTTCCCGGCCGAGATGGGCCCGGGCTCGGCCGACGCCAACTTCACCGACGAGGCGGAGTTCGGGCTGAACTGGCTGATGGAGATGTGGAACCAACAGTCCGAGACCCTGTACTACCAGGTCGGTATCGGTGCGGGGAACACCAGCGGCACGATCCTCTCGGACCATGACATCTGGCGCCTGCCCCAGGTCGACGACACCTACGGCGGCACCGACCCCACCTTCCAGTACATCCGCAACCGCCCCGTGTTCGAGGCCGGCCCTGCCGGCTCGCCGATCAGCCCCAACCTGGCCGGCCGCCTGGCCGCGGACTTCGGGCTCTGCTACCAGGTGTTCCACCTGTCGAACCCCTCCCTGGCCGACTCGTGCCTGCTCGACGGCGAGACGGTCTTCGGCCTGGCGAAGACGACGGACGTCGGCCAGCTGCTGACGACGATCCCCTACGACTTCTACCCGGAGACCAACTGGCAGGACGACCTCGAGTACGGAGCGACCGAGCTCTACCTCGCGCTGGCGGACGGTGGGAGCTCGGTGCCGGGGCTGCCCGAGACGAGCGCGCCCTACTATCTCGACCAGGCGGCCGATTGGGCGCAGGCGTACATCTCGATCGGGCCCAGCCGGTACGACACGCTCAACCTCTACGACGTGGCCGGCCTGGCCCACTACGACCTCTACCGGGCGATCACCCAGGCCGGGGATCCGCCGGGCCTCGCCGTCACCCCGGCACAACTCCTGACCAACCTCGGCACCCTGGTCGGGATCGGGGTGACCCAGGCGGCCGGTACCCCCTTCGGCTACGGCGCCGCGTGGAACCAGGCCGACTCGGTGTCGCGGGGCGACGGCCTGTCGGTGATGGCGAGCGAGTACGACGACCTGACGCAGTCGACGACGTACGCGGCCCAGGCGCAGGGATGGCTCGACGGAGCCCTCGGATCCAACCCGTGGGGCGTCTCGTTCATCGTCGGCGACGGGTCCACCTTCCCCGGGTGCCTGTCGCACCAGGTGGCGAATCTCTCGGGCAGCCTCACCGGTGGGTCGCCGGTCCTCGACGGCGCGGCCGTGGAGGGCCCGGCCGCCTCGGGGACCAGGGGGCTCCTCCCGGGGATGAAGGCGTGCTCGGTGGACTACCGGAAGTTCGACAGCAAGTACGGCGACTTCGTCGACGACGAACAGTCCTACGACACCACGGAACCGGCGATCGACCTCACGGCGTCGAGCTTCCTCGCGCTCTCCTGGCTGTCGACGACGGGTCAGTAGGACGCCCGTCGTGGCCGACGCCGGGGCCCGGGCCCGCCGTCGACGGGCGTCGGACGAACCGGAATGCGGTCTACGATCGCCTGTCGACGCAAGGGCGTGACGGCATCGACGGAGAGGAGTGCGGCATGGCGAGGTGCTTGGTGATCCAGCACGTGGAGCCCGAGGGCCCCTTTGCGATCCGGGACGCCCTGGAGGGGCACGACGTCGTCGTCGACCTCTGCCGGGTGTTCGCCGGTGGGGCCGTGCCCGAGGACGCGTCGGGCCTGGACGGCCTGGTGGTCATGGGAGGCCCGATGTCGGCCACCGGTGACGAGGGCTTCCCGACGAGGCGGGCCGAGCTCCGCCTGATCGCCGGATGCCTCGACGCCGGCGTCCCCGTGCTCGGGATCTGCCTCGGTGCACAGCTCCTGGCGAAGGCGGCGGGTGGCGAGGTCCTGGCCGGGGACGCCGGACCCGAAATCGGCTGGGGCGACGTCGAGCTCACCGCGGCCGCCTACGACGACGAGCTCCTCGGGTCGTTGCCGGTGCATCTCGGCGTCCTGCACTGGCACGGTGACACGTTCGCGCTGCCCGAGGGCGCCGTGCGGTTGGCCGGCAACCACCGGTACGCCAACCAGGCATTCCGCCACGGGGTGAGCGCATGGGGGCTCCAGTTCCACCTCGAGGTCGACCAGGGTGCGGTCGAGGCGTTCCTCCTGGCGTTCGGCGAGGAGGCGCACCGGGCGGGCACGTCGCCCACGGAGATCGCCGGTGCCACGGCCGGCGCCGTCGAGGCACTGGCACCGGTGAGGGATCTGGTCGCACGTCGGTTCGCGGGCCGGGTGCTCGCGTACTCGGACGCCGGGCAACTGGTCGACCAGGGCTAGGCGTCCCACGGCAACCCGAGGTGAGGGTCCGGTAGGACCCGGCGCGTCCGCGCTCCTGCGGGCGATCGACACCCGACGGCCGACGGGCCGACAGGGGCACCGGACACCCGTGTTTCGGGAGTGTGAACATGTGGCAACACAGGTTGTCTCAGAGGCAACACGGCCGTAGGGTGACGCCATGGCCTCGGAAGCGACACTGGCGTCGATCGCCGATCAACTGCATGCGGCCCGCGACCGTGCCGGGCTGACCCTCGAGCAGCTGGCCGAGGCGACCGGGCTCTCGAAGGCGCACCTGTCCCGACTCGAGTCCGGTGAGCGCCAGCCCTCCATCGCCGCGCTCCTCGACCTGTCGGCCGCCCTCGGCGTCCAGGTGAACAGCCTCCTGGGCGAGGACCGGTCCGGCTCGCCGCTGGCCGTCTCGGACGGCACCGAACCGGTCCATTCGGCGAACGGCCTGTCGATCGTCGTGCGGAGCGGGTTCCCGGGCTCCTCGGCCATCGAGGCCCTGGGGATCACGATCTATCCCGACCGGGCCCCGTCGGTCCCGGCACGGCACCGGGGCGAGGAGTGGCTCTACGTCACGACCGGCACGCTCGAGCTCGAGTACGACGGCGACACCCACGTCCTGGAGGCGGGACAGTGCGCACACTTCGACGCCGACCGTCCCCACCGCCTCGCCGCCGTCGGAGGCGTGACCGAGGTCCTGATGGTCGCCGCCCACGAGACGAAGAGCCTCCAGTCGGTCCACCGGTAGGGACCGGCACCGACCCCGCAGGAGACCAGCGACATCACCGCACCACCGACGACACAGGAGGAAAGGCAATGAACACGACGCTCGATGAGCTCGAAGGGACCGGCGTGACGTTCTCGCTGGACAAACTCATGGAGGTACGGGCGCGGACCCGACGGGCGGTGCACACCATCGCCGACAGGGTGGAGGTCGGGATGGCCGAGGAGGAGGCCAAGGAGATCGCCCGGGACGTCCTGACCGGGCTCGGGATGCGCCGGGGGTGGCACCACATCATCGTGCGTCTCGGTTCGAACACCACGAAGGACTTCATGGAGCGGTCCGAGCCCGGTGTGGTCCTGGGAGAGGACGACATCTTCTTCGTCGACATCGGACCGATCTACGAGGGCTGCGAGGGTGACGGAGGCGACACCTTCGTCGTCGGCCACGACCCGGAGCACCTGAAGGCGAAGCAGGACGTCCGCACGATCTGGGACAACGTGCGCCAGTACTGGTTCGACCAGCGGGTGACCGGACGGGACCTCTACGACTACGCGGGCGACCTGGCCGGGCAGCTCGGCTGGAAGCTGAACCTCGACCTGTCCGGGCACCGGCTGTCCGACTTCCCCCACTCGGCCCACTACGACGGGTCGATCGCCGACGTCCCCTTCGAGCTCCACGCCGACCGATGGGTGCTCGAGATCGCCATCATCCATCCGGATCGACCGTTCGGGGCGTTCTACGAGGACCTGCTGTTGGACGACCAGTCGTTCCCGGAGTGGGTCTTCGCTGCCTCCTGACCGTCGCCAGCCGGGTCACCCGTGGTTGTGCGGCGGGCCCGAAAACGAAAATGTGAGGTGCGCAATTGGCAGAAATGTGCGCCTCACTTTTTCGCGTTTTAGAACAAATTAATGTGCGATATCCTGGAAGTTTACAACCCGTTCATGCGCTCGCGCGCAGGACGAAACAATCGTCACGTACGCTCATATTGAGGCGATAGATCACCTCAGATGTGAGTGTGATACGCAGAAAACATCACCATCGGGGCGTTGCTTTCTGACCTATTTCACTCCTTCTCCGCAACCCAGCGCTGAAAGGAGCACGTGACGATGAGCACAACTGCAAGAGGGGGGACCGCGGTCGCCCCCCGATCACATCCAGGATTGCGGGGCGATGCACTCGGGTTCCCGACGGTGCTCGCGCAGTCGGCGGCGGTCATCTCGCCGACGATGACGGCCGTCCTGATCATCCCCCTGGTCTTCGCCGACGCGGGGCAGGGAACCTGGTTGGCGTATGCGTTCGGTACGGTCATGCTCCTGTTCGTGGTGGCGTGCCTCAACCAGTTCGCCCGGAGATCCGCCTCGCCCGGCTCCATGTACGCCTACACCGGCAGGGGCCTCGGGCCGACATCCGGCGTCCTCTCCGGGTGGACCCTGATCTGGTCCTACCTCTTCATCGGCGTCGCCGGGTTGGCCGGGTTCGCCGTGTTCGCCCAGCAGTTCATCAATGCGATCGGCATCCACGGCACGATCCCGCCGGTCCTGCTCTTCCTGGTGAGCGCCGGACTGTGCTGGTTCATCGCCTACAAGGACATCCGGGTCTCGTCCCTGCTGACGCTGGCGATCGAAGGTCTGTCGGTGGCGTGCATCCTGACCCTGTCCTTCATCGTGCTGTTCAAGCACGGGTTCACCGTCGACACCCAGCAGCTCACGCTCAAGGGGATGGACGTCCACGGGCTCAGCCTGGCCGTCGTGGTCTGCGTGTTCTCGCTGGTCGGCTTCGAGAGTGCCTCGGCGCTGGGTGGCGAGGCGAAGAACCCTCTGCACAACGTGCCGAGGGCCGTGCGGTACAGCCTGATCCTGGCCGGGGCCTTCTTCGTCTTCATGAGCTACGTCGAGGTGTTCGGGACCAGGCACTACGGGACGCCCCTCAGCGGCATCGCGGCACCACTCAACGTCCTGGCCCAGCTCTACGGCGTCAGCTGGTTCCGTGTGCCGCTCTCGCTGTGCGCGATGGTGAGCTTCTTCTCCCTCACCCTGTCCTGCCTCAACGCCGGCTCGAGGATCATCTACCCGATGGCCCAGCACCGGATCTTCCACCACCACCTCGGACGGGCCCACCACCACAACCGGACCCCCCATGTCGCCATCACCGCCTACATGGCGGTCATCGTGGCGGTTCCCCTGGTCCTCGAGATCTTCACCAACCCGCTGACCACCTTCGGGGACGCCGGGACCCTGGCCGCATTCGGGTTCCTCCTCGCCTACTTCTTCATCACCGTGGCGGCGCCGGCGTACCTGAAGAAGCTCGGTGAACTGAAGGCCCGGAACGTGGTGATGGCCGCCTTGGCGTTCGTCCTCCTGATGGTCCCGACGATCGGCAGCTTCGTGCCGGTGCCGCCGTACCCGGTGCGGATCTTCCCGTACATCTTCCTGGCCTACATGTTGGTCGGGTCGGCGTGGCTCTACTCGGTCAACCGCAGGAAGCCGGGCATCCTCGCCGACATCGAGGCGGACATGGAGCGGACCGAGCCGTCGACGGCCACGATCCTCGCCCCGATCGAGGAGGAGCTCGAGACCGACGAGACGGAGGACAGGTCGCCGAAGCCCCCCGTGCCCCAGCCGACGGCGACGATGCCCGGGGCGAAGGTTCCCGCACTGGCCGATCCGGTCAGCGCCATGGCCCGGGTCCAGCTGCCGGGGGCACTCTCCTAGTCGCCTGATCGGCGGCCGCACCGCCGCACCGCCGTCGGCATCTCGCCGGTACCGGGTCCTCGGGCCGGGTCGCCGGCGAGATGCCGCGTGTCGGGACGGGCCGTCCCCGACGCCCGCGAGCGCACCGGTGGCCCGTCAATCGGCATCCGGTCGGTGCCACGTCCGCGAGGGTTCCGGGCCGAGCCGTCTTCCGCGGGCACGCGGCGGCTGCCTCCGTGTCAGGCTCGGGACTTGGACTACTGGAATCACAACTCGGCCTATCACCCGATGATCGTGGGGGTCGCCGCGGAACTCGTCGGCGACGTGCTGGACGTGGGGTGCGGCGAAGGACTCCTGGTCGAGCGGTTGGCCGCCGTCTCCCGTTCGGTGACCGGCGTCGATCGGGACGAACGGGCCATCCGTCAGGCGCGGGTCCGGACAGCGGGGCTGACCAATGCGAACGTCCTGGTCGCGGACTTCATGGAGATGGAGGCGGATCCCGAGTCCTACGACCTGGTCATCTTCGTGGCGGTGCTGCACCACCTGGATCTCGACGCTGCGCTGCGTCGGGCGCGCGAGCTGCTGCGGCCCGGTGGGCGGCTCGTCGTGGTCGGGCTGTCCGCGAACAGGTCGGTCGGCGACCTCCTCCGTTCCGCCGTGCTCCTCCCGGTGATCCGGCTGATGGGCACGATCCACCACGAGACACGATCGGTCCAGGTGGTCGCGATCGCTCCACGTGAGAGCTTCGCGGAGATCAGGCGGACCGCACGGGAGATCCTCCCCGGGGTCCGCTTGCGGCGGGCGTTGTACTACCGGTACGTGCTGAGCTGGACGAAGGCGACGGGAACCCCCCCGAACGGGCGTCCGAGCTCAGGTGACCGAGTCGAGTGACGCCTCCCGGGCCGCGGACAGTGGGGGCTCCTCCGCCGCACTCACCTCTCGGGAGAGGAACGAACCCAACTCCGAGATGGTGCTCATCAACGAAGCCGGGAAGACGACCGTCGAATTCTTGTCGACGGCGATCTCGATGAGCGTCTGGAGATTGCGCAACTGGAGCGCGAGCGGGTGCTTCATCATGATGTCGGATGCGTCACCGAGCGACGCGGCGGCCATCGCCTCCCCTTCGGCAGCGATGATCTTGGCCCGCTTCTCGCGCTCGGCCTCCGCCTCCTTCGCCATCGCCCGCTTCATGTCCTCGGGCAGCTGGATGTCCTTCAACTCGACCAATGTGACCTCGACGCCCCATTCGGTGGCCGTCAGCTCGAGGATTCCACGGATGTCGACATTGATGCGGTCGGTCTCGGCCAGGGTCTCGTCGAGGGTGTGCTTGCCCACCACCTTGCGGAGGGTGGTCTGTGCGATCTGGTCGATGGCGGCACTCACGTTCTCGATGGCGACGATGGACTTCACCGCGTCGATGACCCGGTAGTAGGCCACGGCGGCGATGTCGACACTGACATTGTCCCGGGTGATGATCCCCTGGGACTGGATGGGCTGGGTCACGATGCGCAGCGAGACCTTGTTCAGGCGGTCGATCACCGGCACGATCACGTGCAGACCGGGACCCCTGGTGCCGATCACCCGGCCCAACCGGAAGAGGACACCCCGTTGGTACTGGGTCACGATCTTGAGGGCCGAGGCCAGGAAGACGAGCGCGACGACTACTACGACGATCAGTCCGATCACAACGCCCATCGGATGGTGGACCTCCTACTCGGTGCTCCGTACCGTGACCGGCCGGGCATCCCCCGGGGGGCACGCCCTTCGTCGGATGCGCGGATCGGGCGTTCCACAGGACCCCGTGCGCTTCCCATGGAGTCGAACGTACGCCCGGGTCCCCGATCCGCACAGGGTCGAAGGACACTTCATGGCTCAGTCCGCCGACGCCCCGACGACACGCCACATGAGGACGTGGGTCCCGATGTCCGGCTCCTCGTAGGCGTCGCCCAGGGCCGAGAAGCCGGCCCGCTCGTAGAAGGGGACGGCGCGGATCCGGGCGCCGCACCAGAGGAGTCCTCCACCCGCGGCGGAGACGTGATCGATGACGGCGTCGAGTACGCGCCGGCCGAGACCCCGACCGCGAAAGCCGTCCGCGGTGGCCATGGCCCGTAGCCGCCAGGCGTCCGTCCCTTCGTCACCGGCGGCGACGCGGGCGTCCCGCGGCACCACCAGAGGACCTGTGGGTCCGACGTGGTCGTGGTCGCCGCCAGCCCGCGGCTCCCATGGCGGGGCTTCGCGCCGAACCGACCCGGTCGCCAGCGCGTCGCCGGACGAGGCGTCGCGGGCGACGAAGAAGGCCGTCTCCGGGTCCCGGTCGCCGGGGAGCGACACGACCTCGAACTTCTGGTGCGGCCGCAGTACACGCCAGCGGAGGTCGAAGGTCTCCGGTGCCGACACCCGTTCCACCAGAACGTCCACGCCGCGAGACTATGCGGGAACCGACGCGTCGTTCCGGGGCACCGACCCTCGCCCCGTCGGCCGACGACGCGGCGGCCCCGCTCCGGTCGGGCTCCGGCCCGGCGACGGTCAGACGGTCAGACGGCGAGGGTCCGCAGTGCCCGGAGGTCCCCGAGGACGAAGGCGAGGGCCAGCCCGGCGGCCGCCAGCGAGTCCCGACTGCCGATCGACCGGAACGCGGCCACGCTGGCGGTGCTGTCGAGTGCGTCGCTGGCCAGGGTGGCGACCGCCCACCGCCGGGCGTCGGCGCCGCCCCCCGATGTCGTCGCCGCGACCGTGCCGAGACCGAGTGCGAGGTCCCTGATGCCGATGGTCCTCATGAGCAGGAGGGAGGCGCCGGTCGGGGAACGGGTCCCCGTCAAGCGGAGCGGGAGGCCCGGAGCCACGATCAGGGCGATGCCCACGGACGTGCGCAGCCATCCCATCGACTGGAGGTTGACGGCCGGCATCATCGGATCGTAGCGAAGGGACCCCGCGGCGGCGCTTCCGTGACGGGACGCACCGGCGGGCGCCGGGCTCCGCGGTGGCATCCAGGGTGCACACAGCCGGGTCACAGGTCGAGGGGTCACGCTGGTCGCCGTGCGAGTCGACGATCAGCGGCGATCGACGGCGCCGTCGGGCGCGGCGGCCGCCCCGACCGGAACGGTGACCGTTCAACGTCCCAGACCTCCGGGTACGGTGCCCGGGTGACGAGCGGTGCAGGTCGGTCCACCTCGCCATGGCCGACCAGGTTGGCCATGGCCGTGGGTGGGGGAACGGTGGTGGTCCTGGCGATCCTGGTCATGCTGGGCACGGGCGGAAGGGTGACCGTGGGGAAGGCGGCCGACGTGTCCCGTCCCCATGTGCGGGCGACTCCACCGGGTCCCTACGCCCTCGACCCGGCCTTCTTCGCCTCCGGGTCCTGTGAGGCGTACCCCCCGACCCATGGCGACCGCCACGAGACAGTCTTCCTCGACGCCGGGCACGGGGGGCTCGACCCGGGGGCCGTCGGGACGACCGAGTCGGGCACCCCCGTCGCCGAGGCCGACGAGACACTCCCGGTGGAGCTCGACGCCATGGCGCTGCTCCGGGCCGACGGCTTCCGGGTGGTCGTCTCGCGCACGGGGCCCTCCACGGTGGTCAAGCTCGGGCCCCAGGACGTCTCGGGGCAGATCCTCTCGCTCGTCGGCGCCCACGACGACGTCGCCGCTCGCGACGTGTGCGCCGACGATGCCGGGGCGAGCGCGCTCGTCGGCATCTACTTCGACGCCGGCAGCTCCCCGTCGGAGTCGGGCAGCATCACCGCGTACGACCCGGACCGGGCCTTCGCCTCCCAGAGCCTCACGCTGGCCAACCTGGTCCAGACCGACGTCCTGGCCGACATGGACGCCCAGGGATGGGCGATCCCGGACGACGGTGTGCAGTCGGACTCACAACTCGGATCGGTCAGTGGTGATCCGGCGTCCGGCGGGCTCGCCGCGGAGGCGGCCTCCTACGGACACCTGATGCTCCTCGGACCGGCGATGCCGGGATACTTCACCACGCCGAGCACCATGCCCGGTGCGGTCATCGAACCCCTCTACCTCACCGATCCGTTCGAGGGCACCATCGCCGCGAGCACCGCGGGCCAACAGGCCATCGCCCAGGGGATCGCATCGGCCGTGGCGCAGTTCCTCGCACCCGCACCGAGTACGGCATCGCCGACGACCTGAGTGGCCGATGCCGGCCGTCGCCGGGCCCCGGACCGGGTGACAGTCTCAACTCAAGATCGCGAAGGAGTTTGTCGACGCACTTGGGCATGGATACGGATTCGCTCGTGAGGATTCCTGGGACGAGAGGATGGCTCGCTCTCGACCAGTACGACGACGAGGAGCGTGAGCATGTCGAACGCGACCTGCTCGGTCAGGCGCTCCAGTCCCGGAACAGGGACATCCAACGCATGTGCCAACTCAAGTACGTCGAGTCCACCGACGGCATGTCGCTCGACGTGGTCGAGCGGCATCCCATGTGGGACATCACCTCGGTGGCGGTGACGGCGATCGTGGATTGGCTCCAGACGGGGGCCGGCGCCAGCGACCCGGCGCGGTCGCGCATCGCATCGCTCGGCAACGCGGCCGCCATCGACCAGGAGACGGCGATCGTCGGACGGAGCGACGATCGGGGTCGTCCGGCGTCCACCGACGACGCCGCCGAGGCCGCCGAGGCTGTTCCCACCGGCGTCCTGTCCGTCGCCCTGGTCACCAAGCTCAACCTGTGGTGGAAGGATGCGACCTGCCTCGTCCTGATGGAGGAGGCCGCCCGCCTTGGGATCAGCCAGAGGACCTTGGTCATGGCCACCGACATGGTCACCGCCAGCTGCAATTCGAGCATGGTCCGGATGGCCAAGCAGTACGACGCCGAGCTCCAGGACCTCCATGCCCGGCTCCTGCACCTGGCCAGTCACGACCAGCTGACCGGATTGGCCAACCGGGCGGTGTTCCTCGCCCGGCTGGAGACGGCGATCTCGCGCATCGCCCGTCACCCCGGTGGCCTCGCCGTCGTGTTCATCGACCTCGACAATTTCAAGGCGGTCAACGATGCCTACGGCCACGGACTGGGTGACGAGCTGCTGACGGTCGTCGCGGAGCGGTGCACGGAGCAGATGCGCCCCGAGGACACCATCGCCCGGTTCGGGGGCGACGAGTTCGTGGCGCTGTTCCAGGATCTGAATGACCCGGCGGCCGAGGCCCATGCCCTGGCCGACCGCATCCACCGGGCGATCGCGGAACCGATCGAGCTCGGCGGCGGATCGGTGTACATGACCGCGAGCATCGGGGTCGCCGTGGTCACCGGTGAGGACTGCCAGTCCGACGAGGTGCTCGCGCACGCCGACATGACCATGTACGGGGTCAAGCGCGCCGGACGGAACCGGGTGGCTCTGGTGGAGCTGGGCGACGGTCCGAACGCCACGGTGTTCGCCATGGCGAGCGAGCTGCGCGGTGCCCTCGAGCGACGCGAGCTCACGCTGGCCTACCAGCCGGTCTTCTCCTCGATGACGGGATCCCTGGTCGGGTTCGAGGCGCTCCTTCGGTGGGAACATGCCGAGCGGGGGACGATCGCTCCTGTCGAGTTCATCCCGGTGGCCGAGGAGTCGGGACTGATGCCCGCCATCGGCGCATGGGTGCTGGAGGAGGCGTGCCGCCAATCGGTCGCCTGGGGCGAGCTGCTCGGTACCGACGTGTCGATGGCCGTGAACATCTCCGGCCGCCAACTGGCCGACCCCCAGCTGCCCGGACTGGTGGCGCGGGTGCTGTCCGCCGTCGGCCTGCCTCCACGGTCGCTGATCCTCGAGATCACCGAGAGCATCCTGCTCGGCGAGCATGCCGACTACGAGTCCACGCTCAGACAGCTCAAGGACCTCGGCATCCGGCTCTCGATCGACGATTTCGGGACCGGGTACTCGTCGTTGGCCTACCTGCGCCGTTTCCCCGTCGACCAGCTGAAGGTGGACCGCGGCTTCGTCCAGGACGTGGCCGAGCACGGGGACACCCGGATCATGGGGGCGGTGGTCCGCCTCGCGCACGACCTCGGCCTCGACGTCGTGGCGGAGGGGGTCGAGAACGAGTCGGAGCGATCGGTCGTCCGGACGCTCGGGTGCGATGCGATGCAGGGATTCCTCCTCGGCCGTCCGGTGCCACCGAACTCCATCGAGGAGTCGTTCGCCTCGGGTGCGGTGTCCGCCTTGCGACAGGTCCGCTGAGCAGGTCGGGTCCGGCGCACGCATGGGTGGCGCTCGGGCGGTCGCCACCCCGGGGACGAGGTAGGTGCTCCCAAGCCCGGAGCGTCGGGTGGCGGGACCGTCGGCGTCGACGGGCTTGGAAGCATCGCAACACTAGTAGCACGGCGGTGCGTGCGTAGGACACGGAACGAAGGAACGCCCGTGACCGAGCGGTTCGTGCTGGTAGCGTCATCCGGCGATGCCCCTGTCGCACCAGGTCACGGACCACTCCGGCGAGCCCGAACCTCTCCGGCCGCCCGGCCCGGGGGCCTGACCGGTGCGGTCCGCCGGCGAACCGCGGCAGGTCGGACGGGGCGTGCGGCGGTGGGGCGCCCTGGTGGCTACGGCGGGCCTGGCCACGGTGGCGGCCGGCTGCGGCGGGAGCACCGCTGCGACCGACCACGTCACCTTCGTCGCTGCCGGCCAGCTGCCGGCATCGGCCTTCCCGACCGGGCTGGGCAAGGGTGGTGGCGGCGCCACGTCGGCAACGGTCCCGCTGGCCAAGGAGAACCCGGCCACCAGCCTGTTCGCCGCCGTCGGCGTCTTCCAGTCCTGTCTGTCCAGCCTGGGCGTGACCTTCCTCGGCGTCCCCAGTGCCGCCGACCCGAATTCGGCGGCGGACAACCCGACGTACATCCAGAACCTGAAGACCTGTGCCGCCCGGAGCAACATCCTCCAGGCCCTCCAGACCGAGCAGAGCGCCCAGGACAACCTCACGCTCGCCCAGGTCAAGAAGGAGAACGAGCAGTATCTCAAGTGGCGGACCTGCATGATCGGCCGGGGTTGGGGGATCCCGGCACCTACACCGAACGCCAAGGGACTCCTCTTCTCGTTCGGTGGTACGTCCGGGGGGGTCACCGCGTTCAAGGCACCTCCGGGCCAGAACATCCTGTCCAGTCCCGATATGCAGGCCTGCCTGTCCAAGGCGCAGGCCGGCAGTTCCTGACCCGACCCCGGGGGGTCCTCCATTGACGCGTACTCGAACAATCGTGGTGATCGCGGCCGTCGCCGTGCTTGCCGCGGTGGGGATCACCTATGCGGTCACCAACGGGAACGGATCGACCAGCCAGAACGAGGTGGCGGTCTTCAGCCGCGTCCAGACCCGGACCCTCCAGGACACGGTGACGCTGACCGGGACCCTGTCCCGCAAGTCGATCCGCAACGTGGACGCCGCCAACGAGGGCCTCGTCAGCTCGGTGACCTCCTCGGACGGCGACGTCGTCCAGGCCGGGCAGGCCCCGTTCGCGATCGACGGACGCAACGCCGTCGCCGAGACCGGGTCCCTGCCGTTCTTCCGGTCACTGGTCCCCGGTGACTCGGGCCCCGACGTCCTGGAGTTGAAGCAGATCCTGGCCGGCGCCGGCGACTACCCGGGCACGATGGACGACAACTTCACCCAGCAGACCCAGTTCGCGCTGGCCCAGTGGCAGGCGCAGCAGGGCTACCCCAACTCGACGCCCGCGAATCCCGAGGCGGTCACCGTCTCGTTGCAGCAGGGGACCGGGTACCAGCTGGGGACCCAGGACTCGGCGCCGCTGACCATCGGGCCCCCTGTGGCGCGGACCGATGCGGTCCGTGGCGGCACCGGACACCGGTCGGGCACCACCCTCGATTCCGCGGTGGCCCATGTCGGTGAGGTCCTCACCATCCAGTCGGTGGCCAGCCAGGTCACCCAGGGCATGGCCGCCGACTACGTCATCACCGCGTCGGCGCCGACCACCAGCGATCTCACCGTCGACCTGACGGCATCGGGGACGGCGACCGGCCAGGACGTCGTGACCCCTCCCACCCAGGCGGTCATCCCGTCCGGTGCGAGCCAGACCTCGGTGTCGGTGCAGACCAGGGTGGGCACGGCCGTCGCCCCCGACACGGCGCTCACGATGTCCATCGCCGCCGGCTCGGGCTACTCGGTGGGGTCGCCCGCCAGCGCGTCGACCACCATCGTCAACACCAACGTGCCGGCGCTGAGCATCTCGGGCGGGACCACGGTCTCGCCGGGCGGAGCGGCGACCCTCACCGTCACGGCGAACCAGACGCCGCTCCAGGCCACCCAGGTGCAGCTCGAGGTGACCGGGAGCGCCCAGCCGGGCACGGCGTACGACCCGGTGGACCCGGTGGTGACCCTCGGGGCCGGGCAGACCTCGGCGAACGTCACCGTCGACACGCTGCCCACTTCGGTGATCCAACCGTCCACGTACGTGGTGGTGGCTCTCGAGCCGTCGCCCGGCGCCTACACCGTCTCGTCGCAGGGCTCCGCGGTCGTGACCATCGCCGGGAGCACCGCCCAGCCGACCGTCACGCTGACCTCGGCCACCACCTACCTCCAAAAGGGCGAGCCCTACGCGGTGGCGATCGGCCTGAGCCAGGCCATGAGCACCCCGCTGACCATCCAACTGTCCTACGGTGGCACCGCCGTCCAGGGTACGGACTTCGTCCCGCCGGCCGGCAGCATCGTGGTCCCGGCCGGCCAGACGTCGACGCAGGTCGAGATCCCCACCGTCACCGACGACACCGTCGAGCCGAACCAGATCCTCACGGTCTCGCTCGCCTCGAGCGGGTCCTACCATGTCGGCGATCCGAGCAGCGCGTCGGTCGTCATCACGTCGTCGGTGGTGCCCACGCTGACCATCTCGTCGAGCTCGGGGTCGGTCCCGCAGGGCGGTTCGGCCACCTTCGTCATCACGGCCAGTCAGGCTCCGACCAAGAACACCACCGTCAGCTTCGCCGTCGAGGGCACCGCCGAGCCCGGCCAGAACTACGTCCCGGTGCCCGGCGCCGCCCTCCTCCTCGCCGGACAGACCCAGGTCTCGGTGGTGCTGCAGTCCATCCAGACCAACATCACGTTCGAGCCGACCGACATGATCGTGGGGCAGTGGCCGACGAGGATCGGCACCGTCAACGTGAAGGCCGGCAACTCGGTGGCTCCCGGGGAGCCGATCCTGTCGCTGGTCGAGCCGGACCTGAGCGTCACGCTGCAGGCTTCGGCGGCAGAGCGCAGCAAGCTGGCCGTCGGACAGACGTGCACCGTCCAGATCGACGGGGAGAACACCCAGGGGAGCGGGGTCATCACCGAGCTCGACACCGACACCACCACGGTCGGGACCGCGCAGGTCTACGAGGGCACCATCGAGGTGACCGGCCTGTCCGGTGCCGACGGCGCCCAGGTGTCGATCACGGTCGTGGACCAGCAGATCGACGACGCGCTGACCGTGCCGATCGCCGCGGTCAAACAGGACGGGACCGGAGCGGACGTCGTGCGCGTGGTCAACCTGGCCCGGGGTGGCCGGATCACCGAGGTGCCGGTGACCACCGGGCTGACCGAGGGCTCCTACATCCAGATCACGGGCGGTCTCCGGCTCGGGCAGCTGGTGATCGTGCAGGTAGCCTCGTCGTGACCGGTGTGACGCCGTGAGGAGTCGGCGCCCGTGACCGGCACGATGGCCGACACACCGCCGTCCGGCACCGCCGCGGTGTCGAGGCACCCGCTCCTCGAGCTCGAGCAGGTGTCGCGCGTGTACGGCGAGGAGATCGAGGTCTACGCCCTCCGTGAGGTCTCGCTCCAGATCCACCCGGGCGAGTTCATGTCCATCGTGGGGCCGTCCGGGTCGGGCAAGTCCACCATGCTCGGTCTCCTCGGTGTCCTGGACCTCCCCACCTCGGGCACCATCCGGGTGGCCGGACGAGACGTGAGCCTCCTCGACGATCCCACGCGCTCCAAGCTGCGGGGCGACTCGATCGGCTTCGTCTTCCAGCAGTTCCACCTCATCCCCCATCTCACCGCCCTCGGCAACGTGGAGACCGCGCTGCTCTACCGGGACATGCGGCCGAAGGAGCGCAAGGAGCGATGCTTCGCGGCACTGGAGGAGCTCGGCCTCGCCGCACGCGCCGATCACCGACCCGTGCAGATGTCGGGGGGTGAGCAGCAGCGGGTGGCGTTGGCCCGGGCCATCGTCACCGAGCCGCTGATGATCCTGGCCGACGAGCCGACCGGCGCGCTCGACTCCACCAACGCCGCGCACGTGCTCGAGATCTTCTCCGACCTGCAGGCCCCCGAGCGGGCCGTGGTGATGGTCACCCACGATCCGACGGTGGCCCAGACGGCCCACCGCATGATCTCGATGAGGGACGGTCGGATCGTGGCGGACGAGCGGCGGACGGTGGCCGCACGATGAGCGACCTCGACGACCTGGTCGGGGTGGCCTGGTCCGGACTCCGGGCCCGCAAGATCCGGACCCTCCTGATCATGCTCGGACCGATCATCGGCGTGGCGGCGATGGTCAGCGCCGTCGGCCTGACCGAGAGTGCGAAGGGCGCCCTGCAGGCCCAGCTCTCCCAACTCGGCACCAACCTCATCATCGCCCAGGCCGGGGGAAGCTTCGGGTCGCAGAACCCGACGTTCCCGAGCGACGCCGTCGAGCGGGTCGAGAACGTCTCCACCGTCACCAGCGCCTCGGCCACCACCAACCTCTCCGGGGTCATCGCGCTGCCGATCAAGGGTGCCAGCACCTACTACGAGGCGTTCCCGGTCCCGGTGCGGGCCGCCGACGACAACCTCCCGGCCGTCCTGGGCGTCTCGATGGTCAACGGGCGGTGGTTGGACCCGGCGGACACCCGGCTCCACACCCTCGCGGTCGTGCTCGGCGAGGGGATCGCCCAGCAGTACGGCTACCTGCCGGGCGAGAGCCGCACCATCTCGCTCAGCGGGACGAACTTCGGTGTCGTCGGCGTGCTCGGCCCGGTACCGCTCGACCCACAGCTCGACAACGCCGCGTTCGTGACCCAGTGGGCCGCCCAGAACGTCTTCCACACCAACGGGCAACCCAACCAGCTCTACATCCGGTCCCAGCCGAACACGACCCAGGCCACCGCCGACGTCATCCCCACCGCCATCAACCTGGGTGGATCGGTCCAGACGTCGACGCAGATCCCGAGCGACGTGCTCCAGGCCCAGGCCCAGGCCAACAAGACGCTCCAGCAGGTCGCCCTGCTCGCCGGCCTCCTGGCGCTGACCGTGGGCGGCATCGGCATCGCCAACGTGATGTCCATCTCGGTCATCCAGCGGTCCCCCGAGATCGGCATCCGCCGCGCCGTCGGGCACAGCCGGTCCAAGATCGGGGCGCAGTTCCTCCTCGAGTCACTCTTCGTCGGCGTCCTCGGTGGGCTGATCGGCGCCGTGCTGGGGGTGGTCATCGTGTACTCGGTGTCCGCGTTCGCGGGCTGGACCGTCGTCATCGACTACGGGGAGATCCCGATCTGGATGGGCCTGGCGCTGCTCGTCTCCATCACGGCCGGGCTCTACCCGTCGATCAAGGCGGCGCGCCTCGAACCGCTCGAGACGCTCCGCCTGGGCTGAGCGTGGCGGCCGGACACCGACGGTGACCGGGCCGGGCGCCGTCACCACCCGGCCGACGGCGGAGACCGGGATCGAGCGTCGCGCGTGACGTCGGCCCCCCACCCCGACCCCGCCGGGCCCGTCGCGGTCGGCGGGCGATCCGACCGGGAGCTCGCCTTCTTCCCCCAGTGGCTGGTCGTGGCGGCCGCCGTCCTGTGGAACTACTGGTGGCTGCGGGCCGAGACGGTCGAGGTCGCCATGCTCGACGACAGCTCGGTCCACGAGCAGATGGTCCGCTTCGCCACGACCCGCCTGGGCGAGGGCCATCTTCCCCAGACCAGCTGGTTCCCGTACCTCGGGCTCGGATCACCCCAGTCCCTCCACTACCAGAGCCTCCCGTCCACCGTCACCGGCGCGGTGGGTCTCGTCCTCGGCCCGGACCGCGCGTTCTCGTGGAGCCTCTACCTCCTGGTGTCGCTCTGGCCGGTGAGCGTCTACCTGGGGGCCCGCGCCTTCCGGTGGGGCCGGTGGACCGCGGCGATGGCGGCGCTGGTGTCCCCGTTCATCGTCAGCACCATCGGAGTCGGGTACGAGACGAGGGCCTATCTCTGGATCGGCTTCGGGGTCTGGACCCAACTGTGGGCCATGTGGACCCTGCCCCTGGCCTGGGGCTACTGCTGGCGGGCGATCAGCGAGGGACGCCGCGCCGGGACCGCCATCGTCTTCGCCTCGTTGACGGTGATGCTCCACTTCGAGACGGGCTACCTGGCGCTGCTGCCGATCGCGTTGTTTCCGTGGCTGGCCCGTTCGGGGCTGCGAGCCAGGATCGGCCGGGCGGTGGTGGTGCTGGCCGGCACGCTCGCCGCCACTGCCTGGGTGACCGTGCCCCTCCTGCTCTCCAGCCGCTGGGCGTCCGTCAACGAGATCCTGCGGGGGACGCCGCTCGAGAACGGATACGGGGCCCGGGAGGTCTCGGGATGGCTCGTCTCCGGACAGCTCCTCGATGCCGGTCGCCTCCCGGTCGTCACGGTGCTCGCCGGAGTGGGCCTGGTGGCCTGCGTCGTCCGGATCCGGCGGGACGAGCGGGGCCGGGCACTGATCGTGCTGCTGGCCATGAGCCTGCTGCTCTCGTTCGGGAGGACCACCTTCGGCTCGCTGGTGGACGTCATCCCCGGGAGCACCGACATCTTCATGCGACGGTTCATGATGGGCATCCAACTCACCTGCGTGCTGCTGGCCGGCGTCGGGGCGGTGGCCGTGGGAACCCTCGCCCTCGGGGCCGCGCGCCGATGGACGGGCGCCGCGCGGAGCGGACCCACCGCCACCGGCAGGGCCCGGACCGCCGCGGTCGTGGCCGCGGTCGCGCTGGTGGTCGCCGTGCTGGCGCCGGCGTGGAGCCAGTCCGCCCGGACGGCCGACGAGAACACCAGGGCCATCCGTGCCCAGGAGACCGCCGACCGCGACCAGGGCGCGGTCATCGCCCCGCTGCTCGACCTGGTGCGTCGCACGGGGTCCGGCCGGGTCTATGCGGGCCTCCCCGACAACTGGGGGGCCGATTTCCTGGTCGGAGCGGTTCCGGTGTTCAAGTACCTGGAGAGCCAGGACATCGACGAAGTCGGCTACACACTGCGGACCGCGTCGCTCATGACCGATCCGGAGTACTACTTCGACCAGTCCAACCCGGGGGACTACGCGCTGTTCGGGATCCACTACCTCCTGGTGCCGGCGGGAACCGAACCACCGGTGCCCGCCCGCCTGGTCATGGTCCGTTCCCCCTACGCCCTGTGGGAGCTCCCGTCGGTGGGGTACCTGTCCGTGGCCCGTTCCGTGGGCACCGTCGCCGAGGACCGTGCCGACGTCGGCTCGGAGTCGGTGCCCTTCCTCCGATCCGACCTGCCCGGCGAGGGGGCGACCCTGCTGGTGGACTGGGCCGGTGCCCCACCGGCGGCGGGCCCGACCCGGGATCGGGCCGCCCCCGGGGGTCGGGCCGGACGGGTGGTGGCCGAGCAGGCCCGCCTCGCCCAGGGCCGGGTCGAGGGCGTCGTCCGGATGCGCTTCCCGGGCCTGGTGGTGCTGTCGGCGTCGTACGACCCCGGGTGGCAGGTGACGGTCGACGGTCGGGCGGCCACGCCGGTCATGGTGGCGCCGGCCCTGGTGGCGGTGCACGTCGGGTCCGGGACCCACCGGGTGTCCTTCCGGTACGTGGGGTTCGCCCACTACCTCCCACTCCTGGTCCTGTCGCTCGTCGTCCTGGCCGGCTCGGTGGTCTACGACGTCCGGCGTTCCGGCCGGTCCCGCCGCGACCCCGGTGGCGGGTCCTAGCCGGCACCGCCCCCACCGGCCCCCGCTCCGCCACCGGCCCCCGCTCCGCCACCGGCCGAGGGGGAGCCTCCGGTGCCCGCCGCGCCGCCGCCCGCCGCACCGCCGGTCCCGGTGTCGCCGCTCCCCGTCGACCCCGGGGCGGAGCCGACCGAACCGCTGTTGCCGACAGCCGAGCCCCCGGTCGCCGCGGAGGAGCCGGAGGTGGCCCCGCCGGCCCCGGTGTCGCCGCTCCCCGTCGACCCCGAGCCGGCGGACGGGGTGGACGCTCCGGTGTTGCCGGACGACCCGGACGAGCCGGAGCCGGCGGTCACGCCCAGTCCGTTCGGATTGGAACCCAGCGGTCCGCTGTAGGAGCCGCCTCCGCCCGCCCCCGAGCTCGTCAGGGCGATGGTCACGCCGACGGCCACCAGTACCGCCAGGCCGACTCCGGCGACGGCGGCTGGACGCGTCGACCACCAGTGGCGGTCGCGGACCGGGGTCTCCTCACCCATCCGTGACCTGCATCGTCATCGTCCCGGTCGGCCGGCTGGCTCGAGGTCCCACGGCACCGAGCATGCCAGAACGTCGTGGTGGGAGTGGGCCCTCGCCCGGTCGGGCACGGCGGGCCGGGGCACGGACGTCGCCCCGTTCCCCGGCCGCCACCCGGAAGACGCCGGAGGCGAGAGGGCCGCCGGGCCCGGAGCACGGTGGCGGGACCGTGCTCGACGGGCCGGGCGGCGAGTGGCACGGTACCACGCTGTAAACACCCATTTACAGACCTTGCCGCGGTGGCTCAACGGCGTGGCGCCGATGCCGATCCCGTACGGGCCCGGGCATCCTTCACGAACCGGTTCGCCAGCTGGCGGGTGACGCCGAAGGTCTCGCCGATCTCGGCCGTGGACAGACCCTCGGCGAGGAGGGCGGCCGTGATCGAAATCCGGATCTCGCGACGTACCGCCTCGAATTCGTCGAGGCGCTGGGTGAGGTCCCGGCTCAGCTCGGCAGAGCCCGACCGCCGCATCTTGTCGGCCATGGTGATGCCGCTCTGGAGGGTGGCGATGTCGGTGTCGCTCGACGCGATCTGGTTCTGGAGGCCGGCGATGAGCCGGTTCGTCGCCACCCGGTACCGCCTCACGTCGGCGATGACTCTCTCGATGTGGTCCGCCATGGGGGAGACACTAGGTTGCCGGGGTCGGTCGGGTCGCACCGGCGGTCGGCCCTCGTTCGGATCCGTGCACCGGCCGCGACGCCGGGGCGGGCTACCTCAGGACCCAGCGGGGCCGTGACCAGATCTGCCAGTGCTCGAGGGTCACGTAACCCTCCTGCTCGTAGAGGTGCTTGCCCGCGTCGGTGGCCATCAGCAGCGCGACCGGGATGCCTTCGGCCAGCCAGTGGGCGGCGGACGCGCGGAGCAGCCTCCGGCCGTACCCGGCCCGCTGGTTCTGCGGTGCGGTGGCCAGCGCCCAGCACACGCAGAACCTGCCGTCGACGTAGCGGTCCGCCAGACAGCACAGCATGGTGCCGTCCTCGAAGAGTCCCCAGAGCCGGCAGTCCTCGCGCTCCAGCGCGTCCTCGGCGAAGACGATGGCACCGACCTCGTCCGGCACCCCGAACGCCGTCGAGGTCAGCCGCCGGGCTTCGGCCAGCTCGTGGCGCTCCAGTCGCCGGACGTGGGGGTCGTCCTCGGCCGGGCCGTGGTCCTTCCCCATGAAGGGCCGGGCGCCGATGCAGACCCAGCCGGCCTCGCGGAGCGGGTCGGCCGCAGCCAGTCCGGCCCCGGCCAGCATGATCAGCGAAGGGACCTCGGCCCGGAGCACCTCGTCGAGTACCGCCGGTGCAACCTCGGCGCCGCGTTCCCCGTGGATCAGCGCCAGGTTGTAGTCGACGAAGGCGGTCTGGCTGAGTGCGATCCACCAGTCGTCCTCGACCTGGTGGCGGGTGGATCCGGCCCAGATCGCCGTGCCGAGGCCGTACCCGGTGCGGGCCAGGGGCAGGTCGGCGTAGGCAACAGGATTCAGTGATGCGTCCACGGGACCTGGCTCTCGTTCTGGCATCGGGCGGCCGCGCTCGGGCCGCCCCGAGCTTCGAGGACAGTCTGCCAGCCGTCACCCGGTGAGCGGTGGCTATCGTCCGGGGCCACCGGGCCTCCCGAGCCTCAGCGCACCAGGCGGAAGAAGGAGCGGATCTCGTCGACGAACGCTTCGGGCTGCTCGAACGCGGCGAAGTGACCGCCCTTGTCGAGCTCGTTCCAGTAGCGGATGTCGGTGAACCGACTCTCGGCCCAGCGTCGGGAGATGCGCACGATCTCCTTCGGGAAGATCGAACAGCCGGTGGGCACGTCGACGGTGGCGCCGCCACCCTGCTCGAGGCTCCCCTCGAAGCTCTCCCAGTACATCCGGGCCGACGACGCACCGGTACCCGGCAGCCAGTACAGCATCACGTTGTCGAGCAGCTCGTCCCGGCCGAGCACGTTCTCGGGGTGGCCGTCGCAGTCGGTCCACGCCCAGAACTTCTCGACCACCCAGGCGCACTGGCCGGCCGGCGAGTCCACCAGCCCGTACCCGACCGTCTGGGGCCGGGTCGACTGCTGCTTGGAATATCCGGACTCCCACTTCTGGTAGTCGGCCATCGAGGCCAGCGCGGCGCTCTCGGTGTCCGTGAGGTCCTCCAGGGTCAGCGACGACGGCGGGACCACGGGCATGTTGAGGTGGATCCCGGCGAGGTGGTCCGGAGCGAGGCGACCCAGCTGGGAGGTGACCGCCGAGCCCCAGTCGCCTCCCTGGGCGCCGTACCGCTCGTAGCCGAGGCGGGCCATGAGCGCGGCCCAGGCGGCCGCGGTGTGCCCGACCCCCCAGCCGGTGACCGTCGGCTTGCCGCTGAAGCCGAAGCCCGGGAGCGACGGGCACACCACGTGGAAGGCGTCGTCAGCATCCCCGCCGTGGGCGACCGGGTCGGTGAGCGGTCCGATCACCTTGGCGAACTCGACGACCGACCCCGGCCATCCGTGGGTGATGAGGAGGGGGAGCGCCCCGGGATGGGACGACCGCGCATGGACGAAGTGGATGTCCAACCCGTCGATCGCGGTGACGAACTGCGGGTGCGCGTTGAGGCGCTCCTCGGAGGCACGCCAGTCGTACTCCTCGGCCCAGTAGCGGCAGAGCTCACGGGTGTAGGCCAGCGGCATCCCCTGGGACCAGTCGGCGACGGTCTCCTCCTCGGGCCAGCGGGTGCGCCTCAGCCGGTCGCGTAGATCGGCGAGCTCGGCGTCGGGGACGTCGACGCGGAACGGGCGGATGTCGTCGCTCATGGCGTCAATGTAGGTCGGTGCCCGGGGCACGCGCCCCCGGCGTCGGCCGTCCGGCGGATCGGGTGGCGCCCGGCTGCGCCCCGGTTGCCCGGAGCAGGGTCCGGCGACAGGATGGTCGGGTGGCGAACGCACGACCGACATCGGCCCGGGACGCCTTCGCCGCGGCCGTCGGGTGCTTCCTCGCCACGTCGGCCGAGATCGGGGACGGGTGGTGGGAGTCGCCCGCGACCGACCTCTGGACGGTCGGTCAGCTCTTCGCCCACGTGGTCCGGGGGATGGCCGTCATGAGCGACTACCTCGATGCGGACCCGACGCCGCCCGACGCGGTGCTGGGTGGTGCCGCCGCGTACTTCCGGGCGGCCCTCGACACGGACGGGGTCCACGAGGGCATCGCCGACCGGGCGGTGGCCGCCGCCTCGGCAGCCGGCCCGGACCGGTCGGCCTGGGCCCGGGAGGTCGGCGACGCGGCCATCCGACGGGCGGCGGAGACCGGGGACGATCGGGTCCTCGTGCACTTCGCCGGTGCCATCCGCTTCGGCGACTACCTCGAGACGAGGATCACCGAGGTCGTCCTCCACACCTTCGACCTCCAGGTCGCGTGCGGGCTGGAGGTCGCCGCGCCGGCGGACGCGCTGGCGATCACCAACGGGGTCCTCCTCGACCTGGTCGACCGGGCCGATCCGGCCGGTCTGGCGCTCGCCCTGTCGGGCCGCCCGGGCCACCTGGCCTGCAACGTGCTCGGCTGACCGCGGCGATCGGCGGAGCCGGGCCCGCTCCCGGCCGTACGCTGGCCGTCGGGACCGAACGGAGGGGGAGCACCGTGCGCTTCAGCGTGACCGAGACCATCGCCGCGTCGAGGGAGGACGTGCTCCGCTCCCTCGTGGACCCGGACTACTACGCGTACCTGGGTGACCACGCGACCTCGGTCCGGGCACCCGAGCTACTGTCGGCCGCCGACGACGGGGGGATCGTCCACACCCGGGTCCGGTACGCCTTCGACGGGACCATCAGCGGGCCCGCCGCCCGGGTGGTGGACGCCGACAAGCTGACCTGGGTCATCGACACCACCTACGACACCACGACCCACTCCGGAGCCGTCGTCGTCGACCCGGACCACTATGCGGGGCTGCTGCGCTGCAACGGGACCCTCGCGCTCGGCGGGACGGACGGGGTCACCGTCGAGACGGTGGCCGGCGTGCTCGAGGTGCGGGTCCCGCTGCTCGCCGGAGCGGCGGAGCGGGCGATCCTCGGCGGGTTCACCCGGCACCTGGAGATCGAGGCGCGGGCGCTGGCCGGATTCTGCGCCGGCCCCCGGTAGCCGCCCGAACCGGTGGGTCAGGCGTTGTGCTGGGCGGCCAGCAGGTAGCCCTGGCCCCGGTCGGTCTCGACCATGCCGAAGAAGCGGTCGGGACCGCCGGCACCGCCCCGTGACCCGAGGTACGTGGCGTCGAAGCTGAACACCCCGCCGTCCCCGCCGACCAGCCAGTAGCCCCCGGTCGCCGGGTCGGCCGCCATCCCCACGATCGGGCCGTTGAGCGGGGTCCCGCCCATCGAACCGGAGAAGCGCGCGTCACCGAAGCTGAAGACCCCGCCGTCCGAGGCCACCAGCCAGTAGCCGCCACCGTCCGCGGTGGCGGCGATGCCCACGACGGGCTGGTTCAGCGGCATTCCTCCCATCGAGCCGTGGAACGCGGCGTCACCGAAGCTGAACACCCCGCCGTCGGCCGCGACCTCCCAGTACCCGCGACCGTCCGGGGTAGGGGCGATGCCCACGACCGGTTGGTCGAGTGGGATGCCCCCCATCGAGCCGTGGTACCCGGCGTCGCCGAAGGCGAACACGCCGCCGTCGGCACCCACCAGCCAGTAGCCGCCCCCGTCCGGTGTCGGTGCCATGCCGACCACCGGCTGGGCCGGCGTGACGCCGATCCCGGGGAGGGAACCGTAGAAGCCGGCGCCCCCGAACGCGAAGACCCCACCGTTCGCGGAGGTCAATTGGTAGCCGCTGCCCGACGGGTCGGCCGCGACGCCGGTGAAGGGCTGTGCCGAGGTGACCGTGGTCGAGGACGCCACGGCCGATCCGAACCCGTAGACGGCGCTGGTCTGCGGTGGCGGGGGCACCGGGCTCGAACCGCAGACGGAGACGAAGGAGTACCCCTGCGCCTCGAGGTCGGTGATGATCTGCGGGAGGGCGGCGACCGTCTCGCTCCGGTCGCCACCGCCGTCGTGCATGTCCACCACGGCCCCGGGGAACGCCGCCCCCACGACGCTGTCGACGATGGACTGGACCCCGGGCAACGACCAGTCCCTGGGGTCGATCGAGTAGCTCATGGTGGTCAGGCCGCGCTGGGCGATCTGGTCGAGGACGGTGGCGTTCCACGCGTCGTAGGGGGGCCGCACGCACGTCGGGATCCTGCCGGTGAGCGAGGTGATGAGGTTCTGGGTCTGGTCGATCTGGTAGGGGAACTCGGACACCGGGATGGTGGTCAGGTCCGGATGGGTCCAGGTGTGGTCCTCGACCGGGTAGCCGGCGGCGCTGACCATCTGGGTGAGCTGTGGGTTCGCGGCGATCTCCTCGCCGATCTCGAAGAAGGTGGCCGGCACGTGGTACCGCTCGAGGACCGACAGCACCTGGGGGGTGTACGGGCCCGGGCCGTCGTCGAAGGTGAGGGCGATGACCCGCTTCCCGGCTGTGGACGCACCGCCGGGGGCCTGGTACGTGTAGAAGGCCGGCGCCGGCGCGGCGGCCGACGCCGGCCCCGACGCGACGGCGATCCCGAGGCCCGGTCCCCCGGCCAGCGTCAGCACGGCGACCACGGCGGTGGACCACTTCCAGACCGGTGCCATGCAATTGCTCCTCGTACTTCTCGGTACCACTCGGTACCACTCGTGTACTTCTCGTGGCCGGTGGTGGGGACCGCGGGCCCAGGACAGGGTAGATCATCGATTCGAGGTAGAGGGGAGGTAGGGGGGAGGAGGAGCGGAGGGGGTCGGTCGGCGGACCCCTCAAGGTTTTCCCCAGCGTGCCGATCATCCAGGTGTGAACCATCGGCCCGGAGGTGTACCCATGAGTGATTCCGAAGCGTTCCGGAGGTGCCCCTACTGCGCCACCGAGGGCGTCCCGAAGCTCGTGGTCTATCCGCGCCTGGTCGCCGGCTCGGCCACCAGCTGGAAGTGTCGGGCGTGCGACCGGTACTGGTCGGACTCCCAGCTGCTCCTGCTCCGCGCTTCCTGATCCGGCGGTCGGGCACCGTGGCGCTCAGCGTCGAACTCCAACCAGAGCGACGCCGGGCACGCGCCCCCCGGCCGAAGCTCGCCGTCGCCTACGACGTCACGTCGTCCTCGCCGCTCGACCTGGTGGAGGCCGTAGGCGGGCTCTGTGAGCTCGTCTGGGTGGTCGAGGCCGCCGACCCCGCCCTCGGCTCGTGGTCCCGACTGCTGCCCCGCCTCGGCCAGGTGGTCGACGTGGCCGGGCGGCCCGACGCGGAGGTGGCGGTCGACCTGGTCGCGGCAGGTGTCGACGGGGTGGTGGCGTTCACCGACAGCCAGCTCCACCGGGCCTCCCTCCTCGGCGAGGAGCTCGGTCTCGAGGGAAACCGGCCCGAGGTGGTCCTGGCCCTCACCGACAAGGTCGTCCAGCGGGAGCTGTTCCTCCGGGCCGGGCTGCCCGGACCGCGGTTCGAGCTGGTCCCCACCGGTACCCCGGTCGACCGGGCACGGCTCCTCGTCGGAGCGCTCCGGTTCCCCGTTGTCGTCAAGCCACGCCAGGGGAGCGGCAGTCGGGACACGTACCTGGCCGAGGACCCGGACGCCGCCGGGGCCTACCTCGGAGACCTGGTCGACGGCGACGGCTGCGTCGACCGGGACGTCATCGCCGAGGAGTGCCTGGACGACGTCGTGCCGCGTCCGTCGCAGGTCTTCGGCGACTACGTGTCGGTGGAGGCGGTCGCCAGCCGGGGGGTCATCGTCCCGCTGGCCATCACCGGGAAGTTCCCCCTGGCCTTCCCGTGCCGCGAGACGGGCAACTTCCTGCCCCACCATCTCGGTGCCGACCAGGCGGCCGAGGTCGTGGCCGTCGCCGTACGCGGCGCGAGGGCCCTGGACGTCAACTCCGGTGCCCTCCACGTCGAGGTCAAGCTCACCCCGTGCGGCCCGGAGCTCATCGAGGTGAACGGACGGATCGGCGGTGGCTCCATCGATGCGCTGTACGCCTCGGTCCACGGCCGGTCGCTCACCGAGATCGCCGCCGCGGTCGCACTGGGCGAGGAGGTCGAGCTCGACGACTGGCGGAGCGCCCGGGCGGACGGCGGGTTCGTGTACGCGTATTTCCTCCAGCCACCCGTCGAGGCACGGGTACTGACCGGCGTCGACCGCCTCGACCGTCTCAACGCCCTGAAGGGTGTGGCGGCGACCACGGTCAACCGGACCGTCGGTGACCGCCTCGACTGGCGCGACGGCAGCCAGGGCTACCTGCTGTCGGTACGGGGATCGGTCGACGGGCTGGAGGAGCTGGGACGGGTGCCGGAACGGGTGTGGTCGGCGCTCGAACTGTCCTGGCGCTGAGACCGACTACCTGATCAGATCCCGACCTCGGCGGCGATGATCTCGGCGTTGACCTCGTCCTCCCGGTCGCGGTCACGGGCCGGGTGGGCGTCGATCAGGATCCCGCCGACGACGGCGGCCAGGGCCATGGAGCCGGCGGCCCACCAGCTGGCCGTGGCGAACCCGTGGACGGTGGCCCGGGCGACCGCGGCGGCGTCGGTACCGGCGCCGCCGTTTCCGTGGTGGACCGCGAGGTAGGCGGCGGTCGCCGTGGCCGCGATGGTGTTGAGGAGGGCGGTCCCGACCGAGGCCCCCACCTGCTGGGAGGTGTTGGTCGTGGCCGAGGTGATGCCGGCGTCGCGGGGTTCGGCGTTGCTGGTGGCCGTGCTGATGCACGGCATCAGGGCGATCCCGAGGCCGAGGCCGAGGAGCAGCTCCGACGGCAGGACGTGGGTCGCGTAGGGAGAGGTCGGTGTGAGCCGGGTGAAGAGCGCGACGCCGAAGGCGGCGACGAGCAGGCCGGGGACCACGAGGAGCCGGGTCTGGACGTGCGCCATCAGCCGGCTCGCCACCTGGGTCGCCGCCAACCCGTTCATGGCCATCAGGGGCAGGAAGGCGACCCCGGTGAGCAGCGGCGAGTAGTGGTCGACGGTCTGGAGCAGGTAGGTGAGGAAGAGGAACGTCCCGTACATGCCGAGGACGGCCAGGATGATGGTGAGGAACGAGCCGGCCCGGTTCCGGTCGGCCAGGATCCGTAGCGGCAGGAGGGGATTGGCCGACGTCGCCTGGACGAGGACGAACGCGGCGAGCAGCACGCCGGCCGCCACGAACGGCCAGATCACCGAGGGCGACGACCAGCCCACCGCGCCGGCCTCGCCCAGGGCGTACACGAGGGACACCAGCCCGCCGCAGCCCAGGATCGCCCCGGGGATGTCGAGCCTGACCCGGTGGTGGCCGGTCTGGCGGGGGATCATCGTGAACGCGCCGACCGCGACGATGCCGGCGACGGGCAGGTTGACGTACAGGCACCACCTCCAGTCCAGGTACTGGGTGAGGATGCCGCCGAGGATGAGGCCGAAGGCCGCACCTCCGATGGCGATCGACGCATAGATCCCGAAGGCCCTGCCGCGTTCGGTCGGGTCGGTGAAGGTGAGGGTGAGCAGGGTCAGGACCGATGGCGCGAGGAGCGCGCCGAACATCCCCTGCAGGCCACGGGCGCAGATGAGCATGACCGTGTCCTGTGACGCGCCCCCGATGGCGGAGGCGGGGGCGAATCCGCACACGCCGACCATGAGCGTCCGCTTGGGCCCGATCATGTCGGCGATCCGGCCCCCGAGCAGGAGGAATCCGCCGAAGCCGAGGGTGTAGGCGGTCACCACCCATTGACGGTCGGCGTCGGAGAAGCCGAGGGAGTGCTGTGCCGAGGGGAGGGCGATGATCATGATGGTGGTGTCGAGGACCACCATCAGCTGCGCTCCGGCGATGACCACCAGGATCCACCAGTGGGCCCGGGTGGCGGTAGATCCGGGCCCGACCCGGGCCGGAGCGGTGCCGCTGGCCATCAGGTGGGCCGGGGGATCGGCGTGAGGGGCACGCACGCAGCGTACCGATCGGTGCCGGTGACCGGTCCGTTCAGTCGTCGGCGTCCTTCCTGGACTGCTCGACCATGATGTTGACCAGGGTGGCCATGGCGTTCAGGGATTCCTGGGCTTCGTCGTCGGTCGTGCCGAGGAACGCCCCGAATGCGGCATTGCCCATGATGTAGGTGATGAAGATGTTCGCGCAGATCGGGACGTAGCGTCCCTCGATCCCGAAGATGAGCGAGATCGCCTCCTCGACCGACGTGATCAGGGGCGGCTTGCCGACGTGGGGCCGGATCGGCGGGAGATCGCGCCCGGTCAGGTAGCGGTAGACCTTGAACCACAGGGAGATCTCGGGGATGGCCTTGATGTTGGTGACGTAGTTGCCCTGCTGGTCGGGATCGAGGACCGACTTCTCGGAACGGACGAGGTCGCTGATCCGTTGGCTGAGCTCCCCGGCCACGGCGACGAGGAGTCCGTCCTTCCCGCCGAAGTAGCGGGAGATGTAATTGGTGGCCGTCCCGGACCGCTCGGCGATCATCCGGCTGGTGATCTCGTCCACGGGGCCGACCTCGAGCAGCTCGATCGTGGCCGAGATCATCTTGGCCTCGTTGGCGATCTGGATGGGGAGCCGGCGCTTGGGTGTTTCCCCCGCCTGCTCGGCTGCCGCGGTGACCGTCATGAGAGCGACCCTACCGAATTCCGAGGGCGAAGAGGTGACTTTTGTATACAAAAGGGCATCGCCGAAACAGGACTTGCGCGGTCCGGTTCGAATGAGCGTTCAATCTGCGAGGTTCAGGCCGGGTACTCGCGCACGGCGGTCACCCAGTCGGCGGCGATCGCCTCCTGGGCCGTGGCCAGTGCCAGGCGGCCCGAACACACCAGGGCGTTGAGCGCCCGCTCGAGCGTGTCCTTGGTGTTGTAGACGGTGGTGGCGCCGGGCCGGTCGTTCGGCTCGACCCACAGGTTGGCCGGGTCGTTCGGGTCACCGCCGAGCTCGAGAGGGACCAGGTGGTCGTACTCGGCGGTGGCGAACGATCCGCGGTACCCGTAGGCCGCGGCGGACATCTCCTTCTCCCGAGCGGTGACGCTCTCCGGTGGCCGTACCGTCCCGGTCCACCCGACCCGGCAGATCGTCGAGCCGATGTCGGCCTGGGTGACCCGGGGGTCGGTGGCGCCGGGCGTGCACGACGGATCCGGGAGGGGGAACCTGCCGACGTAGGTGTAGTGGCACGAGCCCGGTGCCGGCTGTGGTTGGACCGTGTCGGCGTCCGTGGCTCCCGGCCCTACCTCGACGATCGGTGCCACGGAGGGGTGGGACGCCACCGGGACCGTCGTCGGGGAGGCCGTGAGTCCTCTCAGGCCGGAGGTGGGTGGCGGTGCCGCGGCCGGGTCGGCCGGGGTCGACCCGCAGGCGGCGAGGACCGAGGCGACGGCGAGGACCGAGGCGACGGCGAGGACCGCGGACCGCCCCACCCGACGGCGCCGGCCGGGCGCGGTCACCCCTCGGGGTAGTGGATGGTCGCTGCGGAACCCCGGTTGGTCGACTCGACGGCGATGCCGTTCGGGAGGGCGTCCTTCAGCTCCTGCACGTGGCTGATCACGCCCACCGTCCGACCCCCGTCCTGCAGCGAACGGAGGACGTCCACCACCGTGTCGAGCGACTCGCCGTCGAGCGAGCCGAATCCCTCGTCGACGAAGAGCGCCCCGATCGTGTGGTTCGATCCGGCGGACACGACGTCGGCCAGGCCGAGTGCCAGGGAGAGCGCGGCCATGAAGGTCTCCCCTCCCGACAGGGTGGTCGCCGGACGCGACTGGCCGGTCTCGGCGTCGAGGACCGAGAGGTCGAGCCCCCACGGCTTGCGCCCGTCGGTGTACTCACGGTTGAGTTCGAGCGCGTAGCGGCCCCCGGTCATGGCGTCGAGCCGCAGGTTGGCCTGGGCCAGTACCTGGCGGAGGTAGTAGGCGAGCACCCAATTCTCGAGCGAGACCCGGGTGCCGACAGGCCCGGTGCCGAGACCGGCGCAGGCGGCGGCCAGGGTGTCCGCCTCCTCCTTGGCCCGCCGGGCCTCCTCGATGGCGCCGCCCGCGGCGACCAGTGCGTCGCGGGCCCCGTCGATCGACGCGATCCGCGACGTGACCACGGCCACCCGGCCGACCAGGTCCTCGAGGAGGACGACGGCCGCGCGTTCGGCATCGGCGAGCGGTGCCGGATCGGGGCGTTCGACCGGTCCGCCGTCCTCCACGTAACGGGCGATCCGGTCCTCGACCTCGCGGCGGACCGCGTCTCGCCGGTCGAGCGCCAGGGCCTCGTCGTCGATCTCCTGGCCGGAACGGGACCACTGCCCGAGCCCGGCAGGGTCGTCGATCCCGAACTCCTCGAGGGTGGGGGTGAGCATCGCGAGGCCCTGGGCGAGCCGTTCGGCCGCGGCCTCCGACTCGCGGAGCACCTCGGACAGCGCGGCCGTCTCCTCGGCCAGCCGCCGCCGCGCCCGTGCGGCCTCCGTGGTCGGCGCCAGGGCCCCGTGGGCCGCCACGAAGACGTCCCGCTCACGGTCCCACTGGGCGTGCGCCGCCGCGAGGGTGGCGCGCTGCCCCTCGAGCTCGACCAGCAGCTGCGCCGCCGCCCGCCGTTCCTCGTCGAGGGAGCGGACGAGCCGCTCGACCTCGGTGCCGAGCCGTCCGGCGTCGGCCTCGGCCGCGGTGATCGCGTCGAGGGCGGCCCGGGCCCCGACCAGACGGGCGCGGAGCTCGTCCGGTTCGCCGGTCCCTTCGAGCGACGCCGCCGCGGTGGTGGCGCGGGCGAGCTCCAGCCGGCGCTCCTGACAGTCGGCGGTCCTCTGGGCGAGTGCCTCCTCGCCCGTCCGGAGGTCGTCGTCGGTGGGTGCGTCCTGGGTGCCCCGGGCCGGGGCGGGGTGCTCGGTCGAGCCACAGGTCGGACAGGGTTCGCCGTCCACCAGGTGACCGGCGAGCCGGCCGGCGAGCCCGGCGCGCCAGGCCACCCGGAGTGCGGCCAGGTGCGCAGTGGCCTCCTGCTCGGCGGTTGCCGCCCCGACGAGGGCGCGATCGCAGGCGGCCACGAGCGACTCGGCGTCGACCCGTTTCGAGGCGGCGTCGAGGGACCGGTCGAGGTCGGCGACCAGGACCTCGGCGGCGGCCCGGCCGGCGGAGCGGGCGACGGCGCCGGCCAGTTCCTCGCGGGTGGCGTCGACGACGGCCTCCGCGGCCTCGAGTGCCGAACCGGCGAGGGAACCCTCGGCGTCCCGGGCGGCCAGCGCGGCGTCCCCGGCGGCCAGGTCCGCCCGGCGCCTGATCAGGTCGTCGTGGGCGGCGTCGGCCGACTCGAGCACCGCGGCATCAGCGGCGAGCGCCGCGGCCAGCGAGCCGGCGCCGACGGCTGCGCCGAGTGCGTCGCGGTCGTAGCCGTCCACCCAGGCCCGGTCGATGGCGGCGACCAGCCGGCTCCGCTCGGGTGCCGTCCGCTCCAGGGTGTCCGAGGCCGAGCGCCACTGGTCCAGCGCCGGTGCCATGCGGGCCACGGTCCGCGACCGGTCGAGGGCGTCGCGTGCGACCCGGTCGGCGGCGACCTGTTGCGGGAAGTCCCGCGCTGCCACCAGGTCGGCCTGCCACCGGTCCCACCGGGCCGCCTGGGTCTCGGCCGCCTCGCGGCGGGCGCGGGCGGCGTCCGCCGCGGCCCGGGCCTCGTCCCGGATGGTGGAGAGATCGGAGGCCAGGTGCCCGAGAGCGGTCCGGTGGCCGTCGAGTGCACCGGGGTCGAATGCGTCGGCGGCGAGGGAGGCGTCGTCGGCCGACGGCGCGTCGACCGTGTCGGGCGCCTGGGCGAGGGCGAGCACGATGTCGGCACGGATCTGCTCCACCAGTGCGGCGCTCCCGGCGCACAGGGTCTCGTAGGTGTCCCGATGAGCGGCGGCCGACACCTTGAGGGCCTCGGTGGTCCGCCGGTAGACGTCGACCGGGAAGAGCCGGCCGAGCAGGGCGGCGCGGTCCTTGGTGTCTGCCTTGAGCACCTCCTCGAACCTCCCCTGGGGGATGAGGACCACCTGCTCGAATTGGGCCTTGGTCAGCCCGACGAGCCGGAGGAGCTCCTCGCTCACCGTCGATTTCCGGGTGAGGCCCCCACCATCGGCACCGACGCGGTGCAGGACGACTCGCGAGTCCGAGGGAACCGGGGCGCCGTCGCCCCGCTTGCGGGGTCGGGGCTGGGCGGGGGATCGCTCGACGACCCACTCGGACCCGTCCGCCTCGAAGCTGAACGTGACCGAGGTCGGGGTCGAGGGGTCCGCGTACTGGCTGCGGACGTGGCTGTCGCTGCGGTACCCGGGGAGGTCGTCGTAGAGCGCGTAGACGATGGCGTCGAAGATCGTGGACTTGCCGGCTCCGGTCGGACCGGTGATGGAGAAGACACCGTGGCGGCCGAGGCGGGCGAAGTCGACCTCGAGCTCGCCGGCGTAGGAGCCGAAGGCCTGGAGCCGGAGCGTGAGCGGTCTCATCGATCGGCCCGGGCGGCCGAGTCGAGGGCGTCGCGGACGAGGCCGCGCTCGGACCGGCTCGGCTCCTGGCCGCGGATCTCGGTCAGGAATTCGACGACGACGTCCTCGAGGGGCCGCTCGTCGAGCGGCGACCGCACCGGCCCGGTGGACATCGTGGCCGCCTCGTCGTCGCGGGGCGCGTACCGGAGGTGGACGGCGTGGGGGAACCGGTCCCGCAGGCGCTCCATCGGCTGGGTCTGCACCGTTTCGTCGGTCAGGCGGGCGGCCACCCAGTGGTCGAGGTACCGGTCGTGGTCCGGGTCGGTGAGGAGCTGGTCCAGGGTGCCGGTCAGCGTGACCACCGGACGCCCGACCGGGACGGCGATGGTCGTCACCCCGGTCAGGCCGCCGGCCGCCATGTCGAGGAGCCGGACCGACTTCGGGTGGGTCTCGCTGAAGGAGTACGGGAGTGGCGAGCCCGAGTACGCGAACGCGTCGTCGCCCCCGATGCGCTGGGGCCGGTGGAGGTGCCCGAGGGCGACGTAGTCGAAGCCGGCCAGCACGGACGGGTCGACCCGGTCGGTGCCACCGATGGACAGGGCCCGCTCCGAGTCGGACTCCTCGGCCCCCGAGACGTAGGCGTGGGCCACGCAGATGGTCGGCAGCGGGTCGGTCGGGTCGAGCCCGCCACGGCCGGCCTCCACCGCGTCGGCCAGCACGTGCTCGTGGGTGCGGGACCGGGGGGTGCCGTCGGCCGAGGGGAGGGGGCCGGGCACGCCGTAGGGGTCGAGGTAGGGGACGGCCACGACCGCCACCCGCTCGTCACCGGCGGCGAAGACCCACGGAGTGGGTGCGTGCTGGTCGTCGGCGAAGAGGTGGACACCGCCGAGCGACTGACGACCGGCGCCGAACCCGAGTCGGCGGGCGCTGTCGTGGTTGCCCGGGATCAGCGCCACCTCGGCTCCGGCGGCCCGCAGCCCGTCGAGCCCCTCGTCGAGCAGGGCGACGGCGTCCTCGGCGGGTTGCGACCGGTCGTAGACGTCGCCCGCCACGATGACCAGGTCGACGGCGTGCTCCCTCACCTGATCGGCGAGCCAGACGAGGAAGGAGCGCTGGTCGGCCTCGAGGGACTCGCGCTCGAACCGACGGCCGATGTGCCAGTCGCTGGTGTGGATGATCCTCACGTCGCCACTCCGCTCACCGGCACACACTGCCAGACGGGTGCGTCACCGGGTCCGGCCGGGGCCACCGGGCGAGGTCCGTCGCCGACGTATGCACACGTCGTACACACATTCGAGAGGTGGACGACCGGGGCTCCTCCCCACCCCGGTCCGCCCACGGACCCTGGGTAAGGTGGACCGATGGCCGAACCGTTCCCCGGCGATCGCGCCGACGACGACCTCGATCGACTGGTGCGACGGTCCGGGAAGTTCCTCCTCCGCAACAGCTCCGAGGGCACCTTCGACCTCCAGGTCACCCTCCGGGGGATCGGCTCCGCGTACGGGGCCCGCATCGAGTCGCAGATCCTGATGGAGGGCCTCAGCTTCGTGGTCACCCATCCCGACGGGCACCAACGGTCGGGCATGGTCCACGCCCAGCCGACCCTCGAACGACTCGACCAGGTGGCCGACTTCAAGGACCTGACCGGACGGATCACCGGCGGAGCACTGGCACCCGGGGAGGCGGTCACCGCCCTCGACGGTCTCGAGTCGACGCCGCCACCCTTCCCGTGGTGGGCGCGCTTCATGGGGGTCGTCCTGTTCGCGGCGGGGTTCGCCCCGAGCATGCAGGCCAACTGGCGCCAGGTCGGGGCCTCGGTGATCCTCGGCGCGGTGATGGCAACCGTCTACCTGTGCGGCGAGCGGTTCGCCGTCCTGCGGACGATCCTGCCGCTGCTGGCGTCGACGGCGGTCGGGATCGTCGGGTTCGGCCTGCTGCACGAGGCCCACGCCCACGGGGGACCGGTGCTCGTGATGGTCCCGGCCCTGTTCGTGATGATCCCGGGTGACTTCTTGTGCGCGGCGGCCGCCGAGATCGCCGTCGGCCAGTTCACCGTGGGCACCATCCGACTCGTGCAGTCGGTGTTCGTGCTCCTGCAGCTGGCCGCCGGCGTGATCATCGCCGCAGGGGTCACCGGGGCCGGCACGGCATCGCTGATCTCGTCCTCGACGGTGGACAACATCCCGTGGGTCGTCACCGCAGCGGCCTGGATCCCGTTCACCATCGGGATGGCCCTGACCTTCTGTGCCCGCAGGAGGGACATCGGATGGCTGCTCCTCGGGGTCTACGTGGCCTGGGGCGTGCAGCTGCTGGTGACGTGGAGCTTCGGCGACGCGGCGGGCACGTTCGTCGCGGCGACCGTCCTCACGCTGATGGGGGTCCTGGTGGCCCGGTCCCCCGACCGGCCGCCCAGCCTGGTCGTCATCCTCGGCGGGGTGTTCGTCCTGACCGTCGGCTCGATGGCGCTCCGGGGCCTCACCACGCTGGCCGGGGGCCACCTCATCGAGAGTTTCCACGACCTGGCGACGTTCTCCCGGGTGGCGGGGTCGTTGTCGCTCGGCCTCATCGTGGGGACCAGCATCGGCACACTGCTCCTGCGCCGGAGGAGCCCGGCCGTGGCCGCCGAGGTGGCGTCCGAGCGCTGAACCGCCCGGCCCCGGGGGTGGAGCGGCGGAGGTGACCCGGCGCCCCGGGCGCCCCGACTCGCCGATGGGTACGCTTGGGGGCAGGTTCGGAACCACATCTACGGCGGTGGATCGGCGATGACTAATGGCGGATACAGGCCAGTCCCCAGGGGTTGGCCCGAGATCGAGCGGTTTGCGAGCGACGACGACGCTCCCCGGGTGGCCGAGTGGTGGGCCGGCGCGGATGCGAATCGGAGGCGGACCTTCCTGTACGAGGGTCGCGAGCTCGCCCGTCTCGTCCTGGAGGGCCAGTGGTGCCGCCGACGCGTCATCAACCTCCACTTCCTCGAGGAGCGCCGTGGCGAGTGGCACGGCAGCGTCGACTTCGAGGTTCCCCGGCGGGCCGGCGCCATCAAGCTCTGTGCCGCGGGCAGGGGACTGGTGTGGATCCCCGTGGCGATGTACCGCAAGCACGTACTCCCCATCACCCACATGGAGGTCCGGGACGAGCAGGACCACATCGTGCCCACCGCGTCGTCAGCGGTCAGCACGCAGCTGGCGTTCGCCATGCTGATGGGTACCGCCGCCCGCACGTCGCTCGACGTCGCACGTGCCGCCCCGCTGCTGTGGAGGATCGCCGCGCCCAACTCGGTGGCGTCCGACCGGGCGCTCGCCGAATTCATGGAGGAGCACTGGCCGTCGGCGGCGGCCGGGGGTTCGGAGGTGGACCGTCAGCGGTTCCTGTTGACCCTCCGTTCCCTCGTCGGATCGGCCCTGGTGGTCAGCGAACTACCGGCGGACGAGCTCGGACGGCAGCACATCCTCAATCTCCGGAGCGATGGCCCGGTCCGGGTCAGCCGGCGCTTCTGGGAGATGGCCGGCTGGCGGCCGCTCACCGTCGCCCCGCGGGTGGTGTTCGGTGGGAACGCGCGCAGCTACCACATGGAGATCGCTCCACCCCAGCAGATCCTGGTGGCCGACTCGCGTCTCATCTTCTCGTACTTCCGGGACTCGAAGGAGCCGCACACGGGCCGCGAGCTGACCCGGCCGCACGTGCGCGAGCCCCTCGGTCCCGGGAAGCGGCTCTGGCGGTGGTGGGCCGGTGGGTCGCTCCGGCGGAGGAGGCGCCAGGAGGACGAGGAGCCGCTGACCCAGGCCATCCGCAGGCAGTGCATGGAGCGGTACTGGGACCAGATCGAGGGGTCGGCCGAACCCATGACGGCGCACGTTCGGGCCCGCGGCGAGCGGTTCCCGGGGGCGTTCGAGGGGCGGGACGTCTACGGGATCTTCCAGTTCTACCCGGCGTACGTCGGACTGCTCACCCAGTTCCTCCTCGTCGGGTTCGTCAACGTTGCGTTCCTCGGCGCCGTCGCGTGGGGGTTGGACTCCTCGCGGTTGACGAGGCTGATGGCGCTGCACCCGGACGTACTCCTCATCGCCGCGTTCGCCGTCGTGGGGATCGGGGGCGGAATCACCATCGTCCCCCGTGAGCACGTGCTCACGACGTTCGTGCTCCGTCCGTGGCGCCAGTACCTGCTCGTGATCCTCTTCCTCACCCTGCTCGGCCCGGCCCTCGTGCTTCTGTACGGCCGCAACTGGACCTGGACGGGGACCGCCTGGTCGATCCCGAACTGGCTCGACGACTTCCTGCTCGGAGCCGTGTCGCTCGCGGGACTGACCTGGCTGGTGCTGCTCGCCATCACCGCGAACGTGCGCAAGGCCGAGACGCGGGGGACCCGGCGCTGGCAACGGGTCGGGCTGCGCTTCCGCCTCTCGCGGTACCGGCACGGAACGGCGCCGGACGAGTGGGGACCGGGGGACCGGTCCGAGGAGCAGCAGGAGAAGCAGCTGGACATGATCGAGGCGCTCTACGTCGACCAGTACCTCCGGGACGGCTCGCAACGGACGCTGCTCGATCGGGGCGTACCGGTGTCGGTCAGGCACGAACCGGCAGGACGAGGTTTCTGAACCGCCCGGCGCCGCTCGACCCGACGCAGACCGTCGTGAGCAGTGGGTCAGAGGCAGCGGTAGACGGCGTCGATCAGCGCCCGGTTGCGGCTGCTCTGCCAGCGGGGGATCACGTGGTTCATGGCGTACCCGAAGGCGACCGACGCGTCTGGGTCGCCGAACCCCACGGCGCCGCCGGTGCCGAAGTGGCCGAAGCTCGACGGGTTGGGACCGAACGGCCGCCGGGACGTGGTCGGCTTGAACCCGAGCCCGAAGGTCACCTCCTCACCGAGCACCGGACAGAAGCCCACCGACTGGGCCGATGTGGCCTCGGCCAGCAACCCGGGGGAGAGCAGGCGCCCCGGTTCGAGGAGTGCTCGGTAGACGCGGGCGACGCCCGCGGCGGTGGCATGGCAGTTGGTCGAGGGGACCTGGGCGGCGCGCCACAGGGGAGTGTTGACCACGCCGATCGACGAGTAGCCGGGGGGGTTGAAGTAGCTGAGCGCGATCATCAGCTCGTCGCCGGAGAGCGCGTCCAGGTCGACGGTCGGGGCCGCACCCGGCAACGCCCACAGGACGTCGGCGCACCGGGCCTGCTCGTCGTCGGGCAGACCGCACCAGATGTCGGCGCCGATCGGCTCGGCCAGGGACCGGAGCCGCGGCCCGGGCAGTTCCCCGGTGGCCCGGTGGACGATGCCGCCGATCAGATGACCGTAGGTGTTGGTGTGGTACACGTGCCGTGTCCCTGGCTCCCACCAGGGCTCGGTGGAGGCCAGGGCCGCGGTCATGGTGTCCCAGTCCGACAGGTCCGCGTCGACCAGGCGCCGGCGGATGGCCGGCACGCCGGCCCGGTGGCAGAGCGCGTGGCGGACGGTGGCCGCACCCTTCCCGGCCGCGGCGAACTCGGGCCACACCGATGCCACCGGATCGTCCAGGCCGATCACCCCGGCGTCGACCAGCTGGAGCGCCAACAGCGCGACCATCGCCTTGCCGACCGAGTACACGTCGACCAGGGTGTCGGCCCGCCAGGGCCGGGTGCGGTCGGCATCGGCCCACCCACCGACCAGGTCGAGGACGGGCTCGCCGTCGACGAGCACGCACACGGCCGCCCCGACCTCGCCCCGTTCGGCGAAGTTGCGGACGAACTCCTCCCGCACCGGCGCGAACTGCTCGTCGCACAGGCCCGAGACCGGGAGATCGCCGACGCCCGCGGCCGTCCCCACCGGTCAGGCCCCGGTCCGGGCCAGGAAGGCGAGGATCTCGGGGAGGGCCGTCCGGTCCTGGACGAAGAAGGCGTGGCCGCCTTCGTAGACGTGGAGCTCGGCTCCGGGCACCCGCGAGGCGATGCCCTCCGAGTTGGCCATCGGGGCGATCGGGTCGAACCGCCCACAGCCGACGAAGGTGGGGGAGGTGACGGCGCCGAGCCGGTCCCAGACGTCATGGCCCCGTCGGGCCTCCAGTTGGGCCCGCCTGCCGGACGCCACGAGCGGGTCGTCGTCATCACGGCGGCCGAGGAGGTCGACGAGGGCCCGGTCGCCGGGGTGCGAGCCCAGCCACGCCTGGTCGAACCGGGTGTCGATGAGGGTGCGCCGGACCTCGGCCCGACGGTCCGGAGCGAGCTCCTCCAATTCGTGCAGCGGGTAGGAGCTCCCGCCGGCCCCACCGGGCGACGTGCACAGGAGGGCCAGCCGTTCGACCCGCCCGGGCGCGGTGACGGCGAGCTCCTGGGCGACCATGCCCCCGAAGCTGACACCGACGACCCGTGCCCTGTCCCATCCGACGGCGTCCATCAGACCGAGGGCGTCGGCCGCGCAGCGGTCCATGCCGTAGGGGCCGGGTGCGGGGCTGCTGGATCCGAGTCCCCTCTGGTCGAAGGCGAGCAGGGTCACGTCCCGGCCGAAGAGGGAGAGCAGCGGCCGCGAGGCGTCGATGGTCTGGCCCGAACCGTTGAGGAACAGGAGCCTCGGCCCGGTTCCGGTCACCTCGAAGGAGAGATCGACGTCGTCGACGCGTGCGATGGGCATGGCGACCTCGGTGGGGAGGCGGTCGTTCGGACGCCGGCCAGCCTGCCACGTGGGACGGGCGGGGAGGAGCCCTGCCGGCCGACGTGGTCGGCCCGGTGCGTGCATCCCGGGCACACCGCCGACCGGCGCGATCCGCCCTACAGTGCCGCCATGACGTTGGAACGATTCAGTGGACGCAACGTGCTGGTGACCGGAGGGGCGTCGGGCATCGGTCGGTGCACCGCGCTGCGGCTGGCCGACGAGGGCGCGGCGGTGGTCGCCGTGGACGTGAACGCCGAGGCCCTGGCCCGTGTGGCGACCGAGGCCGACGGGCTGTCGGGGTCGATCGTGGCCCGCCCCGGCGACGTCTCGACCGAGGAGGGTGTCCAGGAGCTGGTGTCCGGCGCCGTCGACACCCTCGGATCGCTCGACGTCGTGGTGAACGTGGCCGGCATCCTGTCGTTCAGCCACTCGCACGAGGTGACCCTGGACGAGTGGAACCGGCTGATCGCGGTCAACCTGACCGGCACCTTCCTGGTCTGCCGCGAGTCGCTTCCCCATCTGCTCGCGTCGAGGGGCAACATCGTCAACCTGGCGTCGACCGCCTCCCACGCCGGCCAGCCGTGGGCGGTGGCCTACTCGGCGTCGAAGGGCGGGGTGCTGGCCATGACCCGTGAGCTGGCCATCGAGTACGCCGAACAGGGACTGCGGTGCAACAGCGTGAGCCCCGGGGCGATCGACACGCCGATCACGTCGGCCTTCGAGCTCCCCGAAGGGGCGAACGCCAAGCTCCTGCGACGGGTGAGCCCGCTCGGGCCGTTCGGCACGCCCGAGGGGATCGCCGCCGCCATCGCCTTCGTGGCGTCGGACGAAGCGTCCCACATGAACGGCGCCGACATCCGCATCGACGGGGGCACCCTGTCCTAGGGACCTGCACCGGCGACCGGAATCCGGCCCGGCGACCGAAATCCGGCCCGGGGACCGGGAGCTGCGTCAGCCCAGGTTGGAGCGGCCGTCGGTGGCCCACCACTCGGCGGTCAGTTTGAGTCCGGCGATGGAGGCCCGGGGCATGAGCTCCTCGTAGCTCCGCTTGTAGCCGGTGTGGAGGATCAGCCAGTCGCCGTCCCGCTTGACGTACCGGTCCGTGTAGAACGCCGCGCCCTGCACGTTGACGTTGAAATCGGTGAGGACGACCACGTCCTCGAGCGCCCACACGCCGGTGGCCTCGTCGGGCCCCGTGAGGTCGATCTCGGGGTGGTGACAGCGATGGCTGGACAGCATGGTCTCGGCGCCCATGGACGAGCGCAGGAATTCCATGATGGCGTCGCGGCCCTCGAACTCGTAGAGGCCGCCGCCGTAACGGGCGGTGGCCTCGGGTACGAAGCATCCCTCGATCTCGTCCCACAGCTTCTGGTCGAGGCACCGGAGGTACTTGTACTTGAGGCGCTTGATCAACTCGATCTCGACGAGGTCCTCGGGGGTCATGGCAGCTCCTGGGTGGTGGTCGCGGTGGATTGGTGGCGCCGGCCGGAGCCGGCGCCGGAGTCAGCGGACGGTGCCGACACCGGGGATGAGGGGCAGGTCGAGGGCGGTGACCCACCCGGGCGGCAGGTCGTTGACGTAGGGCACGGCATTGAGGGCGCGGAGCCCGGTGGCCAGGCAGCCGGCCGCGGCGGCGTCGCGCCCCGAGCCGTCGGAGAACCGGAAGGCCGTCTCCTGGGTGATGGACGGGGTGCCGTCGATGACCACCCGGTAGACGTCGTTCTCGTTGCCCCGCGGCCAGTCGGGGGCGGCGTCCTGGCCGACCCGGTTGACGTGCTCCAGGCAGATGCGGGGCTCGCCGCCGACGATGCCGTCGATGGTGAAGCGGATGGCCGCCACCGCACCCGCCTCGATGGTCCCCTTGGCCGTGGTGATCGGGACGGGGGTGACCCACTTCTCCCACGTGGAGGTGATCGCCTCGAGCTCGACGCCCAGGGCGTGGGCCATCATCGGGACCGTCCCGCCCCAGGACATGGCCAGGATGTCGGTGTGCTCGAGGAGGGGCGTGTAGTCCGGCGGCATGCCGATGCCCATCTCGACCTCGTAGTCGCCCTCGTAGTTGATGTAGTCGAGGATCTCGAGGGCCCGGACCTGGCGGACCTCGCTGCACAGACCCATCAGCGTCATCGGGAACAGGTCGTTGGCGAATCCGGGGTCGATGCCGGTGGTGAAGCACGATGCCCGCCCGGTCTCGCACGCCTCGGTGATCGGGTCGATCCACGACGGGGGGTTCTGCGCCATGTGCGGCCACACCCACGGGGTCATCGCCGTCGAGCACACGTCGATGCCGGCCCGCAGGAAGGCGCCCATCAGTCGGATGTTGTCGTCGGCCTTGGCCGCCGTCGGCCCGTAGTGCACCAGGGCGTGGGGGGCCAGGGCGATGAGGGCGTCGACGTCGTCCGTGGCGACGATGCCCACGGGGTCGATCCCGCAGATCGTCCCCACGTCGACCCCGACCTTGGCCGGGTCGGAGACGCCCACGCCGACCAGTTGGAAGGCGGGGTGGCGCAGGATCTCCGGGATGACCATCCTGCCGACGAAGCCGGTGCCCCAGACGACGACGCGCTTCGGCGCCGTCATCGGAACAGCTCGCCGGAGTTGACCAGCAGGTACTGGCCGGTCACGGCCTTGGCGTGGTCCGATGCGAAGAAGGCGACCACGTCGGCCACCTCGCCGTCCTCGGTCATCCGGCGGAGCGGGAACTTGCCCACCACGTCGTCGAGTGCCTCGTCGACGGTCTTGTTCTCGTTCTTGGCCCGCCAGTTCATGAGCATCTCCACCGGCGGCCCCCACATCCACGAGGGGATCACCATGTTGCACCGGATGTTGTCCGGGCCCAGCTCGTCGCACAGGTAGTACATGGCCGAGAGCAGGGCGCTCTTGGAGGCGGCGTAGCCGCCCTGGGGCATCTGGGGGGCGAACATCGACTGCGAACCGATGAGCACGATGGAGCCGCCCCCGCCCTCCCTCATGGCCGCAGCCGCCGGCCGGATCACGTTGATCGCACCCAGCACGTTCGTCTCGAACGCGGACCGCCAGTCCTCGAACTTGAGGTCGTAGAGCCCGCCCCACGCGTTCTCGAACGCCGCCACCTGCACCAGCGCGTCGACCGAGCCGAACCGCTCCCCGGCCAGGTCCACCAGTCCGGCACACGAGTCGGCGTCGGTGATGTCGGTCACCTTGGACGCCACCCGGTCACCGCTCGGATCGAGCTCGCCGGCGATGGCCTGGAGGGTGTCCGCGGTCCGGGCCGCGATCACCACGTTGGCCCCGTCGCGGAGGGCGGCCGCGGCACATTCGCGCCCCAGCCCCCCGCCCACACCGGTCACCACGACGGTCTTGCCTTGGAGGATCATCGCACCCGTCTATCGGGTCGGCGCCGGGGATGTCAATCGGCCGGGCGCGGATCCGAAAGTACTTTCGGCCCTGTCGGGTCCCCGGGGGTGGTCCGATGATGGAGCCGTACCCCGGTGGGGGCGACCCCGCACACGAGGAGAGAGAGCCAATGCAATTGACGCTGACCGATTCCGAAGCCACCGAACTGCGCGACCTGCTCGACGGGGCGCTCGGGGACCTGTCGAGCGAGATCGCCGACACCGACAACGCCGGCTACCGGGCGTCGCTCAAGGAGCGCCGTGAGGCGCTGCGGGCCGTGCGTGCCCAGCTCGAATCGGTGGGCGAAGCGACGACGTGACGCCGGGCCGAACTACATTGGGGGTCCCGGCCCACAGCGGGTCGCGGTGCGAGGAGGCGGCGATGGCGTTCCGGCGAAACCGTTGGGCCGCAGGCGTGCTCGGAGCTGCGGTCCTGTTGGCCGGGTGCGGCGGGGCAGCGTCGTCCACCGGTTCCACCTCCACCACGGCATCGTCGGCGGCTCCCGGATCGCCGAGCACCGTGGTGCTCGACGCCTATCAGCGGACGGTGGCGGACAAGACAGCCGACATGTCCCTGGCCGAGACGGTCACCGGCGGCCCGACCGGGGCGGTGACCGTCAGCGGCACCGGGCAGGTCGACTTCACGACCGGGGACGCAGAATTCGCCATGACCGTCCCGTCGGCCGGATCGTTCACCCTGCGCGTCCTGAAGCCCGAGCTCTACCTGCAGCTGCCGGCGAGCGAGGCCGCGGACATGCCGAACGGGGCGTCGTGGGTGTCGGTCGACCTCGACACCGTCACCAAGTCCCTGACCGGTCAGAGCCTGTCCCAACTCTCCGACTCCGCCAACCTCTCGACCGACGGGCTGTCCTATCTCGAGGGTGTGTCCGCCGACGGGGTGACCACCGTGGGGCCGGCGACGATCGACGGCGTGGCCACCACCGAGTACTCGACCACCATCGACCTGTCCAAGCTGGGCGACCAGCGCTCCCCCCAGGTCCGCGCCGCCCTCCAGCGGCTCCAGTCGTCGATCGGTCTGTCCGACCTGCCCATCCAGGTGTGGATCGACGCCCAGGGACAGGTCCGCCAGGAGTCGTTCCAGGAGACGGTCACCGCCGCAGGGGCGACCCACGCCGTCGACGTGACGATCGGTCTCTCGAACTTCGGCACCCCGGTGTCCGTGGTGGCCCCGCCCGCCAGCCAGGTGGTCCCCCTCTCGAGCCTCACCGGCGGAACGTCGGACTCCTGACCGGTCCCGACCACGATCCGTCGGTCCGTCCGCGTGCCGGTCGTCCGTGCGGCTGGGCGGAGTCGTCCGACGCGATGCGCCGCTACCACGACAGCGAGTGGGGAGTCCCGTCCCACGACGACCGCCACCTGTTCGAGATGCTCGTCCTCGAGGGGGCGCAGGCCGGGCTGTCGTGGTCGACGATCCTGGCCAAGCGCGAGAACTACCGTGCGGCCTTCGACGGCTTCGACCCGGGTCGGATCGCCGCCTACGACGAGGCGAAGATCGAGGCGCTCCTGGCCGATCCGGGGATCGTCCGCAACCGCCTGAAGGTCCGGGGCACGGTCCGCAACGCGGCCGCCTTCCTGGCCGTGCAGGAGGAGTACGGCTCGTTCGACGCCTACCTGTGGGCCTGGGTGGGCGGGACGCCCGCGGTGCACCGGCCCCGCAGGTCGGCCGACCTCCCCGCCCACACCGACCTCTCGGACCGGATCAGCAAGGACCTGAGGCGGCGGGGGTTCACCTTCGTCGGCACCACCATCGTCTACTCGTTCCTGCAGGCGGTCGGGGTCGTCGACGACCACCTGGTCGGGTGTCCGTCGAAGCCGGCGCCGGTACCGGGACGGTAGGGCCCGTCGGCCGGTCCCGATGCCGGTCAGCCGGCGGCCAGCCCGGCCACGACGTCGACCAGGCGGGCGCACTCGTCCTCGGTGTTGATGTAGTGGGGTGACGCCCGGACCACCTCGCCGGGACGATCGCCACCCATGTCGAGCCGGGCCGCTCCCGACCCGGTGACCGAGACGTTGACCCCCGCCGCGGCCGCGGCCGACTTGACCGCCGCCGGGGGGACGCCGTCCACGGTGAAGGTGACGATGCCGCTCCTCCGCGAGCCCCCGTCGTGGACCTCGACGCCGTCGACGGCGGTCAGGCCGTCGCGGAGGTGCTCGGCCACGATCCCCACCTGCCGGGCGATCGCCTCGACGCCGAGGGCGAGGGTGTGGTCGAGCGCCGTCCCGAGCCCGAGGTACATGGCGACCGGCGACTCGAAGGGGACGAAACGGGCCATCCCGGCACGGAGGTGGTAGTGGGCGGCGTCGTCCCACTCCGCCGACGAACCGTCGACACCGGGCGGCCGGAACCTCCCGACGAGGTCCGAGCGCACGTAGAGCAGCCCGGTGCCACGGGGACCGCGCAGCCATTTGCGACCGGTGGCCGTGGCCACCGCGCAACCGATCCTCCCGACGTCGACGGGAAGCTGGCCCACGCTCTGGCACGCGTCGAGGAAGAGCGGGACACCCGCCGCCCGGCACCGCTCACCGATCTGCTCGACCGGGTTGACCAGGCCCCGGTGGGTGCCGACATGGGTGGCGGTCACCAACGCGACGTCCCCGGATCCGAGTGCCACGTCGAGGGCGTCGAGGTCCATGGTCCCGTCGGCCGCCGCGGCCACCGCGGCGATGGTCGAGCCGGTCTGGCGGCAGACCTGGAGCAGGCCGAGGTAGTGGCTGTCGTAGGACTGGCGATCGACCAGGACGCGCCGCCCGCCGTCGAGCCCCCCACCGAGCGCGAAGCCCCACAGCGCCTTGGTCCACCCCTCGGTGTCCGATCCGGTGACCGCGACCTCGGTCGGGTCGGCGCCGAGCAGGCGGGCGGCCGACGTCCGGACCGCGTCGATCCGGTCGGCCACCGCGGCCTCGGCCTCGTAGCCGCCCATGGTCGCCTCGAGGCGCAGGTGGGCGACGACGGTGTCGAGGGTGGCCGTCGTGGGGAGCGCCGCCCCGGCGTTGTTGAGGTGGGCGACCGAGGCGCACCCGGGGGTGGCCGTCCGTTCCGCGGCGACGTCGAGAGCGGTCGGCACCAGATCGAGGCTAGCGCCGCCCGTCCGGGCGGCCGCACCCGCCGGCCGCCCGACCTCGGTAGGGTCGGGACATGGACCGAACCGTCAGCCCGGGCAGTCCGGGCAGCCCGGGCAGCCCGGACGACCGTTCGCTCGACGAGCGCACGGTGGACCGGGACCCGTTGGCACAGTTCGGCCGGTGGTACGGGCAGGCGGCCGGGGTGGTCGACGCCCCCGAGGCGATGGCCGTCGCCACCGCCGACGCCGACGGACGGCCGTCGGTCCGGATGGTGCTGCTCAAGTCGTGGGGTGCGGACGGGTTCGTCTTCTACACCAACTTCGACGGGCGCAAGAGCCTCGACCTGTCCGCCAATCCCGAGGCGGCGCTCCTCTTCTACTGGGAGGCACTCGGCCGCCAGGTCCGCATCGAGGGCCCGGCGTCCCGGACGACCGATGCCGAGTCGGACGCGTACTTCGCCAGCCGGCCCGCCGGGAGCCGGATCGGTGCGTACGCCTCCCACCAGAGCCGGCCCGTCGGGAGCCGGGTCGAGCTCGATGCCGCGGTGGACGCCTGGACGACCCGGTTCGGCGACGGCGACGTCCCCCGGCCGCCGTGGTGGGGGGGCTGGCGCGTCGCGCCCCGCGCCTACGAGTTCTGGCAGCTGGGGAGGGACCGACTCCACGACCGGGTCCGCTACGACGCGGACGGCGCGGGCTGGGTGATCCGGCGCCTCCAGCCCTGACCGGGCCACCCGGCCCGGGACGGGCCGGGTGGCGGGCGGTATGTTCATGTCATGGCAGATGACACGATGCTCGTCGAGGAGCAGACCACCCGACTCCTGGAGGAGTTCGACCCGAAGACCGTCCCGGTCGAGGAGTTCCGGGGCCACCAGTTCGACCGCGGCCTGGCCTGGATCTCCTTCCCCGAGGGCCTCGGCGGCCTGGGCCTGCCACCCAACCTGCAGCGGATCGTCGACCGGCGGCTGTCGGAGGCCGGGGCGACGCCCATGGGGGCCCGGGAGTTCTTCGGGCTGACCATGGCCGGCCCCACCGTCGTGACCCACGGGTCCGACGAGCTGCGCGCCCGGCTGCTGCGGCGGACCTTCACCGGCGAGGAGTCGTGGTGCCAGCTGTTCAGCGAGCCCGGGTCCGGCTCGGACCTGGCCGGCCTGGCCACCCGGGCGATCCGCGACGGCGACGAGTGGGTGATCACCGGACAGAAGGTGTGGAACACGCTGGCCCACATCGCCGACCGGGGCATGTTGGTGGCCCGGACCGACCCGGAGGCCCCCAAGCACAAGGGGCTCACCTACTTCGCCCTCGACATGCACGCCGCCGGCGTCGAGGTCCGCCCGCTGCGCCAGATGACCGGTGAGGCCGAGTTCAACGAGGTCTACATGACCGAGGTCCGCGTGCCCGACACCGACCGGATCGGTGACGTGGGGGAGGGATGGCGGGTGGCCATGACCACCCTGTCCAACGAACGGACCACCATCGGGGGCGGCGGTGGGGCGCCGCCCCGCGGGTCGGGATCGATCGCCGAGGCCGTCCGCATCTTCGGGAGCGAGGGCGCCCGCCGTACCGCGGTCGAGCGCGACCGCCTGATGCGGTTGTGGATCGAGGCCGAGGTACTGCGGCTCACCAACATGCGGGCCGCCCAGAACCGGAAGGCCGGCAACCCCGGCCCCGAGGGGTCGATCGCCAAGCTGATGTTCGCCGAGGTCAATAAGCGCGTCTTCGAACTGTGCGTCGACCTGCAGGGTGCCGACGCCCTGGTCGGCTACGACTACTCGATGCGGCGCTCCGAGGTGCTCGGCCTGGTCGGGCCGCCCGGTTCGTACCGCAAATTCTTCCTCCGGTCCCGGGCGAACTCCATCGAGGGCGGCACCTCGGAGATCCAGCGCAACATCCTGGGCGAGCGCATCCTCGGCCTGCCCGGCGACGTACGGATCGACAAGGAGCTCCCGTGGTCGCAGGTTCCGCGCAGTTGAGCCCCGGTACGGACGGGGACCTCCGATGACGGATGCCCGCAGGTTCCTCGGGATGGAGGAGCTGGGCGACCCACTCCACTGGCGCCTGAACGTGGTGCCGGAGCTCACGACCCCGGGGAACTTCCTGTTCGGCGGATGCGGGCTCGGTGCGGCCCTGGTCGCCCTCGAGGCCGCGTCGGGCCGACCGACGGTGTGGGCCACGGCCCAGTACCTCTCGTACGCCCCGACCGGTTCGGTCCTCGACCTCACGGTGACCCTGGCTGCCGAGGGTCACCGGGTGACCCAGGCCCGCGCCGTCGGACGGGTGGACGACCAGGAGATCCTCACGGTCAACGCCGCCCTCGGCCTCCCCGTGGACCTGGGTGTCGAAGGGGTGTGGGACGGCCCACCCGATGTGCCGCCGCCCGACGAATGCCCTCCACGGCGTCTGCCGTCACTGCTCCAGGCGTCGATCTTCGACCAGATCGACGTGCGGCTGGCCAAGGGGCGCAGCTTCGAGGAGATCAGTTCGGGCGCGAACATCCCGGGGGGACCCGCCAGTGCCCTGTGGGCGCGGGTGCCCGGCCATCTGGAGCCGTCGGCCGCCACGCTGGCCATCCTCGGCGACTACGTGACCGGAGGGATGTCCCAGCCGCTCGGTCGCCGGGTCATGTCCCGGAGCCTCGACAACACGCTGCGGGTCGTCCGCCTCGAGCCCTCCGAATGGGTGCTGTGCGACATCCGGATCCAGGCGCTGGCCGACAGTTACGGCCAGGGGACGGCCTTCTTGTGGTCGAGCGGGGGGAGGTTGCTGGCCACGGCCAGCCAGTCGATGAGCGTGCGCCTCTGGGAGTAGGGCTCCGCCGCCCCCGGACCCGGACCGGGACCGGCCGACCCGGGAACGACCGACCCGGGACCGACCCGGGAACGACGGGGGGGCTCCTCGACCTCTCCTAGTGTCGTGGGGCACCTCCACCCACGAACCGACAGGGGACGACGATGAAGATCAGCACCATGCTCAGCTATGCCGGTGGCTTCCGGAGGGCCGCGACCCAGGTGGCCGAGATGGAGAAGGCCGGGCTCGACCTGGTGTGGGTGGCCGAGGCCTACGGCATCGACAGCCCCAGCCAGATGGGCTACCTGGCCGCGCTGACCGAGAAGGTGGAGATCGGCTCGGCCATCCTCCCCATCTTCACCCGTACGCCGACCCTCATCGCCATGACCGCCGCCGGCGTGGACGCACTGTCCGAGGGCCGGTTCCACCTCGGCCTCGGCTCCTCGGGCCCCCAGGTCATCGAAGGGTGGCACGGGGTGCCGTTCGATGCACCGCTCGGGCGGACCCGCGAGATCGTCGACATCTGCCGGCAGGTCTGGGCCCGCGAGGCGCCCCTCGAGCACCACGGCAAGTACTACGACATGCCGCTGCCCGAGGGAGAGGGCACCGGCCTGGGCAAGGCCCTCAAGATCATCGGCAAGCCCGTGCGACCCCGGATCCCGATCTGGGTGGCGTCACTCGGGCACCAGAACGTGGCCATGACCGCGGAGATCGCCGACGGCTGGATCCCCATGCTGTTCGTCCCCGAGAAGGCCCAGGCCGTGTGGGGCGAGTCGCTCGACGCCGGGCGGGCCAGGCGCGACCCGTCGCTCGACCCGCTCCAGATCACCGTCGGCGGCATGGTGGCGATCGGCGAGGGGGACGACGTCAAGGGGCTCCGCAACCTGGCCCGACCGATGATCGCCCTCTACGCCGGGGGCATGGGGGCCAAGGGCAAGAACTTCTACAACGACGTGGTCAGGCGCTACGGGTACGAGGAGGAGGCCGAGAAGATCCAGGACCTCTACCTCGACGGCAAGAAGGCCGAGGCCGAGGCGCTCGTGCCCGACGAGCTCCTCGAGTCGATGTCGTTGTGCGGACCCGAGAGCTTCGTGGCCGAGCGGATCGCCGCCTTCAGGGCGGCCGGCGTGAGCCACCTGCAGGTCGTCCCGGTCCCGACCGGCGATCAGACGGAGCTCGACATCATCGCCAAGGTCAAGGACATGATCGGCTGACCGGCCGGCCGGGTCCTGGGCGCGGCCCCCGGCGGTCAGTCGTCGGAGACGAGTTCGCCGGGAGCGTGCTCGACCGTGTCGAGCGAGAGGAGCGAGTCGAGCTGCGCGGCCATGTCCTCGATCTCCTCCGCCTCGTAGTAGCTGCGGTTGAGCGTCAGTGTGAGCTGGCCCTGCACGAGCGCGAGCGCATCCTCGGCAGCGGCAGCGGCGTCGTAGACCGAGAACAGGCGGGCCTGCATGGCCTGTGCCGACACGAAGCGGGTGCCGCGCCCGGCCGCCTCTGCGGGAAGGGCCCGCAGTGCGTCACCCGGGGTCGGGGCTCCTCCGGCGACCGTCTCGTCGGCGTGCGCCGTCTCCTCCGCGTGGTGCACCGTCTCCTCCGCGTGCTCCTCGTCCATGGTCCTCTGCCTTTCGTCGTCTGGCCATCCACGTCGCTGGCCTCACCCACCATTCAACACCCCCGGCGCGACATTTCGTCCCCACTTCGCGGATCCGTCACCGATCTGCAACCGTGTCCCCTCGGGGTGGGAGGATGAGCAGGTGGTGACCGAGTTCGACGCCGTGGTCGTCGGTTCGGGGCCGAACGGCCTGGCCGCCGCGGTGACCCTGGCCCGAGCCGGCCTCTCGGTGCACGTGGTGGAAGGGGCGGAGACCCCGGGCGGTGGCTGCCGGACCCAGGAGTCGACCCTTCCCGGATTCCGACACGACCCCTGCTCGGCCGTCCACCCGCTGCTCTCCCTGTCGCCGTTCTTCGCCGACCCCGCCTTCGACGGGCTCCGTTCCCGACTGGCCCAGCCCGCGGTTCCCTTCGCCCACCCGTTCGACGGGGGAGGTGCCGTCGCCGCCCACCGGTCCCTCGAAGAGACGACGGACGGGCTCGGACGCGACGGCCCGGGCTACCGCAGGTTGCTCGGGCCACTGGTCGACCGAGCGGCCGAACTGGCCGCCGCGGTGCTCGCCCCGATGCGCTCGCTCCCCAAGGATCCCCTGGTCGCGGCCGGCTTCGGACGGGAGGCCGTGCGCAGCTGCGACCGGCTCGTCCGGCGGTTCCGCTCGGAGCCGGCCCGGGCCCTCCTGGCCGGCGCGGCCGCCCACGCCACCCGCCCGTTGTCGGCCCCGGCGACCGCCGGGTTCGGGCTCCTGCTGACCGCGGCCGCCCACGCGGTGGGCTGGCCGGTCGTCGCCGGGGGCAGCGGGGCGATCGCCGACGCCCTGCTCGACGAGATCGCCCTCCTCGGCGGGACGGTCGAGACCGGTCGGTGGGTGACCGGCATCGACGAACTGCCCCGTGCGACGGCGGTCCTGCTCGACGTCGGCCCCGCGGCGCTGCCCGGACTGCTCGGCGACGCCCTTCCCGACGGTTACCGGCGGGCCCTGGCGAAGTTCCGGTGGGGCCCGGGTGTGTGCAAGGTGGACTGGGCGTTGTCGGGGCCGGTGCCGTGGCAGGCCGAGATCTGCCGGACCGCCGGGACGCTGCACCTCGGGGGCCGGAGCGCCGACGTGGCGGCGGCGGAGGCAGCGGTGGCATCGGGGCGTCACCCCGACCGCCCCTACTGCATCGTCGTGCAACCGGGGGTGGCCGACCCGACCCGGGCCGGGTCGGCCGGTGAGACCCTGTGGGGCTACTGCCACGTGCCCCACGGGTCCGACCGGGACATGACGGCGGCCATCGAGGCCCAGATCGAGCGGTTCGCCCCGGGGTTCGGCGATCTGGTGCTGGCCAGACGGACGGTGACCGCGGCGGAGCTGTCCCGGACCAACCCGAACCACGTGGGCGGCGACATCGGCGGGGGAGCGAACACGCTGGTCCAGACGCTCTCCCGGCCCGTCGTCCGCTGGAACCCCTACCGGACGCCGGTGGAGGGCGTCTACCTGTGCTCGTCGTCCACGCCGCCGGGCGGCGGGGTCCACGGCATGTGCGGCGTCTACTCGGCACGTACGGTGGTGCACGACCACTTCGGGGGGCCTCCGCCGTTCGCCCGCGCACGGCCGGGGTGGTGAACCTCTGCGAAGATGACCCACCGTGGTTCCGCCCGTCCGGGTCGGAACGGACCCGGGAGGACCGGCTGCATGGAAGGCCCCATCACCGACAGCGCCCGTGAGGCCATGCTCCAGGCGGCCCTGTCCCGGGTCGAGGCACGGGCGCTGCGGGAGTCGCTGCAGGCCACCACCGACCCGCGGTTCCCGATCTCCAAACCCATCGCCAACGCCCTCGCCTCCCTGCGCAAGCACCGCGACCCGCTGTCGGTCCTGGGCAGGGCCCAGTACCGGGCCGCGCTCCCCTATGCGGCGGCGGTGATGGCCGAGCCGTGCCTGAGCGCGGTCATCGAGGTGCTCGGGGACAACGCCGACGATCCCACGCGCGAGCAGTTGATGGAGGCCCTCGAGGCGGTCGGCCCCGACTTCGACGACGTCACGTTGACCCTCATGCTCGCTTCGGTGGCCGACGGCGAGATGACCGCGTCCGACCTGTGCTTCGAGGTGCTCGACTCCGACGAGCGCTTCGGGTTGACCGACTGGGCCCGGTTCGAGCGCGTGGTGCCGGAGGCCACCCGACCGCGCACGCCGACGGCTGCCTCGGCCGAGCAGCGCGAGGCCCGCAAGGCGAGGAAGCAGCGCGAAGCCGAGGAGAAGCGGAGGCAGGCCGAGGCGAAGGCCAAGGCCGCCGACCAGGTCCGTCGGGCGCGCAAGTCGGAACGGACGGCGGGACCCGGTCGCCACCTCGAGCAGGAGGAACCCGAACGGGCGACGTCCCCGGTGGCGCCGTCGCTCGGACGCCGCAGGGCCGTGCTCACCCCGCTCGAGGAGGAGGAGTTCGACCGCGACGACCCGTGGGTGGGCGGGGTGGTGCTGGCGTGGGTGCCCTTCGACGCGCTCGATCCCGACCACCCGGAACTCGAGGGCAAGGTCCGACCGTGTGTGGTGGTCGCCGGCTCGGCGACCCATGTGCTGGTCCGTCCGGGCTACTCGGAGGGCGGGATGAAGAGCCGCGACTGGAAGTCGGTCCCCGTCCGGTACTGGCGGCGGTCCGGGTTCGACCAGCCGACGTGGATCGACGTGGTCTCCGTCCGGGTGCCCCGTCCGGAGGTCGGCCCGACCGGCTGGCTGGCGCCGGACGACTGGAACTCGCTGTGGTGAGCCGCTGACCAGGGGCGACGCTTCCGGTACCTGCTGTCGGCCGGTCGGCGGGCGCCCGGATCCGCGGCGGTGGCGGGCCCGGGCGATCGGAGTCCCGACAGTCCGACGGTAACTCCTGTACGCTGAGGAACGTTACAGCCGGTGGGGACTCCAGGGGCACCAATGGGCAGTGTGAGTCTGCACTGCCGCGCAAGGAGACAGACATGAATCGAACGATCATGTCCGGCGTGGGGGCCCTGGCCCTGGCGTTGGGCGCCACAGTGGGGACGATCGGCGGATCGGCGGGTGCGACACGTGTTCCGGTGACGTTCTCGGGACCGATCAGTTGCACGCTCGCCGGCGGCTACCACTTCGCTCCGGCACTGACCAATGCGGGGGGCTCGCAGACGACGGTCACCTTCAAGGGGCGACTGACCGGCTGCTCCGGTTCCGGGGCCACGAGCGGAACGGCCACCATCACGACGGGTCGGCTCATCGCCACCTCCAGCACCACGGTGCCCAACAGCTTCGGCGAGGTGACGGGGGGTCTGCCACTGCCCACCCTGACCGGGACGATCGTCTGGAAGGCGACCGGGGGACACGTGACCCCGACGACCGTCTCACTCACCAACCAGGCCATCTCGTACGACACCGGCACGACGGTGGTCTCGCTCTACGCCACCCCGGTGCTCGGCGCCGGCTCCTTCGCCGGGCAGTCGGCGACCGCCAACGACATGGTCGCCAACTCCTCCGGATTCACCCTCTCGGTCCGGGCAGGGTTGAACGGGGTCAAGTCGATCACCTTCGGCGCTAGCGGCAGCACCTTCACCGTGGGAGGCGCCGCCTGATGCGTACCGACCGATTCCTCGCCAACCGCTCCCTGGCCCGTCTCGCTGCGTCCGCGACGGCCGTCGGTGCGGCATCACTCCTCCTCGTGGGCGTCCTGCAGGTCCCGGCCGGCGCCGCAGGCGGCCCGGCCACCACCGACATCTCCGTCGCGTCGTCGCCGACCACCCCGGTAACGGGGGGGCCGGTGACCTTCACCGCCACCGTGTCCTCCCCGGGGCACAGCACACCGGGCGGCACCGTCACGTTCTCGATCGTCGGTGCCGATTCGACCGTCGTGAACTGCGACGCCGGCAACCAGCCGACGCTGGCCAGCGGCGTGGCCACCTGTTCGGTCTCCGGTGGACTGGAGGCCGGGAGCGCCCCGTACTCGGTCACGGCCAGCTACGCCGACACGGTCGACTCGTCGTACAAGCCCAGCACGAGGGTCAAGAACCAGAACGTCAACCAGGGTAGGACGACCACGGTGGTGACCACGTCGGCCACCCCGCTGGTGACCGGCGAGGCGGTGGAGTACACCGCGGCGGTCTCACCGACGGCCCCGGCCGTCGGCGCCCCGTCAGGAACGGTGACGTTCTCCGGTGTGACCTGCGACGGCGGGACCAACGTGGCCCCGGTGTCGGGCGGGCTCGCCCAGTGCGACATCTCCGAGGGACTGACCGCCCAGAACGCGTCCTACGACATCGGTGCGACGTACTCGGGCGACTCCGACTTCTCGGGGAGCGTCGGGTCGCTCAGGCAGGCGGTGGGCAAGGCGGCCGCCGAGGTGACACTGGCGACCCAACCCGACAATTGCACGGGTGACATCTGCCAGTCCGGACAGGGCACCCCGCTGTCGTTCACGGCGACGGTCGCCTCGACGGGGACGGACGGCGGGACCGGCGTCCCGCCGGGCAGCATCGACTTCACCGTCGAGAAGGCGGGCTCGTCGACCTCGCTGACCTGTGACGGTGGCACCAACTCGTTCCCCGTCGTGAACGCGCAGGCCACGTGCAACTTCGCCGGTGGCCTGTCGTCCGCGATCTACTACGCGGTGACGGCCACGTTGGTGTCCACCGGGTATGCCGCGACGTCGGCCACGGTCTACATGAATTCGGGGCTGGCCGGCACCGACACCACCATCTCGTCGATCCACGGGATCGGCGCCGGTGAGTCGATCACGGTCACCGCCACCGTGACCCCCGTCGGCTACAGCGGAGGCCTCACGCCGACCGGCTACGTGAACGTGCTGGTCTGCGGGAACAACTCGAACGGGAGCGACGGTTGCCAGGGTGGCGCCTCACCGGTCGGGGTCGGAGGCGTGGCCACGTTCACCGTGGGAGGCGGCGAGTACCCCGGCGAGTACTCGGTGTCCGCCATCTACACCGGTGATGACAACTTCTACTCGAGTACGGCTCACAACCGGAACTTCGTCGTGGGCCTGTCGGACACGACGCTCAACCTCAGCGAGTACGGCGGCTTCTCGTCCGAGTCCGGGAACGCCGTCACGCTGACGGCCACGGTGGACGCCCCCGACGGTGCTGCGGGCTCCACACTCATCGGACCGATGACCGGGACCATCACCTTCACCGTCACCGATCCGAGCAACAACACCTACACCTGCGCCTCGGGCAACGTGGTCACACTGGCGACCGCCCCGGACGAGGTCGAGGGGACCGCCACCTGCTTCCTGCCCCCGGGCACGCTCAACACGACCTCGACGGTGGGGACCCCCTATGCGGTCGTTGCGACCTACAGCGGTGACTCCGACTACCGCGCATCGCGTGCATCGGCGACCCAATTGGTGGTCCCCGACATCAGCTGACGGAGGACCGACGGTCAGAACGCCTCGGAGGGCGCATGTCCCGGACCCGGTTCCGGAGCATGCGCCCTCCGGCGTGTCCGGGTGGTGCCAGCTACCCGCTCGTCGCGCAGGTCGGTGCCCGCGGGTCGGTGCATGCAGGTCGACCGGTCAGCTGATGGACGACCTCTCGACGACATCCCGGTCCGGCTGCACCGGAGGCCGCCTCCACGCGACGTACTCGGTTCCACACCACACCAGCAGTGCGGCAACCGTCCACACCGGCAGCACCGCCTCGAGGGCGTCGGCGATCCCGCCGGTGGAGAACCACCAGTACGGGGCGGCGATCGTGAGCGCCACGATCCCCCACAGCATCCCGCGGACGACCGGCAGGGTGTCGTCGCGACGTGGTCCGACGAGCATGGGTGGGATCAGGAGGACCCAGACCCAGTGATGGGTCCACGAGATCGGACTGACGAGCAGACCGACCAGGGCGACGGCGATGAGGGCGAACGACTGCCGTTCCGTCGTGACGCATCTCCATGCGATGAACGTGCCGACGAGGGCCGTGACCGCGGACAGGGCGAGCCACGCCGGTGTCGACCCGGACGAAGGGAACGGCGAGCGGTGGACGACGGCGTACCACGACTGGTTCGACGCGAAGGCGATGGGCCCGACCCTGGCGGGGCTGTTCACGTCGCTCTGCCAGAACATGCGGGACAGGCCGGGCCACAGGAGCCACGACATTCCGGTCAACGCCACGAAGGACAGCCCGGCCCGGACGACCGAGGCCCAGTCGCGGCGCACGACGAGGAGCACCACGAAGATCAGCGGGGTCAGTTTGATGGCAGCGGCGACACCGATGAGGATCCCCCGGAATCGTGAGGGAACCGCCAGGATGTCCGCCACCACCAGGAACATGAGGACGAACTCGATCTGGCCGTAGTCGACGCAGCTCCTCGCAGGCTCGAGGACGAGCATCGATGCGCACGCCCAGACGAAGGACCCGCACCACAGCGACGCCCGACGCGTGCAGCCGCGGTCCACGAGCACCATCTCGATGGCGGCCGTGGTCACCGCGATGCTCGCCAGGAACAGGAACCAGTGGGCCACGACGAACGGTGCCCAGGCCAACGACGACAGGACGACCAGCGCGAACGGTGGATACGTGAAGGGCAGGTGGCTCCGGGTGAAGGTCAGGAGGTACGGATTGCGGCCGTCACGGAACGCGGCGGCGGAGTCCAGGTAGACGTGCAGGTCCAGGCCGTAGGTGCGTGCCACCACGAAGAAGTAGGAGCACAAGGCGATGCCGGCCACGACCGCGGCAAGGATCGGTCCGAACGACGGTGCGTCGCGGCGTGACGGGTCGATCTCCTCGGACGGCATCAACGTCGCGCCTGCACCCGATCATGCTAGGCCCGTGAGTCGACCGGGAGGGCCTCCGACTGCCGGTCGGGTGCGGCCCGGGCGGGAACGTCGATGCGGCAGGATCGGGCCATGGCCGGAGCTGTCACCTTCGAACCCTTCCCGCTCCCGACCTACCCGGATTCGGACGTCACGAATTCCTGGAGCCGCGCCCGCATCAGCGTCTTCAGGAGTTCGGTCGGCAACTCGCGCGTGTAGGGGAGCTTGATGAATCCCTCGCCGGATTCGTAGCCGGCGGCCTCGACGGCTGCCTTCTGGGTGGCGAAGAACGGCGGATCGAACCGGAGCGAGCAGTGGTTCTTGAAGTTCTGGAGCATCCACATGTTCGTGTTCTCGCCACGCACGTACACCGGCAGATTCCACTTGAGCACCTCCCGCGCCTCTGGGTCGACCTCCACACTCAGCTTCCTGAGTGCCTCGAGGTGCGGTCGCTGGACGTCGCTCAGCTGAGCGAAGTAGTCATCGACACTGGCGCGCTTGGGCATCGGCATGGGCTCACGATAACCCCGACGGACGGAGGAGTGACGGTCCACCGGTGCGCCGGCCGACCGGGTCGGGTCGGCGCGACCCGGCCAGGGAGGGAGGAGGCTCCGGGGCTACCGTGACGTCCGGGGCCGGCTCGATCGGGAGGCTCCTGCGGGTGCCCGAGGTCCTCGGCGAGCGGTTGGCTCGACGACCCCGCCCCGCGTGGCCCGGTCGGGGGTGCCGACCCACCCGCTAGTGGATGAGGACCTTGAGCGCGTCGTGCTCCGCTGCATGCCCGAACTCGTCGGAGGCCTCGAGCATCTGATCGAGCGAGAACTCGTGCGTGACGAACTAATCCGCTGGGAGCTTGTGTTCGGCGACGAGCTTCAGCAGCATCCCGAGGGTGTTCGTGTTGACCAGGCCCATGGAGATGCCGATGCTCTTGATCCAGAGCTCGTTGAGGGCGAGGTCCACCGACTTGCCGTGCACGCCGATGTTGGCGACGTTGCCGCCTGGGCGAACGATGACCGTCGCCATGGTGAAGGTCTCGGGAACCCCGACCGCCTCGATGGCCACATCGACGCCGAGGCCTTCGGTGAGCGCGAGGACCTGTTCCTTCCAGTCCGGATCGCCGGAGTTGACCGTGTCGGTGGCGCCGAAGTCGGCGGCCCGGGCGGGCCGAGCGCCGTCCAGATCGATGGCGATGACCTTCGACGGTCCGTAGAGCCGTGCGGTCATGACGGCGGAGAGGCCGACAGGCCCGGAGCCGATCACCGCGACCACGTCGCCCGGAGCCAGCCGTCCGTACTGCACGCCGATCTCGAAGCCGGTCGGCAGGATGTCCGAGAGGAGGATGCCTTCGGCATCGGTCAATCCCTCGGGGACCTGTGGACCGAGTTCTCGGCGAACGGGACCCGAACGTATTCGGCCCGCGTGCCGTCGATCATGCAACCGAAGATCCAGCCGATTCCGGCCATGCCCTCCGGGTCGAGACAGTGGCTGTAGGGCCCCTTGCGACAGTTCGAGCACTTCCCGCACGAACTGACGCACGCGACGATCACCCGGTCGCCGACGGCCAGTTGGGTGACGCCCTCGCCCACCTCGGTGATCGCACCGATCCCCTCGTGCCCCAGGATGCGGCCGACGTCAACCTCGGGGCATCACCCGTGAGGAGGTGGAGGTCGGTCCCGCAGATGGTCGTGGCGACCATCCGGACGATCACGTCGGTCGGCTGCTCGACCTTCGGATCGGGCACGTCCTCCCAGGCCTTCTCGCCGGGCCCCTTGTAGACCAGTGCCTTCATGGCGGACCTCCTGCAGTGGGTAGTCCGACCGGCGCGCTGCCACTCGCGAGACCACTGTCCGCGTGGTCGCGAACGTGCTGGCCTCCACGTCCGAGGCTGGGGACTACCAGGATCGCCGACAAGGGCCGAATGACCCATCGACCGTTCGGCCGGGCCGGTCCGGGCCGGTCCGGGCACGGTGGTCCCGCCAGTGGTGACCTTCGCCTCTGACCGGACGTGGCCGCCGAGGACACAGTTGAACGCGTGGTCCAGCCGGGATGGGTCCGGGTCGGGGTTCGACGGACACGACGTAGAAGGAGCGGGGCTGTGGCCGGAACGGGTGGTCAGGCGAACGACACGGCCGAGGGATCGCTCCACCCGGAGCAGTCCGGTGCCTTCCGGTCTCCGCCCGCCGGTACCGGGGGCAGGACGAGGATCTGGCCGCATGACCTGGTACACAGCAGATGAGCGGGATCGTCCGCTCCCAGCCGAATGGAGCGCTCGCATGCATCGAGCCGTCAACCCTGTAGGGATGGATCCCCGGCGATGCCGCGGCGCCCTGGTCGGCGCCGCGGTGGCAGTTCTCGCCGTGATCGCCGCCGCGTGTGGCAGCGGGCCGACCGCCTCGTCCCGGTCCATCCCCCCGACCACGGCCGCCTCGACCACCACGAAGCCGTCGAGTTCGACGACGAGTCCCGCGACGACCCCGACCACGGTGCCTGTCGTCGGTCCGCCGGGGGGTCCGATCCCTGCAGGCTTCCGAGCCACCTCGTTCACCGCGGCGAGCCTGGACGCGTGGTGGTTGCTCGGGACCGCTCCATGCCTCACCGGATCAGGGACCTGCGGCGCCATCGTCCGCACCACCGATGGCGGCTCCATCTTCGCCGGAATCCCGAGCCCGCCGGTGGGCGTGAACGCCGTGTCGCAGCTCCGTTTCGCCAACCCCCTCGACGGCTACGCCTTCGGTCCCGGGCTGTGGCAGACGGCGGACGGGGGGGCGACCTGGGCCGACGTTGCCGTCCCCGGGCAGGTCACCGAACTCGAGGCGGCCGACGGAGAGGCGTATGCGCTCGTCACCGGCGCAGGCACGGCGAACAGCACGTCGAACGAGCTCCTGACCGCGCCGGTCGGATCCCAGCAGTGGCGACAGGTGCCGACACCCGCCCCGCTCGGCTTCGGGGCGCAGTTCGCCCTCAGCGGGCCGAACCTGTACGTACTCGGGGGCGACGGGGACATGGTGCTCCTGTACTCCTCCGACCGGGGGGCCCAATTCAGCCAGCGGGTGGATCCCTGCACAGCCGGTCTCGGGGGCTCGGTGACGGCCGCCGCCGACGGGACCCCGACGCTGTGGGCCGCGTGCCCGACGGGCATGATGGCCGAGGCGATGGTGTCGACCGACGGCGGAGTGACCTGGCGTGTCGCCACGGCAACCCGGCCGTTCCCCAATTCGCTGGAGCTGGCGGCGGCTTCGTCGTCGGTCGCCCTCGCGTCGCCCGTGCCGGAGACGCTCACCGGGGCACTGTTTCGGACGACGGACGGAGGCGGTACCTACGCGGTCGTCCTGTCGGGGTCCAGTCCGTCGACGGTCTCGTGGATGGGCTTCAGCGACCCGTCACGCGCCTACGCGCTCCTTGCCGGCGGTCTCTTCGAGTCGACTGACGGGGGCGCCACCTGGCACTCGGTTGCGTTCACGAGCTGACGCGGTCCGGCCCGGAGGCGGACCGCGCCGCACCCGATGCCGCTGATGGGAAGGTCGCTCAGTCCGCGGTCCGGTGGTCGGGAGCCGTGGATCGTGCCACGGCGGCATCGGTAGGGGCATACCGTCCGTCCCGCAGGTTGACGGGCAGGATGTCGGGATCCCCCTGGGCCCGTCGGATCACGTCGAGGATCTCGTCGCCGATGAGCTCGCTGCGCACCAGGAGCGCATCGCGCAGCGCCTCGACCACGTGGCGGTGCTCGTCGAGCATCCGGGTCACCGACTCCTTCGAGTCGGCCAGCAGCGTCTCGACCTCGGCCCGCCGGGCGTCGTCGGCCAGGACCTTGCCGACCAGGCCACCGCCCAACGACTCGATGGCCCCCACCGAGATGAGCGAATTGCCCATGCCCAGGAGGCCGACCATCTGACATGCGTTGACGGTGGCCGCCTGGAGGTCACCGGCCACCCCGGTCGACGATTCGCCGAAGAAGAGCTCTTCGGCCACCATGCCGCCGAAGGCGATCTCGATCATGGCCCTGACCTCGGAGCGGGTGTTGGTGAACCGCTCCTCGGTCTCGGAATGGCTGAGGAGGCCGAGGGCGTCGCGGCGCTTGATGATGGTGAGGACCTCGAGCTTGCGGCTCCTGCCCACCAGCCATGCCACCGTGGCGTGCCCGGCCTCGTGCGTGGCGATCGTCCGTCGCTCGGCCTCGGTGTACTCGACCGGCTGGGCCAGGCCGATCTCCTCGGTCATCTTGGCGTGCTGGACGTCCTCCCACGACAGCTGGTGGGCACCGCGGCGGAGGGCCCATACCAGTGCCTCGTCGAGCAGGTGCTCGATCATCACCGGCGAGTAGCCGGCTGTCATGGCGGCGAGCGTCTCGCGGCGCGTCGGGTCGTCGAGCTCCGGCGTGTGGGCCTTCTTGCTCAGGTAGTAGTCGAGGATGTCGCGCCGGCCCGACCGTCCGGGAAGGCCGAAGTAGATGTTCCGGTCGAAGCGACCGGGCCGCACGAGTGCCGGGTCGAGGTCGTCGGCGCGGTTGGTCGCCCCGATCACCAGGATGTTGGCCGGCGTATGGCTCGGCTTGGCCAGCCGCCTCCCCTCGGGCAGCCAGCCGTTCACCGCCTCGATGACCTTGCCCCGCATCCGCATGGACCACGGGGTCTGCTCGAACGACTGGAGCTGGATGAGCAGCTCGTTGACCACACCGGGGATGCCGTCGCCGTGGCTCGAGCCGGTGCCCCTCTTGCCGCCGATGGCGTCGAGCTCCTCGATGAACCCGATGGCACCGCCCTCACGACGGGCCTGGCGTCGCAGCTCCTTGAAGTAGGCACGGATCTTCCGGTTGGTCTGACCGTAGAACATGGACTGGAAGGCGGACGAGGACACGAAGAGGAACGGGACGCCGGCCTCGGACGCCATGGCCTTGGCCATGTACGTCTTGCCGGTGCCGGGGGGTCCCTCGAACAGGATCGCCTTACGGGGCGTCCCCCCCATCTGCTCGTTGAACGTCCGGTAGGCGAGGAACAGGTTGAGGGTCTTGGTCACCTCCTCGACCAGTCCCTCCGATCCGCGCACGTCGTCGAAGGTCATGGTCAATTCGTCCGGCCGGTAGAGGATGTGCGGCGACCGTCCGGCGGCGAGGAGCGGCACGACCATGACGGCCACCAGGAGCAGGATCAGGCAGAGCGGGAGCATGTAGGGGGTCAGGGCCGGCGGCACCGAGGGGGTCGGCAGGGACATCCCCGGAGCCAGGAGGTCGCGTAGGACCAGCAGGGTGAGCACGATGGCGAGGAGCCAGGCCCACCGCTGCAGTCGGCCCGAGCGCGACTTCGCCCTGTGGGCCCCGACGTCGGTGGTGGACATCGAGGCCACCCCGGTGGCCGACAGGGCGCCGAGCGCGCCCTGCGGGGCCGGTGCTGTGCCCGGATCCCCGGCCGGCCCGGCCGGATCGAGGACCTGGGACTCCCTGTTCGTCGTCTTCCGCGTTTCCAAGACCGTGCCCCGTTTCGTCCGCTGGCCGCCATCGGGCTTCCAGGTGCCCCACTCACATCTCGTCGCGCTGTGTGGGTCCCGGCTCCACCGCTCGACCCGGTCCGTCACGTCGGCCGCCGACCCGGGATGGGTCGGTGACCTCTGGCGAACCTATGAGGTCGCCCGCATGGGGGTCAAGGGCCGTCACGCAGAGCGACCATCAGCCGGTGATTCTCGGGCAACCGGGCCGCTGGCGCCTACGGAGTGTGATGATCCGGTAGCCGTGTCGTTGCCGCAGCGTTGCATCCGGCGGGTACAGGAGCGGACCCGGGAGCATCGACACGAGCACGGTGGGCGCCGTGTGCCGGCGCGTCAGCCGGACGTGGGGACGGGGAACTCCCGGACCTCGAAGTCGGACAGCACGGTCGGACACAGTGACGCCGTCGGGATGGCGCACGACTCCATGTCGACGGCGATCGGCGACCCGTAGGAGATGGCCGACGGGATCTGGGGGAACAGGACCACGCCGGTGGTCGTCCCCTGCCCGCCCGAGGCGGCCAGACTGCCCACCACGCCGGCCGGGTCGGTGATCTCGGTGACGTCCGGGGTCAGCACGTCGGTGGTCTCGGCGAAGGGCTTGGTCGTCGAGCAGCCGGCCGACTGGGACTGCCACGAGGGGAGGGTGAAGAACGGGCAGACCAGGTCGACCCCGGCGTCTCCGCCGGTGGTGGCGAAGGTGGCGAAGACGCCCTCGGTTCCCGGTGGGGGCGGGCCCGATGTCGGGGGCGTCGGATCGTCCGGCGGGTAGACGACGAGCGTCGTCGCCCCCGGGGCGTCGATGGCCGCGTCCTGGCCGGTGGTGGGTGTCGTCGACGCCACCGTGGTCGCCGTCTCACCGTTCGTCGGCGTCTGCGGGTACGCCACGGTCCCACCCGACCCGGACGCCGGGCCCGGGGTCACCTGTGCGCAGTCCCACCCGGTCGGCCCGAGCAGGGTGTGCACCCCGTCGCTGTAGAAGGTGACCTTGCCGACCAGCGACGTGGGGATGGGGGCGAGCAGGATCGTCGGGTCCCACCCGGAACGCGACTTGACGGCGGCCCCGCCGTAGGAGGAGTCGGTACAGGCCACGACGGGGAAGGCCACGGCCACCTCGCCGTCGACCGGTACGGTGGTCGACGGTGCACCTGATGTCGTGCTCGACGAGGCCACCCCGGTGGAGGTGGTCGAGCCGAGGAGCGTGGTTCCGCAACCGGCCAGGAAGACGAGGCCCACCACGGAGGCCACGGGCACCAGGGCGGGTGGCGTCAGCCGGCGCCACCTGGTGCGGACGGGGTTCCACGTCATGATGCACGACGATACGCCGCAGAGGGCCTCCGGAGGTGCCCACAGGCCCCGTCGGAAGCGGGCGATGACGTTGACGTACGCGTTAAGATAACGGGAGCCGTCGTCCCGCACCGGGAGCCCGATCGTCCGGACCGCCGAACGCCCGACCCGGCCCGAGGCACGCGAACGAGTGGGAGCAGCGATGGCCGTTGTCGAACAGTCCCAGACGCAGGGCGACGCAGGGCGTCCCGGTCCATCCGGGGGTTCGGGGCGCCGGGCCGACCGGTTGGCCCGTCTGGCCGGTGGGATCGAGAGCCTCCCTCCCAACTACAAGTGGATGGCCCTGTTCATCTCGACCCTCGGGATGCTCATGGCCACCATCGACGGCTCGATCGTGCTCATCTCGCTGCCCAACATCTTCCGAGGCATCGGGATCGACCCGCTCGAGGCCGGCAACACCTTCTACCTCCTGTGGATGATCCTCGGCTTCCTCGTGGTGACCAGCGTGCTCGTGGTCAGCCTCGGCCGCCTCGGCGACATCTACGGCCGGGTGCGGATCTACAACATGGGGTTCGCCGTCTTCACGTTCTTCTCCCTCATGCTGAGCATCACGTGGATGACGGGCCACGCCGGCGGGGTGTGGCTGATCGTGATGCGGATCTTCCAGGGCGTGGGTGCCGCCATGCTGATGGCCAACTCGGCCGCCATCCTCACCGATGTCTTCCCCGACACCCGTCGTGGCATGGCCCTCGGGGTCAACCAGGCGGCGGCGTTCAGCGGCATGTTCATCGGCCTGGTGCTCGGAGGGGTCCTGGCCCCGCTCAACTGGCGATGGATCTTCCTGGTGTCGGTGCCGATCGGTCTGTTCGGGACCGTTCTCGGCTACCTCAAGCTGCGCGAGACGAGTCCCCGGCGGCCGGCCCGGATCGACTGGCCGGGCAACGTGACCTTCGCCGTCGGACTGGTCCTGGTGATGATCGGCATCACCTACGGGATCGAGCCGTACGGGACCCACGTCATGGGCTGGACCAACCCCCTGGTCCTCGGTGCGATCGGACTGGGGATCGTGTTGCTGGTCGCGTTCTGCATCATCGAGACCAAGGTGGCTCAGCCGATGTTCCGCCTCCAGCTGTTCCGGATCCGGGCCTTCACCAGCGGGGTGCTGGCCAGCTTCCTGGCCGCCCTGAGCCGCGGCGGCCTCATGTTCATGATGATCATCTGGCTGCAGGGGATCTGGCTCCCGCTGCACGGCTACGCGTTCAAGGTCACGCCGCTGTGGGCCGGTATCGCCATGCTCCCACTGACCGCCGGCTTCCTGCTGGCCGGCCCCATCTCCGGTGTCCTGTCCGACCGGATCGGACCGCGTCCGTTCGCCACAGGCGGAATGCTCGGGACGGCGGCGTCGTTCCTGTGCCTCGAACTGCTGCCGGTCGACTTCCCCTACTGGGTCTTCGCCATGCTCCTCCTGCTGATGGGGATGTGCATGGCCTCGTTCGGCTCGCCCAACCGGGCCGGTGTGATGAACAGCCTCCCTCCCCAGCACCGGGGGGCCGGGTCGGGGATGAACACGACGTTCCAGAATTCCGCCCAGGTGCTGTCGATCGGGATCTTCTTCACCCTGATGATCGTCGGTCTGATGGCGTCGCTCCCGGCGAACATGCTGCACGGGTTGGTGGCCCACGGTGTCCCGATGGCGGATGCCGAGCGGGTCTCCCACCTGTCGCCGGTCTCGACGCTGTTCGCCGCGTTCCTCGGGTACGACCCGATCCAACACCTGGTGGGCGCCCACGTCCTGTCCCAGCTCACCCCGGCCCAGCAGGCGGCCCTGACCGGCCGGAGCTTCTTCCCCGGTCTGATCAGCTCGCCGTTTCGGGCGGGCCTGCATGCCGCCTTCGACTTCGGGATCGTGGCCAGCCTGCTGGCCGCCTGGGCGTCGTGGACGCGCGGGGGCCGGTACGTCTATTCGGAGGCCGACGACCCCAACGATCCCGACACGGCGTTCGACGACGACGGTTCCGATGACGACGACGGCTCCGGTAACGGGGTCGAATCCGATGGCGGGGTCGCCGGGTCCGATCCGGTGCCGGCCGGGGCGGAGGAACGGTGACGGCCACGGAGTCGACGGCCACGGAGTCGATGAACACCGAGTCGATGAACACGGATTCGATGAACACCGATTCCGAGGTACTGCGCATCGGCGAGCTCGCCCAGCGCACCGGTGTGACCACCCGCACCCTCCGGTACTGGGAGGAGCTCGGGCTCATCCGTCCGAGCGGGCACCGGGGTGGTGGCGAACGTCTCTATCTCCCGACCGACATGGCCCGGGTGACCCGGATCAAGGATCTGCAGGAACTGCTCGGGTTCTCGCTCGCCGAAGTGCGGGTCGTGCTCGAGACCGAGGACATCGACGCGCTGGACCGGGCGCGGTCCGAGCTCCGTTGGGGCGGGGCGACACCCGAACGCCGCCGCCAGCTGCTCGGCGAAGCGGTGGCGGCCAACGACCGGTTGCTCGCCCGGCTCGACGACACACTGGCCCGTATCCAGGCCTTCCGCGACGAGCGGGCGGTCAAGGCGCTCAAGCTCGGCGAGTTGCTCGCCGAGTCCGGGGATACCGATGCGGTCCGCCGCGACAACTAGCGCCCGGACAACCGGCGACTACCGGAGAAGAAGTACATGACCATCGGAGACCTGATTGCCGAGACGGTGGAGATCACCGGCCACGGCGGCGACCGCATCCAGGCCTATCTCGCCCGTCCGCTCGACCGGACACCGGTCGGTGGCGTCGTGGTGATCCACCATATGCCGGGCTACGACGCCGGCACCAAGGAGATCACCCGGAGGTTCGCGGCCGACGGGTACCTGGCGGTCTGTCCGAACCTCTACAGCCGGGAGGCCCCGGGGGCGGACCCCGACGACGCCGCAGCCGTGGCCCGGGCCCAGGGCGGTGTGCCGGACGAGCGGCTGGTGGGCGACGTTGCCGGCGCAGCCGCCCATCTCCGGTCGCTGGCGGAGTCCAACGGCAAGGTCGCCACCATCGGGTACTGCTCAGGTGGTCGCCAGTCCTTCCTGGCCGCCTGCAACCTCGACCTCGATGCCGCCGTCGTCTGCTACGGCGCGTTCATCCTCGACCCGCCACCCGAGGGCCTGCCGCTCAAGATCGGACCGCTGGGCGATCAGGTGGCGAACCTGTCGTGCCCGGTGCTCGGACTGTTCGGCGCGGAGGACCAGTACCCGGCACCGGCCGAGGTCGCCGAGCTCGAAGGGCTGCTGTCCGCAGCGGGCAAGGAGTTCGAGTTCCACTCCTACGAGGGCGCGGGCCACGCGTTCTTCGCAACCGACCGGCCGAGCTACCGACCGGAGGCGGCCAACGACGGGTGGGCGCGCATCGCCGAGTTCTTCGGCCGGACCCTGTCCGCCTGACCGCCGCCGACCACGAAGGGACGGGACCACCATGTGCACCTACCGGACGAGCACGCTGACCGTGCAGGGGAGCGGAAAGGGGGCGGACGGCTGGTTCCCGGTCACCGACGCATCGGTCTACTTCGACCATCCCGTCCACGCGCCGGCCGAGCACACCGTCAACGTCGATCTGCGCAATCCGAGCCGGGGCGCCGCAGCCCGCGTGGCGGTCGAGCTCGACCCGGCGTCGGCCCGGGCGCTCGCCCTGGCCATCCTGGACATGCTCGACTCGGCACCGACCGGGCTCCTCCCGTCGTAGGACGCTGCTGATTCAGGCGCCCGCGGACCCCGGTCCGGCTACTGGGGAGGGGCGGCCGGCGGTGGTGGCGGGGGGGCAGGCGGATCGGGGGGCTCGCCCCCCGATCCCACGGAGGGCGATTGCGGCGGTGCCGTGGGCGGAGGAGGTGGCGGAGGCGTGGCGCCTGGCATCGGCTGGGAGGGCTGACCACCGGCCGGCGGCGGAGGCGGGTAGGCGGTCCCGGGTTGTGGCGGAGGCGGGTAGGCGGTCCCGGGCGGCGGCGGAGGTGGGTAGCCGACCCCCGGCTGCGGCGGGGGTGCGTAACCGCCCCCCGGAGGCGGAGGAGGCGGATAGCCGCCCGGCTGGGGATAGCCCTGAGGGGGATAGCCCGTCTGCGGGTAGCCCTGGGGGGGATAGCCCGTCTGCGGGTAGCCCTGGGGGGGATAGCCCGGCTGGGGGTACTGGCCGTAGGCGCCGGCGAGGCCAGCCGGACCCTTCGGGCCGAGGTATTGGCTCTTCCCCAGCCAGAGGATGAACCAGAAGATGACGGGGAGGAGGACGAGGCCCACGGTGAACCCGGCGTCGTGCCCGAAGCTCTTCGACACGTCGTTGAGCACGAAGATCGTGATGACGAACAGTGCGATGCTGCCCAGGTAGGGCACGAGCACGAGGAGCAGGAACCAGGCCCACGTCTTCGGCCTCCCGGCGACCCGGAGGAGCACGATGTAGTTGTAGATCGGCACGAAGGCCGCCCATGCCGGGTCGCCCTGTGGTGACGCCTTCTGGTAGGTGCCCCACACCGGAAGTGCGAAGAGCACGTAGAAGAGGAGGAGGACGAGGAGGAACACCCCGCCTCCGCTGTGCGTCGTGGCTGCGATCTGGTGGACCACGGGAACCCCCTGGGCTAGTCGGCCCCACGGGCGGGGCTCAGTGCACATGCTGTCACTTCGGTGGAAAGCCGGGCGGGATGCCCACCCCTGCCGCCGGGCCCGGTGAGGGGGGTCACACCTCCTGAGTAAGGTCGCTGTCCGTGATGCACCTGTACTCGGCGGATCGCGCGGAGCCGCTGGCGGCGCACCTGGCCGGTATCCTGTCCGACGACCCGCTCGATCCGATGCAGCCCGAGTGGATGGCCGTTCCCTCCGACGGCATGCGCCGTTGGCTCCTCCTCGAGCTCGCCCGCCACCTGGGCTCGACGTCGCCCGGTGCCGGCGACGGGGTGGCCGCGAACATCCTGCGCGCCTATCCGTCGACGTTGCGGAGCCTCGTCCTCGACGGCGCCGGCCGCTCGCACGGGGACGGGGGAGGGGACGGCTCGCCGGACCGGCGGCCCGGCCCCTGGCACATCGACCGCATGGTGTGGCCGTTGCTGTCGGTCTTCGACGGTCTCGTCGCATCGGGCGCCATGCCCGCCTTCACCGAACTTCCCGAGGGGGCGTCCCGCTTCACCCGGGTTCGCTCCGTGGCCGACCTGTTCGACCGCTACCACCTCCACCGGCCGGAGATGGTCCGTGCCTGGGCGGACCCGGCGTCCCCCTTCGGCGGCCTGGTCGACGGCAACCTCCAGCAGATCTCCCGTCACGCCGTCTGGCAGCCCCGGCTGTGGCGCCTGCTGAAGGAGGTGATCGGGGAGCCGAGCCCGCCCGAGCGCTTCGACGACATCCTCGGCGAGTTGGAACGGGGTGAGCTGGACCTCGGAGCCGACCTCCCCGAGCGGCTCGTCCTCTTCGGATTCACCTCGCTCCCCGGTCCGGACTTCCTCCCGCTGCTGCAGGCCGTCGCCATCCGTCGGGACGTCCACCTCTTCCTCCTCGAGCCCCACCGGTTCGACCGGGACCGTCCGGCCGAGGCGTGGTCGTCGCGGGGCCCGTCACCGTCACGCCTCCGCTCGTCCGACCCGACCGGCAGCCTCGTCGTCCAGCCGCTCCTGCGGTCGTGGGGCCGCCTCCCACGCGAGGCGTCCGTGCTCCTCGCCGACGGCCTGCGGCCCGACGAGGCCGGGGTGGCGTGGGTCGGGTCGTCGGATCCGCACCCTCCGCGCACGCTCCTCGGGCGGCTCCAGGCGGACATCCGGTCCGATGTCGTGTCGCCACCCGCCGTCGTGGATCCCGGTGACCGCTCCATCCAATTCCACGCATGTTTCGGACCGATGCGCGAGGTGCAGGTCGCCCGGGACTCCATCCTCCACCTCCTGGCCGATCGCTCCTCGGGACTGACGGAGGAGGACGTCCTGGTGGTCTGTCCCAACCTCGACTCGTTCGCCCCGCTGGTCGAGGCGGTCTTCGGCCCGCCGTTCCCGCCGGGTGGCGACGCGGCGGCCCGGGACGCACCCCGCCTCCGCCACCGGATCGCCGACCGCTCGATCCGTTCGGCCAATCCGGTCCTGGGTGCCACCGCCGCGCTGTTGGAGCTCGTCTCCGGGCGCTTCGAGATCAGCCGTGTGCTCGATTTCGTCTCCCTCGGCCCGGTGCGCGAGCGGTTCGGCCTCGACGACGCCGACCTCGGGGTCCTGGCCGGCTGGGCCGGCGGGACGAACGTCCGGTGGGGCCTCGACACCGGTCACCGGGCCGGATTCGGGCTCCCGCCGACGGTCGTCGGGAACACCTGGCAGGCTGCGGTCGACCGGCTGCTCATGGGGACCGCGGTGGCCGACGGCGACCTCGACCTGGCGATCGGAGGGGTGGCGCCGTTCGGGGTGGACAGTGGTGACGTCGAGCTCCTCGGCGCCTTCGCCCACATCCTCGGCCGGCTGGCGGAACTGGTCGCCCTGGGCGCGGAGGACGGCGCCGGGTCGTCCGGGCATCCGGTCGACGTCTGGCTGGCGGCCCTCCGGTCGACCTGCCACGACCTGTTCGACGCCCCACCCCGGGCCGAATGGCAGTTCGAGGCCCTCGAGCGGATCCTGCGGGCGGTCGGCGAAGCGGCGACCGGGCACCGACGGGACGGGGACGTGCGGCTGGACCTGCTCGACTTCCGGCGGCTCGTCGAGGGGATGCTCGACGAGGAGCCCGGTCGACCCGACTTCTTCCGGGGTGGCGTCACGGTGACGTCGATGGCGTCGCTGCGATGGGTCCCGTTCCGTGTGATCTGCGTGCTCGGGCTCGATCAGGACGCGCTGGGCTCCCCGGCCCCGGACGCCGCCGACCTGATCTCGGACTCGCCCCGACTGGGCGATCCGGACCCCCGGTCGGAGTCGCGTCAGTGGCTGCTCGAGGCGGTGCTGGCCGCTCAGGATCACCTGATCGTCGTCCGCGACGGTCACGACGTCCGGTCGAACCACGTTGTCCCCCAGGCGGTGCCGGCGGCCGAGTTGTTCGACGCCGTGATCGCCCTGTGCCCGGCCGACGAGCGCGACAGGTGGCGGGGGCACCTGGAGACGGACCATCCCCGGCATCCGTTCGACGAACGGTGCCTCACGCCGGACGGGCTGGTCGAGGGCGTGACCTGGAGCTTTGACCGAGCAGACCTGGTCGCCGCCGAGCGGCGGCGGAACCGGCCGCTCCATCGACGCCTGCTGCTCGACCATCCGTTGGACGTCCCCCACGACGGCGTGGTCGACCTCGCCGACCTCCACCGCTTCCTCGCCGACCCGGTGGGCACGTTCGTCCGGACGACCCTCCAGGCCAGCCTGCCGAGGGCCACCGACGAGTTCGAGGACACCCTGCCGGTCGAACCGGGCGGGCTCGAGACGTACCGGGTGGGCCGGGACCTGCTGCAGGCCAGGCTCGACGGGGTCGACGACGCCGCCTGGAAGCGGGTGGAGCGGGCGAAGGGCACCCTCCCCCCCGGAGTCCTGGAGGGACGGATGCTCGACGGGCTCTCGGACGAGATCGACGCGATCGTCGTCGAGGCGTCGGTCCGCGGGGTGCAGCCGGGCGACCCCGAACTTCGGGAGGTGGACCTGACCCTGGACGACGGCACCAGGATCGTCGGGGTCGTCCCCCTGCAGCTCCACCCGTCCTCCCCGGGCCCGGGACGGATCGAGTTCACGCGGCCCATGGAGACCCATCGGCTCCGGGCGTGGCTCGACCTCATGGTCCTGGTGGCCGCCGATCCGCTCACCCCGTGGCGGTCCGTCGTGGTCACCCGCCCACCTTCCAGGGGCAAGCCGCTGCAGCCGGTCGATCTCGTCCCTGCCGACGCCGGCGGGGACCCGGCCGCCATGGCCGCGCACGCGCTCGAGCTGGCGGTCGACCTCTACCGGCGTGGCCGGCGCGAGCCGCTGCCCCTCTTCGCCTCCTACTCGCCGTCGGTGCACGCCGGGGGCTCCGCCGACGCCGAGTGGAAGGGGCACGACGGCGGCGGGGACGCGCACGCGCCGGCCGTCCGCCTGGTGTTCGGCGACATCGACGTCGACGAGCTCGAGGACCTGCAGCCGGTGGACGGCGATCCGGGCGGTCGGGGCGGCCGGGCCGAGCGGTACGCACGTCACCTGTGGGGAACCGTCGACTCCACCACCCGGAGTGTGCCGTGACGGCCGACGACCGCCCGTTCGACGTGCTCGGGGAGCTCCCGGCCGGTCAGGTGGCGATCGAGGCCAGTGCCGGGACGGGCAAGACCTTCGCGCTCGCGGCCCTGGCCACCCGCTACCTGGCGGAGCGGGACATCGCCCCCTCGGAGCTCCTCATCGTCACCTTCACCCGGGCGGCCACGGCCGAGCTCCGGTCGCGGATCCGCCAACAGCTGGTCTCGTCGGCCTCGGCCCTGGCCGGCGACCACGACGAGTTCGGTGACGACGACCTGTCGCGGTGCCTCGCCGGGCAGGACCGACCGCGGCGCCGCGACCGCCTCGACCGTGCCGTGTCCGAGTTCGACGCAGTGGCGATCTCGACCATGCACAGCTTCGCCGCCCAGGTCAGGAGCACGTTGGGCGTCTCGTCGGCCATCGACCCCGACGCCCGGCTGTCGACCGACGTCTCCAAGCTGATCAGGCACGCATGTGCCGACGCGCTCGCCGTGGCGGCGGCGGGGGACGTCCCCGTGGACGAGCTCCCGAAGCTGTCGGCACTCGTGACCGCGACCGAGCAGCTGGTCGGGGGATCGGACATGCGCCTCGAGCCGACCGATGGCCGACCGGGGGCGACCCGGGCCGAGGTGCGGATGCGCGACCTCGTGCTCGCGTCGCGCCGCAACCTGGTGGACCGGCAGCTCGGGTCCGGCACCCTGAGCTTCGACGACGTGCTCACCCAGCTGCGGGACGCCCTGGTCCACGACCCCGGGTCCGCCGTGGTCGACGCCCTCCGCTCCCGGTTCACGGTCGTGCTCATCGACGAGTTCCAGGACACCGACCGCGTCCAGTGGGAGATCTTCTCGACCCTATTCGGCGCCGGGTCGCCCCACAGCACGCTCGTCCTGGTCGGCGACCCGAAGCAGGCCATCTACCGGTTCCGCGGCGCGGACGTCTCCGTCTACCTCGATGCGGTCGGGCCGCGCACCGGCTCGACCCGGTACACGCTCGACACGAACTGGCGCTCGGACGGGGCCATGCTGCGGGCGCTCCACGAGTTCTTCGACGGAGCCACCTTCGGCCACGAGGCGATCGGGTACGCACCGGTCCGGGCCTCGGACGCCAACGAGCCCCTGCGCATGACCGGCCCCGACGGGGCGTCACTGTCCGGACTGGACATCCGCCTGGCCGTCGGCCCCGACCTCCCCCGCAAGGCAGGGAGCAAGGTCCCCGTCACACCGAGGACGGGCCGCATCGTCGAACGCGACATGGTCGCCCACATCCGCGACCTCCTCGACCGGGCGTCGATCCCGGACGACCGGAACCCCGGCGGCACCAGGTCGCTGCGCCCCTCGGACGTCGCGGTGCTCGTCACGTCGGGGGCCCATGCCCGCTCGGCCCAGACGGCACTGCGTCGCCAGGGAATCCCTGCGGTCATCGCCGGCGCCGGCAGTGTCCTCTCGTCGTGGGCCGCCGACCAGCTCCGACTCCTCCTCGCCGCCATGGAGCGACCGTCGGACCTCGGGCGTGTGCGTGCGTACGCGCTCTCCTGGTTCGTCCCGTGGTCCGCGGCCGAGGTGGCGTCCGCGTCCGACGGGGAGCTGGCCGTCCTCCAGGAGGAACTGGCCGACTGGTCGGCCCGCCTGGCCGACCGCCCGGTGGCGGAGGTCCTCGCCCACATCTGGTCGCAGACGGGCGTGGTTGCCCGTCTCCTCGGCCAATTCGACGGCGACCGGAACGCGACCGACCTCGACCACCTGGCCGAGCTGATGCACGCGAGCGTCCCACACGGCATGTCCGGCGTGGCCGGGCTCGTGGCCGTGGTGGACCGTCCACCGGAGTCGGAGGGAGACGTCGAGGTCGACGGCGACGTGGTCGCCCGTCGGATCGAGACCGAAGCCGGGGCGGTCCGGATCATGACCGTCTGGAAGGCGAAGGGCCTCCAATTCCCGGTGGTGTGCCTCCCGATGCTGTGGCGCCCCGGGAGGAGCTCCGGCCCGGTCGTCTACACGGACCCGGACACCGGCGACCGGGTCCTGGACCTGGCGAACGGGAAGGACTGGCCGGACCGGAAGGGGGCGGAGGAGCGCAAGCGGCTGGCCCGGGCCGAGGAGGCGGGCGAGCGCCTCCGCCTGCTCTACGTGGCCCTGACCAGGGCGCAGCACCACACGGCCGTGTGGTGGGCCGACAGCACCGGAAGCAACAAGCGGGCGCTCAGCTGCTTCCTCTTCGCCCGTGACGGCGGGACCGGGAGGCTCGACGACACCGTCTTCCGCAGCGGGGTGTGCGCGATCCCACCGGACGGTGCGGTCGCCGGGGCGCTGGAGGGCCTGGCGGCCCGATCGGACGGGACCGTCTCGGTGACGGTCGTCGACGACCGCCGGGTACCCGACGCCCCCTGGTCCGACCGGGATGCGGGGGCGCGACCGGCCCCCCTCGGCATCGCCCCGTTCCGCGACGATCTCGACCGCACCGTCCACCGCTGGTCGTTCTCGTCGATGACCGCCCAGGCCGACGAGGGTGGTGTCGACCCCTACGACCCGTCGGTCGCCGACCGGGGCGCCGACGACGAGGCTCACGCCGACGGGACCGACGGCGCGGCCGGGGACACCCGTGAGGACGCCCCCGCACCGTCGCCCGCCGGCGGACCGCTGGGCGGGCTGGTGGCCGGCACGTCGTTCGGGACCTTCGTGCACGGTGTCCTCGAGCGGGTCGACTTCGCGGACCTCGACCTCGAGGAAGCACTGCAGCGTGCCGTCGACGCCGAGGTCGCCCGGACCGGATTCGATCCGGCCACGTTGGCCCGTGACGCCGACGACGGGAGGGGCCGGCTGGTCGCCGGACTGCAGGCGGCCATCCGCACCCCGCTCGGACCCCTGTTCGACGGCACCTGCCTGGCCGGCCTGGACCGTCGGGACCGGCTGGACGAGCTCGGCTTCGACATGCGGATCGGGGCCGGAGGGCGCCATCCCACGGTGCGGGACATCGGGGCCCTAGTCGTCGACCACCTCCCGGGCGACCACCTCCTGACCCCGTGGGCCCGGTCGCTGGCCGACGGCTCGATCGACGCGAGCCTGGCCGGGTTCCTGACCGGCTCGATCGACCTCGTGGCCCGGATCCGGTCCGACTCCGGGTCCACCGGGTACGTGGTGGCGGACTACAAGACCAACCAGCTCGTCCCGCGGGGCCGGGAGCCTCGTCGGGACGACTATGGCGTCCGGTCGATGGCGGACGCCATGTCCGAGCACCACTATCCGCTCCAGGCGCTGCTCTACGCGGTCGCCCTGCAGCGCTACCTGCGGTCGCGCCACCGAGCCGGCACCCCACCACCGCGGGTGACCGGGGCCGCGTACCTCTTCGTGCGGGGGATGACGGGACCCGAGGTGACCGTCGACGACGGCCATCCCCACGGCGTGTTCACCTGGGAGCTGCCCACCGACCTCGTCGCCGGCCTCAGCGCCCTCCTCGACGGCCGTCCCGTGGCATCGGGGGGGCGATGACGACGGTCGCCGGACGCCCGGACGGCTGGTCGACCGACGCCGTCGAGGCGGCGTTGCGTGCCTACACCGAGGCGGGGGTGCTCGGGAGGTTCGAGGTGCAGCTGGCCAACGCCGTGTGCCGGTCGGCCCCGACGGTGCCGTCGGACGACACCCTGGTGGCCCTGGCACTGGCCGCCCGGGCCACCAGGCTCGGACATGTCTGTCTCGACCTCGAGGCGGTGCACGAGCAGGTGGTCGCCTCGCAGGACGACGAGGGACACATGTCTGGCCTCGCGCTGCCCGATCCCGGGCCGTGGCGGGCCGAACTGGCGCGGTCGGCGATCGTGGCTGACGGCGGATCCCTCGAACCCGACCCGACCCACGCGACCGCGGTGCGCCCACTGGTCCTGGACGGGAGGCGCCTCTACCTCCAGCGGTACTGGAGCTTCGAGGTGGCCGTGGCCGGCGAGCTCGGCGCCCGGAGCGCCCTGCCGATCGGATCAGCAGCGTCCGACGGCGACGTCGACGCCGCGCTCGACGCGGTGTTCCCCCCGACGGAGCGCGGCCCCGACGGAGCGGACCTCCAGCGGCTCGCGGCCCGCCGTGCCCTGACGTACCCGGTGACCGTGATCGCCGGTGGCCCCGGTACGGGCAAGACGCACACGGTGGCCCGGATCCTCGCCGCCGGCCACCGGATGGCGGCCGGACGCGGCGTGGCGTTCCGCGCCGCCCTCGCCGCGCCGACGGGCAAGGCGGCGGCCCGGATGAAGGAGGCGGTCGACGACCGGATCCGCGAGATGTCGGGTGACGGGAGCATCGATGCCGCGGAGGCCGGGGTGCTCACGGCGGACGAGCCGACCACCATCCACCGGCTCCTCGGCTACGAGAGCCGCACCCGGTTCCGCCACGACCGGTCCGACCCCCTCCCGCACGACATGGTCGTGATCGACGAGACGTCGATGGTCTCCCTTCCGCTGCTCGCCCGGTTGCTGGCCGCCGTCCGGCCCGATGCCCGGCTGGTGCTCGTGGGCGACCCGTTCCAATTGAGCAGCATCGAGGCGGGGACCGTCATGGGCGACATGGTCGGGCCGGGGCGACCGGTGTCCCGCGCCGGCGACGCCCCGCTCGACGGCCGGGTCACCGAGTTGAGGGAAGGGCACCGGTTCGCCGAGGGCTCGGCCATCGGCGAGCTGGCCCTCGCCATCCGGGACGGCGACGGTGACGAGGTCGTGCGTCGGCTGTCCGCGGGGGGAGCCGAGGTCCACTGGATCCGCCCCGGCGACGCCCGGGGCCTGGAGGCACTCCGACGCATGGTCGACGAGTCCGCCGGCCAGGTGGTGGCCGCCGCGCTCGCCGGATCGGCGGAGGAGGCGCTCGCCGCCGCGCAGCGGGTCAAGGTGCTGGCGGCGGTGCGCCGAGGGCCGTTCGGCCTCGACGACTGGACCGTCCGGATCGCCGCCGGGGTCCACGACGCCGTCCCGCCCGACCTGCGGGGCGGTCGGCCGCGGGTGGGGACACCGGTGATGGTGACCAGGAACGACGCGGTCAACCGTCTGGCCAACGGCGACGTGGGCGTGGTGGTCCGGGAGGCCGACGGGCGCCGGGTGGCCATGCGCGGGCCAGACGGCACGCGGGTGGTCGCCCCCACCCGCCTCGGGGAGTGGGAGCCGTGGTGGGCCATGACCATCCACAAGAGCCAGGGCTCCGAATTCCCCCACGCGGTCGTCTCGCTACCGACGACCGACTCCCCGATCCTGACCCGGGAGCTCCTCTACACGGCAGTCACCCGTGGCAAGCCCGAGGTCACGGTGGTCGGGTCCGAGGAGATGGTCCGTGTCGCCGTGTCCCGACCGGTGGCCCGGGCCTCCGGCCTGGCCGACCGGCTCTGGCCCGGCGGCTGAGCCTCAGTCGGCGGACACCCGACGCAGGGCGTAGTACGCCTTCACCGAGTCGTCGGTGGCCGCGAGACCGTCCTCGTCGACCTCTTCGAGCAGCTCGAACCCGTCCGCCAGCAGCGAACGCACGCGGGCCAGCGGCAGCGCCAGCTCGCCGATGCGCTCGTGGTGGAGCTCGAAGCGCGTCCCGTCGATGCACTCGAAGACCCGGATGTCCCAGTCGGACAGCCCGACGCCGTCGTCGTCGACGGCGAAGCCCACGTCGATGATGGCCGTGCCCCCCTCGAAGTCGTAGACCCACGGGGGCTCGTCACCCAGCCTCCTGAGCTCGCCCACGGTGTTGACGTCCACGACGAACAGGCCGCCGTCCGACAGGTGGCGGTGCACGGTCGCGATCAGCGAGGTCCACGAGGTCACGTCGAGCAGGTGGTTGATCGAGTCGAAGACGCAGGCGATCACGTCGAAGCGCCGCCCGAGGTCGAAGGAGCACATGTCCCCCTCGACCAGGTGGGCCCCGGGAACCTTGCGGGCGGCGATGGCCAGCATCTCGGGCGAGCGGTCGAGCCCGGTGAGCGATGCCCTGGTGGTGAGCCGGGCCAGGATCGACCCGGTCCCGCACCCGAGCTCGAGCAGCGACGCCGCGTCGGGCCGGAAGCGCTCGATGGCATCGTTCACCCGTGCCGCCCGCGGTCCCGGATCGTCCATGACGATGTCGTAGAAGGCGGCGAATCGTTCGTAGGCGGGCATGGTCCACCGTGCCACAACCCGACGGACCCGGTGGTCCGCGTCGCACCGTCCCGCCCGCGGGCCGCAGATCAGCCGGGTAGGTTCTGCCCCATGGAACCCCTCGACGCCCTCGCCCTCGCCACGTCCACCTTCGTCGCCGTGCTCGACCAGGTGGGGGACGACCAGTTGACGGCGTCCACACCGTGCGAGGAGTGGGACGTGGGTGCCCTGGAGCGCCACGTGGCCATGGGGAACGAGATGGCCGTCGCCCTGATCGACGGGGCCAGCCGGGAGGAGGGGCTGTCCTTCGTCGACAAGGAGTACGACGGGGACCTCGACGCCCTGTGCCGCGCCACCCTCGACGACCAGCTGGCCCGGATGCGTGCCGTCACCGACTGGGACGCCGTCGTCCACCACGCCATCGGCGACGTGTCGGCGTCCCAGCTGCTCGGGTTCCGGATCGGTGACCTGGCACTCCACGCCTGGGACCTGGCCACGGCCATCGGTGCGGACAGCCGGCTGCCCGAGGAGCTCGCCTCCTACGTCTACGACGCGATGGCACCGATGGAGCCGTTCATCGGGTCCCTCGGCATCTTCGGCGAGGGCCCGTCCGGCACGGTCGACGAGGGGGCCGACGTGCAGCGGCGCCTCCTGGACCTCACCGGCCGCCGCGCGTGAGGCGGGGCCCCCGATGACCGCGACGACCGACTACGACGCCATCGTGGTGGGGGCGGGCCACAACGGCCTGACCGCCGCCCTCGTCATGGCACGGGGCGGGATGCGCGTCCTGTGCCTCGAGAAGAACCACTTCATCGGGGGGATGGCGACGACCACCGAGCTGGTGCGCGGGTACCGGTTCGAGCTGGCCGGCTCCGTCCAGTTCCCCGTCCCGACCGACATCTACGACGACCTCGGCCTGGGTGAGTGCCCGATCTACGAGCCCGAGGTCCAGTCGGTCAGCATCGGCCCGTCGGGCGAGCCGCCGATCCTCCTCCACAGCGACCCGGACCGCCTCTTCGAGCACCTGAACGAGACACTGGGCCTCGAGGCCGTGCTCGGGATGGGGGAGATCGCCGCCTGGGCCGAGGCGCCGGCCCGGGCCATCGGTCGTTTCGACGTGCGGACGCCGCCGAAGTCCCTCGACGAGATGTTTGCCAGCGCGACCGACGAGTCCGAGCGCGAGGCCATCCGGACCGCCATGTTCGGCAGCGTGATGGACGTCGTCGACCGGCACCTCCCCGACCGCGAGCGGCACGCCCAGGTCAGGGGCATGCTGGCGTTCCTGGCCGTCAACTCCACCTACCGGGGCCCGTACACGCCGGGCAGTGCACTCTGCCTGGCCTTCGCGCTGGCGTCCCCGGGCGACGTGACCATGTCGAAGGTGAAGGGCGGCATCGGCACCATCTCCGATCACCTGCTGGCCCGCTTCGAGCTCCACGGTGGCGAGCTCCGCCGCCACGTCAAGGTGTCCGAGATCACGGTGGAGGGAGGACGGGCCACCGGCGTCGCCCTGGCCGACGGCGAGCGGATCACGGCTCCGGTCGTGGTGTCGAACCTCGATCCGACGGCGACGTTCGCCCATCTGGTCAGCCGGGACGCGCTGCCGGACGCGTTCAACCGTCGCGTCGATGCCATCGACCACCGCGCGCTGTACTTCCAGGTCCACTTCGCGCTGTCGGGACTGCCCGAGTACGCGGGTCGCTACGAGGTGCTGAACGAGGGGGACTCCCGTCAGAACGTCACGTTCTTCGGGACCCCGGAGCAGATGCAGCGCGACTTCGAAGGGTGCGTCCAGGGCATCGTGCCCGATCAACCGTCGGTGAACCTGTCGATCCCGACCTTGCGCGACCCGGACCTGGCGCCGGCCGGGAAGCACGTGGCCAGCAGCTTCGCCTTCTACGCCCCGATCGGCGCCACCCACGAGGAGCAGGCCGAGCTGCGCGACCGGATGGCCGAGCGCATCGTGGCCCGGATCGCCGCCCGGGCGCCGAACTTCCCGGAGCTGATCGACCGGCAGTTCAACTACCCGGCGTACGCCTACGAGCGGATGTTCGGCTGCACCGGTGGCGACTTCACCCACGGACTGCTCCAACCGGAGTTCATGGGACCGTTCCGGCCCGGGCCCCGGGGGTGGCCCGACGCCCCGGTGCCCATCGACGGCCTCTACCTCTGCGGTGCCGGATGCCACGGTGGTCCCGGTGTGACGTTCATCCCCGGGTACAACTGCGGCCACGCGGTGCTGGACGCGGTCTGACCGCAGGGTCCCTCCCACCGGAGCGGCCGGTGGCGGTGTCCGGGTGTCCGGGGGCGTCCCGTCCCGGTAGCGTCGCCGCATGCCCGGTCACCAGGCCCCGTCCCCCGTCCTCCGCTACCTGGTCCGCGAGCTCGGGCGCAGCCTCCCCGAGTCGGAGGGGGCGAAGCTCGCGCGCTATGCGGAGGCGGTGGGGGCAACGACCCGTCGCGGCGACCTGGGCCGGGCGTTCCGCTGTGCCGAATGGGCGGTGCGGGTGGCCGAGGGGCGCTCGGACTCGCGCCTCGGCCGACTGGCCGAGGAGCTCAAGGAGGCCCGGGTGCTCTGGAGGGACTCACTGTTCGGCGCCCACTACGGGGCCGCGGTCGTGGACGGCGTGGGCCCCGGTGAAGATGTCGAGATCCAGTGGGTGGACGCGGCCGTCACCGTCGCCCGGGACGAGGCGCGCCGGTCGGGGTGGGGAGCCGTGCCGTGGGAGGACCTGCTGAAGACGGCGTTCGCCGACGCGGATCCCGGGTAGTTCCGTCGCCGGCGACGGCACCGGACGCAGCCCGCCGTGGCAGGCGACCGGCCCGAACGCACGCGGTGGCCTGCCGCGGATGCCAGAATCGGCGGGTCGCTATCGGTCCCGAGTGGGTGCGGCGTTCCCAGCAACGGCGAGGAGAGCCCTGCGATGCCCGGCGTTCACATAGTCACCGACAGCTCGTGCGATCTGGCCGAGGGCGAGCTGGACCAGCTCGACATCGACGTCGTCCCGCTGAGCATCCGGTTCGGGGACGAGGAGTTCACCGACGGCCTCGACCTGACCGCGACCGAGTTCTACAGCCGGATGGCCGATTCCGACGAGCTCCCCCAGACGGCCTGCCCGTCGCCCGGGGCCTTCGAGGAGGCCTTCAAACGGGCGAGCGAGGCCGGTGCCGACGCCGTGGTCTGCCTCACCATCTCGAGCGACCTGTCGAACACCATCCAGTCGGCCTGCACGGCGTCGGACGCGGTGTCGGGGCAGGTCCCGGTCCACGTCGTCGACTCGAGGACGGTCTCGAGCGGGCTCGGCACCCTCGTCCTCGAGGCGGCCAGGACGGCCCGGGGGCTGGCCGACGTCGAAGCCGTGATGGCCCGCGTCCGCTCGCTCATCCCCCGGACCCACGTGTTCGCCGCGCTGAACACACTGGAGAACCTGAAGAAGGGGGGACGGATCGGCGGGGCGAAGGCCATGCTCGGGTCGATCCTCTCCATCAAGCCGTTGATCGACATCAGCGGGGGGGTGGTCGAGGAGGCCGGCAAGCCCCGGACCCGCCGGAAGGCCATGCACATGCTCTACGAGCGGATGATCGGGGCGGGACCGATCGAGCACGTCGCCGTCATGCACGGCGGGGCACCCGACATCGGCGAGTTCCTCGAGCTCATCGCCCCCCGCTTCCCCCGCGAGTCGATCCGGCTCGGGCAGTTGGGTGCGGTCATCGGCGCCCACGGAGGAGCCGAGATCATCGGGGTCAGCTGGGTCACGGCAGCCCGGGGCGGCGTCTGACCGGTCAACCGCCGGTCGAACCCACCGCCGCCCCGTGCCCGGTACCGTCCGACTGGCTGACCCACGTCTCGTACATCTCGGCGTAGCGGCCGCCCCGGGCCACCAGCTCGGCATGGGTGCCGACCTCGATGATCCGGCCCTCGTCGACCACGGCGATCCGGTCGGCCCGCATGGCCGTCGACAGCCGGTGGGCGATGAGGATGGCCGTCCGGTTCTCGAGCAGCACGTCGAGTGCCGCCTCGATCTTGGTCTCGGACTGGAGGTCGAGATTCGAGGTGGCCTCGTCGAGCACCAGGACCCGCGGGCGGGCCAGGAAGGCGCGGGCCAGGGCAATGAGCTGGCGTTCACCCGACGAGAGGGTCTGACCCCGCTCGTGGACCACGGTGTCGAGGCCCCGGGGCATGCGCTCGACCACGTCGGTGAGGCCGACCCGGTCGACGGCCTCGTGGATCTCCTCGTCGGAGGCGTCGGGGCGGGCGAAGGCGATGTTGTCGCCGATGGTGCCGGCGAAGAGGAAGGGCTCCTGGGGCACCACGCCGAGCTGACTGCGCAGCGAGTGCATGGTGACCGTCCGCAGGTCGTGGCCGTCGATGGTCACCCGGCCCCCCGTCGGGTCGTAGAACCGGGTGACCAGCTTGGCCATCGTCGACTTCCCGGCCCCGGTCGGCCCGACGAAGGCCACCGTCTCACCGGGCGCCACGGCCAGGTCGACGTCCTCGAGCACCGGTCGTCCGGGGAGGTAGGCGAAGTCGACGTGCTCGAACCGGATCGCCCCCTCGATGGGCGGCAGGACGACGGCGTCGGGCGCCTCGCGCACCTCGGGCTCGGTGTCGCACAGGTCGCGCAGCTTGTTCACCGACGCCTGGCCCTGCTGGTACGTGTTGTACTGCTGCACCAGGAGCTGGATCGGCTGGAAGAACCGGTTCAGGTAGAGGAAGAACGCGAACAGGCCGCCCAGGGACAGCTCGTGGTGGAGCACCATGTCCCCGCCGACGGCCAACAGGACCCCCTGGCCGATGATGCCCAGCATCTGGGTGCCGGGACCGTAGAGGGCATTGACATGGGCCGTGTAGTTGTTGGCATCCCGGTAGTCGCCCACCACGTTGCGGTGGTGGATCACGTTGTGGCGCTGACGGTTGTGGGCCGTCACGATGCGGACGCCGTGGAGGCTCTCGGACAGGTCGGCCAGCACGTTGGCGATCCCGTCGCGCACCTTGTCGTAGCCGCGCTCGGAGGCGCGCTTGAACCAGATCGACGCCGCCACCAGTGCCGGCACGATCAGGACCACGGTGACGAAGGCGAGGCGGACGTTGGTGGTGAAGAGGAAGACGGTGATGACGATCATGGTCAGCGCCTGGATGGCCAGCTGGGAGAGCCCGTCCTGCAGGAGCTGCTGGAGGTTCTCGATGTCGCTGGTCATCCGGCTCATGACCACGCCGGCCTTCTCCTCGGTGAAGAATCCGAGTGACAGGCGCTGGAGGTGGGCGAAGACCTTGACCCGGAGGTCGTTCATGACCCAGGCCGCCAGCCGTCCGGTCACCTGGACCGAGGAGCGCTGCGCCATCGCCGTGATGCAGATGAACACCAGGTAGGCGACGGCCATGGCCACGACGACGCCGAAGTCGACGTGGCCCGGCCCCGGGACTCCTCCCATGCCGTTGTCGATGGCGTACTCGGTGAGCTTCGGGCCCACCTGGCCGGCAACCGAGATCACGACCACCAGGAAGCCGGCAAGGGCGAGCATCCACGGGTACTTGGTGAGCAGGCGCCAGAGCGTCAGCCGCTTGAGCTCCTCCTCGTTGGCGTTCTGCTCGAAGACGATGTCGGGCTCGGGGTACTCGGGCTCCGAGGCGACCAGTCGGTCGACACCGGC
>JBEKRV010000004.1:0-113845 GCA_049517675.1 Acidimicrobiales bacterium
GCGACGGTGGCGATCCCGTTGAGGGTCGACGCCGACGCCGGTGTGGCCCCGGTCACCGCCAGGGTGGCGACGGTGCCGAACGTGGTGAGCGTGGCGACCAGGGCGGTCAGGCCGACCCGGGCCGTGCGGGCCCTCGGCACCCGGGTCCCTCCGGACCCGGGTGCCGAACGGCCGTCGTGGTGGTGGCGTGTGGTGTGCATGGTGGATTCGTTCCTTGCTGTGTGCGAGGTCGTCTTCGGATGGTCTGCGGGTGTCGGTGCCGATCCGGGGGGATCAGCCGTTCCCGGTGGTGGTGGTCGAGCCGCAGGTCCCCTCGCCGGAGGTCAGGCTGTCGAACCCGAAGTCGTTGACGATGGTCTGCTCCGTCGACGAGCACAGGGCGGAGCCGCTCCCCGAGAACAGGCTCTCCAGCGCGGCGTCCGAAGTGAAGCCGGACAGCTTGGAGGTCGGGACGACGGTGTAGAGGTTGTAGCCGTACGAGGTCGACTGGTAGTAGGTGGTGTTGACCACCTCGGTCGAGCCCGACAGTGTGTAGGGCTGACCCAGCGAGTCGATGGCGGCGAGATCGACGCCGCCGGACCGCGCCGTGTTGGACCGGTCGACGGCTTCCCCGTTGGCCTGCGAGATCCAGCTCCCCGACGAGATCGGGATCACCGCGTCGTCACCCGAGGACAGCCCGGTGGCGGCCGTGTAGAAGCTGTTGCCGCTGTTCTGCTGGATGTTGTTGCAGCCGGCGGCGGTGGCCGCTGCGCTGGCCTGGGCGTCGGTGATGCCGAGGGCCGTCTCCAGGTTGGAGCGGGGGGTCGAGCCCGAGAGGGTCAAGCAGGCGGCGACGGTGTCCCCGTTGATGACGTCGGTCCCGGTGGACGAGGTGTAGAGCGCCTGGAGCTCGGCGGTGGTCAGCGAGGCCAGGTGCCCGTCGCCCTTGTCGTAGTAGAGGACGCCGACGGCATCACGGCCGAAGGGGATGAAGGTCAGCGTGGTCCCCGACGTCTTCGGTCCACGTGCGGAACGAGCGAAGTCGATCTGGCCGGTCACGTTGACCGGAGTACCGGTGCACGACGCCGAGCTGTTCTCCCAACCGGTTCCCTGGACCGAGTCGTAGAGGGCGTTGATGCCGGCCGTGGACGAGTTCGGGCGGTCGAAGGACGGGCCGCCCAGCTTGGTGGTGATGCACCCGGGGTTGACCGTCGTGCCTCCCGACGGGCTGGCGTCGAAGGAGTCGATGGTCTTGTCGAAGGTGGCGTTCGACGAATGGATCGGCAGGTAGAACTGGGTCGTGTCGAACGAACCCGAGGTGGCACCGTTGCCCGGTGACGGCGAGGCGCCCGAGAGGCCCGCATACAGGTCTTGGGTCACGTCGGCGCCGACGCCGGCATAGGCGGTGGTGAAAGACGGGTCGGCCTGGGCCGTGGTGGTGAGCGAGGTGAGGGTGGCCACCCCCGCGGTTCCCGCAACGATGGCAACAGCGGTGTCGACGTCGGACGGACGACCCCGAGTACCAAGGCCCCTACCCATACCCGACATTCCCTATTGGCTTTGTAAAGATAAGGAACCGCACCGGTACTGTCAACCTTCGAAGGGAGATTCCCCACTCCTCGCCACGCAGAGTGGGGAACGCGGGCGATCGCCCGAGGGGCGGGCGCGACGTCGCTGTCGATCGTCGCCGGTCCGGGCGGTGGATCTACCCGGTGGTCGAAGAGGACCGGACGAAGCCGTCGATGATCTCGACCAGCTCGTCGGGCGCGTCCTCCTGGATGAAGTGGTTCGGCCCGTGCAGCACCACGTGGTCCAGGGCGCGGGCCCCCGGGATGCGCTCCACGAATTGGGACTGGGCGCCGGCCTTGTAGGCCACGGCGTCCTCGTCGCCGAACACGGTCAGGAACGGCTTCTCCCATCGTTCCAGGTAGGCCCACGTGGACTTGGCCTGGGCCACGCCCGGATTGTCCGGCTGCAGGGGGATGAGCAGGGGGAAGCGCTTGGGCGACGCCTGGTAGGAACCGTCGGGGAACGGCGCCTCGTAGGCCAGGAGCTCGTCGGGCGACAGGGTGCGGCTGGTCCCGCTCTGCAGGAGCCCCCCGACGGGCAGCTGGTCCACCGACTGGCTGAAGGCCAGCCATCCCTCCATGAATGCGTTCATCCCCCGACCGGCGGGCAGTCCGGTGTTGGAGGCGATCACCCGGGCGAACCGCTCCCCGTGGACCGGCAGGAGGTTGAGGCCGGCCGTGCCTCCCCAGTCCTGGCAGAAGAGCGTGATCCGGTCCAGGTCCTCAGCCACCAGCCACTGGCCCATCCAGTCGACGTGCCTTGCCAGCGTGTACTCGTCCGGGTCGACCGGCTTGTCCGAGCGGCCCATCCCCATGAGGTCGAGCGCCACGACCCGGTGGCCCCGGGCCGCCAGCTCCGGGATCATGTGCCGGTACAGGTAGCACCAGGTCGGGTTCCCGTGCAGCAACAGGACCGGGGCGGCATCCTGCGGTCCCTCGTCGACGAAGTGGAAGCGCAGCGGGGTCCCGTCGTCGGCCACGACCTCGCGGTAGCGCGGGTCGAACCCGTAGTCCCTAAGACCCTCGAAGCGCTCGTCCGGTGTGCGCAGGACCTCCATCGCGGTTCAGGCCCCCGCGGTCAGGACCGAGCCGATGAGGTCCTCGAGCAGCGGGTCGACGACCACGACGACCTGTTCCGCCACACCCTCGGTCGTGGCCAGTGCCGGGAGCGACGCTTCGTCGACCCGGTCGAAGCGCACGTCGTCCCACCTGCGACCGTCACCCAGGATCACCCCGTCCACCTCGAACCGGGCGACCGGGACGACGCCCTCGGGATCGGCCCCGGGGGCGGAGCCTTCGACGAACCTACGGACGCGCATGACGACCGGCCCGCTGCCGGCCCCGGCCGGATCGGCCACCGTCGCCGGCACGCAGCCCATCACGATCGTCGTCTCCATGCCCGCCTCCTTGTGGACGTACTGCCGTCGGAAGTCGTCGCGGTCCTGCATGGCGAAGAACGACGACCGGCTCGGGTACCGCACGATGGCGATCCGCTCCCACGCGACGTCGTCGGTGACCTGACGGATGACGTCACCGAAGAGGGGCACCGTGGCACCCAGCTCGTCCAGGACCGCGGTCGGTGCGTAGATGTCGTCGGCCTCGCGCCCGGTGATCGTCGACACCGTCCCGTCGCCGTAGTCGGCGACCGGCTTGTACTTCATGAGGTTGAGCATCCAGACCGCGCCGTCCTCGCCGGGTGCCAGCTGCAGCCAACGGACGGCGGTCTCGGTGTCGATGGTGCCGAATGGATATTCGGGTCGGTCGGCCACGTGCGTGCTTCCTCTCGTGGGACCCCGCGGGGTCGGGTCGGTGGTGATGGGTGGGTGACGGTGGTGGGTCAGGCTCCCGACCCGAACTTCGGATTCCGCCCCTGTTCGAGCCGGCTGTTGCGGGCATGGACCCGGGCCCGGGTGGACTCGTGGGTCAGGATCCAGAACTGGCCGGCCCGGATCGCGTAGACGACCTCGGCGGCCAGGTCCGCGGGCGGCTTGGCCACCGTCCCCATGAACTGGGCGATCTCGTCGATCGCCACCGCGGGCGGCCGCTCGAGGGCGAGCGCGGCCGGGGCGTTGCGGGTCGCCTCGAAGATCCTGGTGTCGACCAGCTCGGGACACAGGCACGAGACACCGACCGGGGTGCCCTCGAGCTCCAGGGCCAGCGACTCGGAGAGCCCCACGACCGCGTATTTCGAGGCGTGGTACGACCCGAGGACCGGCGAGGAGGTGAGGCCCGCCTCCGACGCTGTGTTCACGACGTGGCCCTCCCCCTGGTCGAGCATCAGTGGCACGAAGGCGCTGACGCCGTAGGCCGGGCCGAGCACGTTCACCCCGACGACCCAGTCCCAGATGCCCGGCTTGGTCTTGTAGTTGGGGGTGCCCGCCGCAACGCCGGCGTTGTTGCAGAGCAGCTGCACCGACCCGTACGCGGCCAACGCCGCGTCACGCAATCCGTTGACCTGGTGGGAATCGGACACGTCGCACACGACGGGCGTCACCCGACCGCCGGCACCGACGATACGGCTCGCCTCCCGCTCGAGCGCCGGCTGTTCGATGTCGGCCATCACCACCGACATCCCCTCGGTCAGGAAGCGTTCGGTGAGCGCCAGGCCGATGCCCGAGGCCGCACCGGTGACCACTGCCGTCCTTCCGTCCAACTCCATCGTTGCTCCGTTCGCTCGTCGCCACCGCAGGGTGCGGCCGCTCGGTCGGTCCTGCGTCAGACTCGGGCGATCACCTCGTCGGCGTAGCGCGCCAGTGCGTCGCCCGGGTCCCTCCCGAAGAGGAAGGCCGGCACCACGATCCGGTCGACACCGAGCTCCGCGAGGGCGGCGGCCTCGTCGAGCGCGCCCGACCCGAACACGCCGTTCCCTCCACACGTGATCTCGATGGCCGAGGGGTCCCGGCCCGAGTCGGCGGCGCTCTCGTGCGCGACCCCGATGAGCCCGGCCAGCAAGGCGTGGTCGCCCGCCGCCGGGAAGAACCCGTCCCCGATCCGCCCGGCCCGACGGGCCGCCACCTCGGTGTGACCACCGATGTGGACCGGGACGGTCCCCCGGACCGGCTGGGGCCGGCAGATGCAGTCGGTGAACGTGGTGAACTCCCCGTGGAAGGACGCCCGGTCCTGGCTCCACAACGCCCGCATCGCCGCCACCCCGTCGTCGGTTCGCCGGCCCCGCTCGGCGAAGGGGACACCGATGGCGTCGAATTCCTCCTCGAGCCACCCGACGCCGACGCCGAGCAGCATCCTCCCGCCCGAGAGGTGGTCCAGTGTCGCCACCTCCTTGGCCAGGACCACCGGATTGCGCTGGGGCTGGATGAGGATCCCGGTGCCGAGGCGGATGGTCGAAGTGACCGAAGCCAGGTACGCCAACCACACGAGGGGGTCCGGGATGGGGTCGTCGTCCGACCCGGGCATCCGGCCCGACGCGGCGTAGGGGTAGGTCGACCCGTAGCCGGCGGGCACCACGGTGTGCTCCACCGTCCACAGCGACTCGAATCCGGCCGACTCGGCCGCCCGGGCCATGGCGACCGCCGCTCCCGGTTCCACGAACGGCCCGGTGTTGGCGAACACGATGCCGAACTTCACGGGGAGACCTCCTCGGTCCGGAGTGGGCGGACGGCGTCCGGGAGGCGCCCACGGCGGGACCGGTCGTGGTCGACGGCCGGACCGGGCGGGCGGCCCGCCGTGCGCCTCCGGCCGAGTTCCCCTCCTGTCGCGCTGTCGTCCATCTGCTCCGGATCCCCCCTACCACTCCTGTCAACGCCGATGACAACTGTCAAGGTAGCTGACAGAAGATAGGGTGGGCAAGCCCCCCCGGTGGCAGGTCCACGGCGGTGGCGCCCGGCACCGCAACCGACCGACGATCACCGGCCCGCACCGAACAGGAGACCGCACCATGGACCCCTACATCCTCTACGCGATGCCCGGTTCGCTCTACTCGGGCAAGGCCCGCTCGTATCTCCGCAAGCACCGGATCGAGTACGTCGAGCGGGTCCCGGGCGACCCCCGGTACAACGACGAGGTGGTGCCCGCCATCGGCCGGTGGATCATCCCGGTGCTCCAGACCCCGGACGGCACGCTGGTCCAGGACACCGTCGACATCATCGACCTGCTCGACGCCGACGTGGACCCCGCCCGTTCGGCCTATCCGGCGACGCCGACGCAGCGGGCCGTGGCCCATCTGCTCGAGCTCTTCGGTGGCGAGGGGCTCCTTCGGCCGGCGATGCACTACCGATGGGACTTCGACGACACCAACCTGGCCTTCCTCTCGAAGGACTTCTCGGCCAGCCTCGCCCTCAGGGCCGACGACGAGACCCGTGACGGCGTGTTCGCCTTCTCCAGTGCCCGGATGCGCTCGGCCACCACCGCGTTCGGCGTCAGCGAGGACCTGGTGCCCGAGATCGAGCGCTCCTACGAGGAGTTCCTCGACTTGTTCGACGCCCACCTCGCCGGCTCGCCGTACCTCCTCGGCGGCCGACCGACCATCGCCGACTTCGGGTTCATGGGTCCGCTCTTCGCCCACCTGGCCCGGGACCCGTACCCGTCGGTGCTCATGAAGCAGCGCGCCCAGCGGGTGTGGCGGTGGGTGGAGCGGATGAACGCGCCGGTGCTCGACGCCAGCGAGTACGGCGACTGCTCCGAGGACCTGTTCGCGGACGACGCCGTGCCCGACACGCTCCGGGCCCTCCTCGCCTACATCGGTGAGGAGTACCTCGACGAGGCCCTCGCCCAGGTGGTCGCGGTGGACGGCTGGCTGGCCGAGCACCCCGACGTCGCCGACGGCGAGATCGTCCTCGGCAAGCCCAACCGGAGGTTCAGCGGCACGACCACGTTCTCCTGGCGCGGCCGGCCGATGACCGTCGCCGTGGTGCCCTACCGGCTCTACCTGCTCAAGCGGCTGCAGGACGCGGTCGCCGCCGCCCCGGACGGCCGGTCCGCCGTCAGGAGTGTCTTCGCCGCGGCCGGCCTCGACCCGCTCCTCGACGTACGGCCCCGCCGCTGGGTGGAGCGGGCGGACAACCACGAAGTCTGGGGTGAGCTGCAGGAGCCGGTGCTCCCCGACTGAGGCCGGCAGGCCCCACCGGTCAGGCCCCGCCGGTCGGGCCCGCCGCGGCCCGGAAGCGCTCGACGCGTTCCACCAGTTCGTCGGTCTGCGCCTCCGACCAGGCCACCGCGTCCCATCCGGCCAACCCGGTGCACCGTTCGAGGTGGGCCGCCACCCGCCGGTCGAGCGGGTGGGCGAACCCCAGGCGCCGCAGCGCGTCGAGCCGCACGTAGACCGGCACGACCGTCGCTTCGGCCAGTGTCGGGGCCTCGCCCCCCATCCAGGCGCGGTCCCCCACCCATTCCCCCATCGCCGCGAGGGCGCCGGCGAGCGCGGCAGCGGACTCGGCGATCCGCTCCCTGCGTGTGCCGCAGTACACCCCGACCATGGGGGCGAACACGTTGGCGTCGATCCAGGCCATGCGGCGGCGGACCAGCAACCGCTCCCCGGGCTCCGTAGGGAGCAGGGGACGCACGGCGACGCACTCCTCCAGCCACTCGAGGATGGGCAGGGAGTCGGCCCGGTAGCGGCTCCCGATCCGCACCAGCGGGATCTCCCCTTTCGGCGAGTGGTCGACGAACTCGGCCGGCACGACGAAGCCGTGAGGCCGGGCCGCGGTAGGCGGCACCTCGACGACCTCGTGGGCGATCCCCCGCTCGGCCAGTGCGAACGACACCCGCAGCGAGTAGGGGCAGATCCAGTGGCCGAAGAGCGTGACCCCGCCGGCGGGATCCGTCGTCAACCCGACCTCACCCCCCGGTCTCCATCGAGTAGCTGTCGTCCAGGTTGTCCTGCAGCACCTGCGCAGGATGGTCCGCCGTCGCAACCACCAGTGGACGGGCCAGCGTGCGGACCACGTACGTCCATCCGGGGGGCACCGTGAGCATCGACGCCAGGCCTGCGAGGTCAGCCTCGGACAACGTCGGATCCTTGATCTGGCTCCAGGTCTGCATGACCCAGCGGGTCCCGCCCGGGGCCACCAGTTCGTAGACCTGCCGTCCGGCGTCGAAGGTGAACGAGGCCTGGCGATTCACGGTATGGGGCGTGAACGGCACCTCGGCGGCAGCGATCGTCGGACCGATGTCGACCGTCGCCTCCTCGATCATGGCGATCCCCCCGAATGTCGTGACCGATTCGGCACCGTCGCGCACCTTGCTGATCGAGTCCATCAGCCAGTAGCGGGGCCCGTTGAGCTCCGCGAACAGGGCGCCGTTCTTCTTCGCGATCGCGGTGGCGTCGAGTGCGGTCCACTCGTCCTCGGGGCAGGAGTTGAGGGGATAGGTGTTGTACACCTGGGCGTACAGTCCGTCGGCTCCCAGGTGGACCAGGAGCACCTCGCAGTACCGCCGTCCCACCAGGTCGTGGGCGACGACAGTGGTCGACGCCGTAGCCGGTGCCGACGCCGCAGGACTCCCGCACGCCGCCGCGAGGAGGAGTGCCGTCGACGCGAGGACACCCGCCTGCCTTTTCCATCTTCTGTCACAAGTGGTGCCATCAGTCACCGGGCCAACGTAGCCGCCCGATCGGAGGAGTGCCCGATCACGCCGCCGACACCGCGTCCGCCGATCGGACCCCGCCCCCGGGTCCCGGTAGGACACCGGAGTCGGGCGCTCCCCCGCACTACAGTCCGGCACGGCCCGGTCCCGCACCCGACCAGGCGTGGAGAGGACGCGATGACCCTGGACCACCAGCTGACGGCGCTCGAGATCGCCCGGAACGCCTCGCTGCTCCCGATCACCGAGGTGGCCGCGGGGATGGGGATCACCGAGGATCTGCTCGAACCCTACGGGCGCTACGTGGCCAAGGTGTCGCTCGGTGCCGGGGACGCGCTGGCCGACCGGCCCCGGGCCCGCTACGTCGTGGTCACCGCCGTCACCCCGACGCCGCTCGGCGAGGGGAAGACGACCACCACCATCGGACTGGCCCAGGGGATGGCCCACATCGGCAAGCGGGCCACGGCGGCCATCCGGCAGTCCTCGATGGGACCGACCTTCGGCATCAAGGGGGGCGCAGCGGGCGGCGGCTACAGCCAGGCCGCGCCCTTCGAGGCGTTCAACCTGCACCTGACCGGCGACATGCACGCGGTCACCGCCGCCCACAACACCCTTTCGGCCGTCGTCGACAACCACCTGTACCACGGCAACGCGCTCGACCTGGACATCCACGACATCACATGGAGGCGCGTGCTCGACGTCAACGACAGGAGCCTGCGCAACCTGGTGATCGGCCTCGGCACGTCCCAGGACGGCGTGCCCCGCCAGTCGGGATTCGACATCACGGCCGCGTCCGAGGTCATGGCGGTGCTGGCCCTGTCGACGTCCCTGGCCGACATGCGACGGCGGCTCGGGGCCATCGTGGTCGGTTTCGACACGTCGGGCCGACCGGTCACCGCCGACGACGTCCGCGGGGCCGGGGCCATGACGGTCATCATGCGCGAGGCGCTCAAGCCCAACCTGCTCCAGACCCTGGAGAACACCCCGGTCCTCGTCCACGCCGGACCCTTCGGCAACATCGCCCACGGGAACTCGTCGGTCGTCGCCGACCGGATCGGGATCCACACCGGCGACTTCCTGATCACCGAGGCCGGGTTCGGGGCGGACATGGGTGCCGAGCGGTTCTTCAACATCAAGTGCCGGGTCTCCGGCCTCGTCCCCGACGCCGCCGTCGTCGTCACGACCGTCCGGGCGCTCAAGGCCCACTCGGGTGCCCATCGGATCGTGGCGGGAAGGCCCCTGCCACCGGCGCTCCTCGAGGAGAACCCCGACGAGGTACGGCACGGAGGGGCCAACCTGGTCAAGCAGATCGAGAACGTCCGCATGCACGGGGTGACCCCTGTGGTCGCCATCAACGCCTTCCCCGGCGACTTCCCGAGCGAGTACGACGCCATCCGCGGGATCGCCGCGTCGCTCGGCGTCCGATGTGCCGTCTCCACGCACTTCGCCGACGGCGGGGCGGGAGCGAGCGAGCTGGCCGAGGCGGTGGCCGCCGCGGCCGAGGAGCCGAGCACGTTCGCCTTCCTCTACCCGCTCGAGGCGTCGCTGCGCACGAAGATCGAGACCGTCGCCACCCGGGTCTACGGGGCCGACGGGGTCGACTACCAGCCGTCGGCCGCACGTCGGATCGACCAGCTGCAGGCGGGCGGGTTCGGGGCGCTCCCGGTGTGCATCGCCAAGACCCACCTGTCCATCTCGTCGGACCCGGGCCTCACCGGAGCCCCCACCGGTTGGCGCCTGCCGGTGCGCGAGGTCCGCCTGTCGGCCGGCGCCGGGTTCGCCTACGCCATCTGCGGCGACATGCGCACCATGCCCGGCCTCGGCTCCCATCCCGCCGCGTTCGACATCGACATCGACGACGCCGGGGAGATCGTCGGCCTCTACTGACCGTGGATCGGGTCCACGGCGGGTCCGGGCGGCCGACCGGGGTGGAAACCCCGGCACCCTTGCCCTCCACCCGGGCCGATGCAACACTCCGCTGATGCCCTCTCCCGGACGCCCGACCCGACCGCCGCGCCATCGCCGGCGCCGTAGGGCCAGGGGCGCCGCCCTCCTCGCCGTCGTCGCGATGGCGACTCTGGCCGGTTGCTCGTCCGCATCGTCGTCCCCGACGACCTCCCCGACGACCGGCACGGCATCGTCCGCGTCCACCACCTCGTGCCACTACGCGCTCCCCTCCCGTCCCGTGCGGGCGACGCCGGTGCCCGGGGTCCCGAGCGACTGGGACGTGACGTCGTTCGACGGCACGGTGATCCGGGCGCACTGGTTCCCCCTGTCCACCTACGTCCCGGGTGCCGGACCCGGACCCCACCCGACCGTCTTCATGGGTCCGGGCTGGAGCCTCGCCGGCGACACCGACACCACCGGCCAGGGGATCCTGGGGGGACTTCCCATCAAGGACCTCCTGGCCGCCGGGTACAACGTCCTGACCTGGGACCCGCGCGGATTCGGACAGTCCGGGGGCGACGCCGAGGTCGACAGCCCCGCCTACGAGGCCCGCGATGTCAGCACGCTCATCGACTGGGTCTCCGCCCTGCCCGGCGTGCAGCTCGACGGCCCGGGCGACCCACGGATGGGGATGGTCGGCGGCTCCTACGGCGGCGGCATCCAACTGGTGACGGCGGCCACCGACTGCCGGGTCGACGCCATCGTCCCCACCATCGCCTGGAACTCGCTGACCACCAGCCTCGACAAGTCGGGAACGTACAAGATCGGGTGGTCGAGCATCCTGACCAACCTCTCCTCGAGCGACCACGTGGCTCCGGAGGTCACGGCCGCCGCCGCATCGGGCCGGACCACCGGGGTCGTCACCCCCGCCGAGATCGCCTGGTTCGGTGCCCGGGGGCCGGCCCCGCTGCTCGGCCGGATCCACATCCCCACCCTCATCGTCCAGGGCACGGTCGACACGCTGTTCACCCTCCAGGAGGGGGTCGACAATTATGAGGCCCTCCGGGCCGACGGGGTCACCACCTCGATGCAGTGGTTCTGCGGCGGTCACGGGGTCTGCCTCACCGATCCCGGCAACGTGGGCGCACCCGAGGAGGCCACACTGGCCTGGCTGAAGCGCTACGTGCAGCGCGACACCTCGGTCGACACCGGCCCCGGCTTCTCCTTCGTCGACCAGAACGGCACCACCTACTCGGCCCCGTCGTACCCGGTGCCCCTCGGCTCCCCCTTCTCGGCCTCGGGCTCGGGCACCCTCGACCTGGTGTCCTCCGGGGGTTCGGGCCCGATCACCTCGACCCCGGGCGACCAGGAGCTCGGCTCGCTGGTCGCCCCGATCACCCCGGCGCCGGCCACCGACGCCGTCGACGTCCCGGTCACCTTCCCGAGGTCGGGCGTGATCGTCGGGGCACCCCGGGTGGTCCTCACCTACCGGGGGACGGTCGCCCCCGGCACCCGGCCGACCCGGGTCTTCGCCCAGCTGGTCGACACCTCGACCGGGCTGGTCCTCGGGAACCAGGTCACCCCGATCCCCGTCGCCCTCGACGGCTCGACCCACACCGTCTCGATCCCGCTCGAGATCGTGGCCTACACGGCCACCCCGGCGTCGCACGTCGAACTGCAGCTGGTGGCCACCACCGTTGCCTACGCGACGCCCCGGCTCGGCGGCTCGGTGGACTTCTCGTCGATCCGCCTCGCCCTGCCGGTCGCCTCCACCCTCACCGCGCAGGGCTGAGCCGGTCCCGCCCGATCAGTCGGGCAGTCCGGCCAGAAAGGACAGGATCGCGTCGTCGACCGGACCGGGGTGGGTCATGTTGGCGGCGTGGCTCCCACCGTCGACGGCGACCACACCCGCGCACCCGGGGAGCCCGGCGGCCAGTGCCTCGGCCTTGTCCATGGTGATGGCCACGTCGGCCGTGCCGTGGACCACCAGCGCCGGCGCGGTGATCTCTCCCAACCGGTCGGCGATGCTCTCGCGCTCGACGAGCGCGGTCCCCGGACTGCGGAGCGCCTCGCGTGGACGGGACCGCCAGACGGCCGTCCACGCGGCCGACAGCCGGGGGTCGCCGATGATGATCGACGCGATGGTGGCCGCCAGCTCGTCCGAGGGTCCGTTCGCCACCCAGTCGTCGAGCATCCCCTCGCACAACGGGATGACGTCGGCGTCCTCGGTGCCGGCCTGGGTGTCGAGCAGGACGAGGCCGCGGACACGACCGGGTGCGAGCAGCACGACCCGCAGGGAGATGAAGCCGCCCTGGGACATGCCCCCGACCACCGCCCGCTCGATCCCCAGGTGGTCCATGAGGCCCAGGCAGTCGGCGGCCGAGTCCCAGTAGGTGAACGGCTCGCCGTCGTAGACGGTGTCGCCGAAGCCCCGCTGGTCCCAGGTGACCACCCGGTAGTCGTCGCGCAACGCGGCGACCTGGGGCCCGAACATGGTGCGGTCCATGAGGAATCCGTGGGCCAGCACGACCACCGGCCCGTCACCGCCGGTGTCTTCGTAGGCGATCGTCGTCCCGCCGACCGGTGCCGTGCCCATGCGAAGTCCCTCCTCGTCGGCGCCGGTCACCCACGGGCCACCCGTCGGCTCGGCACGTCCGGCGGAGTGTAGGCCGGATCGTCCCGCCGGACCCGTGGTCCGCGACGCGCCCACCGGGGGGACTACTGGAGATAGCCCTCGACCGTCTCCTCGGGCCTGGCGACCGCCTCGTCGGGCAGGCCGCCCGAGCCGCGCAGGGCACGTCGCTGGCGCAGGAGGTCCCAGAGTTGGTCGAGGGTGCGTTCGATCGACCGGAGCCTGGCATGCTCCTCGGGCGTCAGGACCCTCCCCACGTGGCCCTCCTCGAGCCGCCGCTCCTCCCCTGCGAGCTTGGTGATCCGGGCGATGATCTGCTCGTCCTCCATGGTGGGCTCCTCTCCTCGCCGATGTACCCGGAGGCTACGGCGACGACCGCCAGCGTCGCGCGCACGGACCCGGCCGGCGCCCGTGGGCCCGGGGTCCCGCCGCCCCGGCCGGGGTCAGCGTCTGGCCCGCGGAAGGCCGAGCCCGATCCACGAGATGATGTCCCGCTGGATCTCGTTGGTGCCGCCTCCGAAGGTGAAGATCGTCTGGCTCCGGGCCCGCTGTTCGAGATGGCCGCCGAGGACGGCGCCGGGCGAGCCCTCGGCCAGGTAGCCGGCCTGGCCGACGATCTCGAGCAGGACGCGGTAGGCCTCGAGGGCGAACTCGCTCCCGTAGACCTTGGTGGCCGAGGCGTCGGCCGGGTCGAGTCCGGTGCCCGCCGCCCACGCCACCTTCCAGTTGATGAGCTTGAGGTACTCCGCCCGTGCCCACAACCGGGCCAGGTGCAGCTGGACCCACTGCTGGTCGATGACCCGGCGGCCGTCGGACAACCGCTCCTCGGCAGCCCAGGTCCGCACCTCGGCGATGCTGCGCAGGATGCCCGAGACCGGGCAGATGGCCACCCGTTCGAAGTTGAGCTGGTTGGTGATGAGCGTCCACCCGCCGTTCTCCTCGCCGACCAGGTTCGTCGCCGGCACCCGGACGTCCTCGTAGAACGTGGAGCTGGTGAACTCGCCGGCCATCGTGGGCAGTGGCGTCCAGCTGAAGCCGGGGGCGTCGACGGGGACGATGAACACCGACAGCCCCTTGTGCTTCGCGGCATCGGGGTCGGTGCGCGCCGCCAGCCACACGTAGTCGGCGTACTGGATGGCGCTGGTGTACAGCTTCTCGCCGTTGATGACGTACTCGTCGCCGTCCCGCACCGCCCGTGTCCGTAGCGACGCCAGGTCGGTCCCGGCCGTCGGCTCGGTGTACCCGATGGAGAAGTGGACCTCGCCACGCATGATGGCGGGGAGGAAGCGCTCCTTCTGCTCCTCGGTGCCGAGCTGCATGATCGCCGGGCCGACACTGTTGAGCGTGAGCAGCGGGAGGGGCACGCCGGCCCAGTGGGACTCCTCGACGAAGATCATCTGGTCGACGGGTCCCCTCCCGTGCCCGCCGTACTCGACGGGCCACCCGATGCCCAGCCAGCCGTCCGACCCCATCCTGGCGATGGTCTCGACGTAGTCCGGTCGACCGCCGTCCGGCCCCGACGACGCCAGGTCGGCGAAGTAGGACCGGAGCGTCGCCTGCAGATCCAGCTGCTCGTCGGTCAGGGCGAGGTGCACGTCGGGTCTCCCATGGCTGCGGACGTTACCAATCGATCCGCCGTGGGGTACCGTCCCCTGCCATGAGCGACTCCACTGCACCCACCCCACCCGATGCGCTGTTCTCCGTGGCCGGCAAGACCGTCGTGGTCACCGGCGGCAGTCGCGGGATCGGGCGCATGATCGCCGGCGGCTTCGTGGCCGCCGGTGCCGATGTCGTCATCGCGTCGCGCAAGGCCGACGCCGTCCGGGAGACCGTGGCCGAACTGTCGGCCTACGGCACCTGTGCCGGTCTGGCCGCCGACCTCTCCACCGAGGAGGGGGCCCGCTCGTTCGCCGAAGACGTGGCCGCCGACCACGATGCGGTGCACGTCCTGGTCAACAACGCCGGCGCCACGTGGGGGGCACCGCTCGTCGAGCACGACACCGCGTCGTGGGACCGTGTCCTCAACCTCAACGTCCAGGGGGTGTTCCACACCACCAAGTTCTTCCTCCCCCTCCTCGAGGCGGCGTCGGCCCCCGACGATCCGGCCCGGGTGATCAACATCGGCTCGATCGACGGCATCCACGTTCCGGTCCTCGAGTCGTACTCGTACTCGTCGTCGAAGGCCGCCGTCCACCAGCTCACCCGCCACCTGGCACGCCACCTGGCCCCCCGGATCACCGTCAACGCCGTCGCCCCGGGGCCGTTCGAGTCCAAGATGATGGCCGCCACCCTCGACGCCTTCGGCGAGCAGATCGCCGCGTCGGCGCCACTCAAGCGGATCGGCCGACCCGACGACATGGCCGGGATCACCATCTTCCTCGCGTCCCGCGCCGGCTCCTATCTGACCGGCGCCGTGATCCCCGTCGACGGGGGCATCGCCATGTCCGGCTGACCCCGAGCCTGGGCGACGGGGACGCCCGTCCGTCCCGGTCCCGGGACGGGAACGCCCCGGGACCGGCGCGCCGTGGCGTTTTGAACGCACTCAGTGGTAAGCTAACCACTCTACGTGTGATCAGGTCGGTCATCGTCGCGTCCGGGGGGTCGAAGCATGCACCTTGCCCGAAGCAGCCGTTCGGGGCGGTCCGCCCGGCTCGCGGCCGCCCTCCTCTCGGTGGTCGTCCTCTCGGGGACGGTCGCCACCGGCACGGTCGGTGGGACGGCCGGTGCCTCGCCGGTCGCCCATTCATTGCCGTCCCCCGTCTCGGACTCCTTCTGGCTGGTCACCACCGGTGGTCCCGTCGAGGCATACGGGGTGCCCGCCCTCGGCTCGCCCGCAGGACCGCTCAACCGGCCACTGGTCGCTGCCCAGCCGACCGTCGACCGTGGCGGCTACTGGCTGGTGGCGAGCGACGGCGGGGTGTTCGCCTACGGTGACGCCCGGTTCTACGGGTCCACCGGGGGGATCACCCTGAACCGGCCGATCGTCGGAGTGGCCCGGACGGCGAACGACGGTGGCTACTGGCTGGTGGCCGCGGACGGCGGGATCTTCGCCTTCGGCGACGCCGGGTTCTACGGGTCGACCGGGGCGCTCACCCTCAACCAGCCCATCGTCGGGATGGCCCCCACCGCCGACGGGAGGGGTTACTGGTTGGTGGCGGCGGACGGCGGGATCTTCGCCTTCGGCGACGCCGGGTTCTACGGGTCGACCGGGGCCCTCACGCTCGACCAGCCCATCGTCGGGATGGCTCCCACCGTCGACGGGAGGGGTTACTGGTTGGTGGCGGCGGACGGCGGCGTCTTCGCCTTCGGCGACGCCGGGTTCTACGGGTCGGCGGCCGGAACCACCGGGGAGCCGGTCGAGCGGCTGGTGAACACGGGCGACGACGGGGGCTACTGGGTCTTCTCGCAGAACGGGACGGCCGAGGCCTTCGGGGACGCCGCCGGCCGGACGCCGCCGCCCCAGGCACTCGTCTTCGAGCCGGTGACCCCCGGGGACCGGGTCGTCCTCTTCGCCTTCCAGCAGCTCGGCAAGCCGTACATCTGGGGCGGGAACGGCCCCGTCGGCTACGACTGCTCCGGCCTCGCCCTGGCCTCGTGGGTCAACGGGGCCGGCGTGAGCTTCGCGCGGGTGGCCGACGACCAGTACGAAACGGCCGGGGTCCCGGTCGGGCTCGGGCAGCTCCAGGCCGGGGACCTCGTGTTCTGGGGGACCGATGCGGCCGACTGGACCTCGGTGTACCACACGGCCATCTACGTGGGTGGCAACCGTATCGTGGAAGCCACCGGGGACGAGGTCCAGCTCAACGCCATCGACCAGTGGGGACTCGACCAGCTGATGCCCAACGGCCGGCGGCCGTGAGGCCCCTCCGGTACGACCGCACCCGTCGGGTTCAGCCGGCCCGCACCGCCAGCGGACGGGCGCTCTTCCCCCAATCGGAGATGGCGGTCGGGAGGCTGGGTCCGATGTCGGACGGATCGGTGGGCCGCGCGTAGAGGTACCCCTGGGCCAGATGGCAGTTCCGGATGGCCAGTTCGACCGCCTGACCGGGACGCTCGATGCCCTCGGCCACGACCTCGAGCCCGAGTGTGCGTCCGAGGGCCACGATGGCTTCGACGATGGCCCGGTCGTCCGGGTCGGTCTCGAGGTGCTCGATGAAGCTGCGGTCGATCTTGAGTGCCTCGACCGGCAGCTTCTTCAGGTAGCTGAGGGACGAGTACCCGGTGCCGAAGTCGTCGATGGCCAGATGGACCCCCCGATCGCGCAGGGTCCGGAGGATGGCGATGGCCGCCGGAGGGTCCCGCAGCACGGCGCCCTCGGTGATCTCGAGATAGAGCTGGTCCGGCGGCAGGGCGGTCTCGTCGAGGATCGAGGAGACCAATTCGGCGAAGCCGTCCTCGGCCAGCTGCTGGGGGGAGATGTTGACCGACACCGTGGGCAGGGGGCCCGGCACGCCGCGGTCGAGCCGGTCGGCCACCCACGACGATCCCTGGCGGCACGACTCCCGCAGGACCCACGTCCCGAGGTCCACGATGAGACCGCACTCCTCGGCCAGGTCGATGAACTCCGACGGCGGGAGCAGGCCGCGTTCGGGGTGCTGCCAACGGACCAGGGCCTCGGTGCCGACGACGGTGAGCTGGTCCAGGTCGACGAAGGGCTGGTAGTGCATGACCAGCTGGGACTCCTGGATGGCCCGGTGCAGCTCGTTCGAGGTCCGCAGGCTGTGTCCGGCGATGTCGTCGTCGTGCTCTGCGAACACGACGTAGCGGCCGGGCCCGGACCGCTTGGCCTGGTACATGGCGATGTCGGCGCTCCGCAGGAGCAGGGACGGGAGCATGGTGGCCGACGTGGACAGCGCGACGCCGATGCTCAGGGTCACGAACTGATCGAGCCCGCCCTCGTGGATCGGGGTGGCCATCGACCTCCGGAGCCGGTTGACGACCTCGATCACCTCGTCCTCGCCCGCCACCTCGCACAGCACGGTGAACTCGTCACCCCCGAACCGGGCCAGGAAGTCCCCGGGGCGGAGTGCGCCCTGCAGCCGTTGGCCGACATGGCGGAGGAGGCGGTCACCGGCGTCGTGCCCGATCCCGTCGTTGACCATCTTGAACCGGTCGACGTCGAGGAACAGCAGCGCGATGTGCCTTCCGTTCGTCTCGGCGCGTTCCAGGGCGACATCGAGGTGCTCCATGAAGAGCATCCGGTTGGGCAGCCCGGTGAGCGTGTCGGTGACCGCGCCGAGGGCCAGCTCCTCGCGCAACGCCCGCCGCTCGGTGATGTCCTCCACCTGGCCGACCAGGAACTGGGGCTGGCCCAGCGGATCGCGGACCACCGAACCGTTGACGGCCGCCCACACCACGTGTCCGTCGGCATGGAGGTAGCGCTTCTCGTAGAAGATGCGGTCGTGCGGGTTGGACAGCACGTCGCCGACGGCCCCCTCGGTGACGTCGCGGTCGTCCGGGTGGGTCAGGTCCCGCAGGTACGCGCCGACCAGGGCCCCGGGCGCATAGCCGAGGATCTCCCCGAAGGCCTTGTTGACCTCGAGGAACCTCCCGTCGAGGTCCAGCTTGGTGATCCCGATCGGCGCCTGGTCGAAGAGGCGGTGGATGCTGGAGGCGCTCTCGGCGAGCTCACCCTGGGCCAGGGCGTACCGGTGCATCCCCCAGGCGATCGCCTCACCGAGCAGGACACAGATGGGGACCACGTAGATGGCCGACCCCACCCCGATGGACGAGACCCTGCCCGGTGTCCCGATCAGGGGCACCAGGTAGGCGGCGACGAACAGCGGGGCGAGCCGGAGCGCCGTCCACCGGGGCAGACTGAGCCCGATCAGGGCGAAGATGAGCATGTATCCCACGGCGAAGTCGAAGGCGTTCCGCTCGGCGTAGACGTAGGCCAGGTCCAACGAGACGAAGGCGAACGGCACGACGGTGAGCACGGCCCACCGTCCCATCCGCTCCCAGGGGGCCCACCAGGCCGCGATCCCGGAGCCCACGGTGGACAGGCCCAGGACCAGGACCGGGATCCTCGAGTAGGAGCCGGGGGCTGCGAATTCGGAAGACGTGAACAGGACGCCCGACACGATGAGGGCGAGGGACGCGATGCGTCCGACCAAGACCCTGTTCAGCGTCCCGTCGTCCTCTGATTCGATCGCATCCGGCGACGAGATCCATTGCACCACCGGGTATCGACCACGCCTCCGGGAAGCTTGAATGCACCCGCTGGCTACTGATTACCGTGGTTCCTGGTCAAAGAGGTCACCGTCCGTCCGGCGCACCCCGGCCACGGAGGACCGGTCCGCGCTGTACCGTGCGCAGGTCGGTCCCGCGGCCGGCATCGACCGCACGAGGAGTCACGACCATGAGCCCCTTTCCCTACGCCGACCGCGTACCCGTCCACCGCACGCTCCCCGAACGCGGCCTCCCCCGGGACGAGGTCCTCGGGATCCTGCGGTCGATGGCCGTCGAGGAGGACCGCTCCTGGGAGACCGGCAAGTGCTCGGGCACCATGTACTGCGGCGACCACGACCACTACGCCTTCTTGAACGAGGCCTTCTCCCTCTTCTCGCACGTCAACGCGCTCCAGCGGGACATCTGCCCGAGCGCCACCCGGTTCGAGGCCGAGATCATCGCCATGACGCTCGACCTGCTGCACGGCGAGTCGGTGACGGGCTCGGAGCCGGTCGGCCTGGTCTCCTCGGGGGGGACCGGCAGCATCTGCCACGCGATCCTGGCCTACCGGGACCGTGCCGCGGCCAGTGGCGGCTCCCTGCGACCGAACGTCATCAAGCCGGAGACGGCGCACCCCGCGTTCGACAAGGCCTGCCACCTGTTCGGCGTCGAACTGCGCACGGCCCCGGTCGACCCGGTGACCACCCAGGTGGACCTCGAGTGGGTCGCCGGCGCGGTGGACGGCGGGACCGTCGCCCTCATCGGGTCGGCCTGCAATTACGGCTACGGCACCGTCGACCCGATCGAGTCCCTCTCCGACATCGCCCTCGAGCACGGCATCGGACTCCACGTCGACGGCTGCCTCGGCGGATGGATCCTCCCCTTCGGCCAGGAGCTCGGCTACGACGTGCCCCTCTTCGACTTCCGGGTGCCGGGCGTCACCTCCATCTCCGCCGACACCCACAAGTACGGATACGCGCTGAAGGGGACCTCGGTGCTCACGTTCCGGGACAAGGCCCTGCGCAACGCCCAGTACTTCTTCAATACCGACTGGAGCGGCGGCAAGTACTGCTCGCCGGGCATGGACGGGTCCCGTTCGGGGGGCCTCCTGGCCGCCACCTGGGCCTCGATGATCCAGCTCGGTCGCGAGGGCTACCGCGGCTACGCCGAGCAGATCTTCGCCACGTCGGCGACCATGCAGGAGTCGGTCCGGGCCCACCCCCAGCTCCGCATCCTCGGGAGCCCGACCTTCCTGTTCAGCTTCACCTCCGACGAGTTCGACATCTACCACGTCAACGACTTCATGCGCGAACGGGGATGGCGCTTCAACGGGCAGCAGTACCCCAACGCGCTGCACATGGCGGTCACCCGGCCCCAGACCCGGCCGGGCGTGGCGGACGCCTTCGCCGCCGATCTGGCCGATGCCGTCGTGTACGCGTCCGAGCACGCGTCCGAGGCACCCCGATCGGGCGCCGTCTACGGCGGTGTGGCAGGCGGCATGACCGACGAGGCCGACGAGTTCATCCGGCTGATGATGAGCGAGATGATGGACCAGCAGCAGGCCATCCCCGAGGATGCCTGACCGGGCGCCCCGGCTCGCCGCCGGGCACGGCCGCCGCCGCCGGCGTCGATGACCACCGGCCTGGGAGGGCCACGGGAGGACCGCTGGGTCCTCGCCGTCGATCTCGGCACCGGCGGGCCCAAGGTGGGCCTGGTGTCGCTCAGCGGGGTGATCGCCTGCACGGAGCACCTGCCCGTCCCCACCGATCTCGGCACCGACGGGCAGGCCACCCAGGACGCCGGACTGTGGTGGGACCTCATCCGCGGCGCGGCCCGGCGGGCCGTCGACTCCGGCGTGGTCCGGGCCGATCGCATCGTCGCCGTCTCGTGCACCGGCCAGTGGGCCAGCACCGTCCCCGTCGACGTCCACGGGGTGCCCGTCGGCGCGTGCCAGCTCTGGTCGGACACCCGGGGAGGCCCCCACGCCCGGCGGGTCGTCGGCGGGCCGGTGGCCGGGTACGCCCCGCTGGCCGCGGTCCGATGGATCCGCCACAGCGGAGGGGCGCCGTCGACGTCGGGGGCCGACCCGATCGGACACATCCTGCACCTCGAGCACGACGAACCGGAGGTGGCCCGCGCCGCACGCTGGTACCTGGAACCGGTCGACTACCTGTCGATGCGCTTCACCGGGACGGCCGCGGCCACCCCGGCGTCGATGGCCGGTGCCTGGCTCACCGACAACCGGGTCGCCGACCCGGTGGCGTACGACCCGGTGCTGGTGGCGGCGGCCGGCGTCCCGGCCGGCAAGCTCCCGCCCCTGCGGCCGACCGCGAGCGAGATCGGAACCGTGCTCCCCGAGGTGGCGGACGACCTCGGACTGCCCCGCGGGGTGGTCGTCGTGGCCGGCACGCCCGACCTCCACTCCGCGTGCGTCGGCTCGGGCTCGGTCCTCCCCTTCGAACCCCACGTCGCCATCTCCACCACCAGCTGGGTCAGTTGCCCGTTCCCGAAGAAGAAGACCGACCCCGTCCACCAGATGGCGACCGTCCCCGGGATCCTGCCCGGGCTGCGACTGGTGGCCAACAACCAGGAGTCGGGCGGAGGCGCACTGGACTGGCTCCGCGGCTGCCTGGACGGGGAGCGCGTCGACGGAGCGGGACCCACCCCCTTCGACGAGCTCACGACCCTGGCCGGCTCCGCTCCCCCGGGGAGCGGTGGGCTCCTGTTCACCCCGTGGCTCGCCGGTGAGCGGTCGCCGATCGACGACCGCCGGGCGCGTGCCGGCTTCCACAACCTGTCCCTGCGTACGACCCGGGCCGAGATGGTCCGATCCGTCATGGAGGGGGTCGCACTCAACTCGCGTTGGTTGGCCCGGGCCGTCGAACGGTTCGTCGGCCGCCCCCTGGGCACGGTTCGGGCCATCGGGGGCGGCGCCACCTCGTCGCTGTGGTGCTCCATCTTCGCCAGCGTGCTCGACCGCCCGGTGGAGCAGATGGACCAGCCCGTCCTGGCCAACCTGCGCGGAGCGGCGCTGATCGCCGGCCTCTCGCTCGGGGCGGTCTCGCCACCCGAGCTCCGCTCCCTGGTCCCGGTGGCCGAGACCCACCTACCGGAGCCCGGTGCGGTCGCCGTCTACGACCGGCTGTCCGCGGAGCTCCCGGCGTTCTACAAGGCGCAGAAGGGGATGTTCGCCCGACTGGCACGCTGACCGGTCCGGCCGCGGTGCGCAGGGCCGCAGCGGCCGGGGTGGATCCGGATCAGGCTCCGCTCACGAGTGGCTCGACACCGGTTCGGCGCCGGTCAGCGACAGGAGGTGGGGCGGCTGTGGGCGTCCGAGCAGGAAGCCCTGCACCTCGTCGCACCCCATGGCACCGACCGCCTGCAGCTCGTCCTCCGTCTCGACACCTTCGGCCACCACGATGATCCCGAGGGTGTGGGCCAGGTCGATCACCGTCTGGATGATCGTCCCGTCGTGGCCCACCTCACCCAACGACGCCACGAAGCTCCGGTCGATCTTGAGGCGGTCGATGGGCATGCCCTGCAGGTACAGGAGGGAGGAGTAACCGGTGCCGAAGTCGTCGAGGGCCAGGTGGACGCCGAGGTCGCGCACGCGCTGCATGGTGGTGCCGATCTGAGCGATGTCCACGACCAGGTCGGTCTCGGTGACCTCGAGCACGAGGTGCGACGGATCGAGGCCGGAGCCGTCCAGTGCGTCCTGCACGTCGTCGTAGAAGTCGGGGTCCTGGAGCTGGCGGGCGGACACGTTGACCGACATGGTCATGTCCGACAGGCCGCGGCCCCGGGCCTGCCACTCGTGGCACTGGAACGTCGCCTCCTCGAGCACCCAGCGGCCCACCGGGATGATCTGCCGGCTGCGCTCGAGCATCGGCACGAACTCGGACGGCGGGACGCTGCCGAGCTCGGGATGGGCCCAACGGAGGAGGGCCTCCGCACCCACCAGGCCGCCCGCCCGCCCACCGGCGATCCTGAAGAGCGGCTGGTAGTGCAGGCCGAGCTCGCCCCGGCCGTGGGCGACCCGCAGCTCGTCGGCCAGTTGGCCCTCGCGTCGGTACTCGGCACCGATCGACGTGTTGTACATCTCGAAATGGGCGGGGCCGCTCCGCTTGGCCTGGTACATGGCGGCGTCGGCCTGGGCCAGGCAGATGTCCGGGTCCGCTTCGGGCGGGACCTGGGTGATGCCGATGCTCACCGAGCTGTGCAGCTCCCGGTCGCCGACCGGGACCGGCGCCCGCATGGTCTGGTGGATCCGCTCCGCCAACGACTGGGCCGCGACCGTGGGATCCTCCAGGTCCTCCGCCAGGATCACGAACTCGTCCCCTCCGAGGCGCGCCACGGTGTCCGAGGACCGGACCAGTGCGAGGAGGCGCTCGGCCACGGCCACCAGCAGGCTGTCCCCCGCCGAGTGTCCGAACCGGTCGTTGATGGCCTTGAAGTTGTCGAGGTCGAGGAAGAGGAGCATCGGTCGCTGACCCGAGCGGGTCGCGCCCAGGGCGGCCCGTCGCAGGCGATCGGCCAGCAGGGTGCGGTTCGGGAGCCCGGTCAGTTCGTCGTGCAGCGCCTGGTGGGAGAGGTTCGCCTGCTCCTTGCGCAGACGCTCCTGGAGGACGCTGCGGGTCTCGTCGAACGCCCGGACCGTCCGCACCAGGCCGCCGTCGCAGCTGAGGCGGACGACCGCACAGGCCATCTCCACCAGATCCTGTCCCGAGCCCAGACGGGCGCCCTCCTCCCAGAGCACGGCCGAGCACAGGTCCCTCCAGTGCAGGTAGCCCTTCACCGCCATGCCCAGGTCGACCTCCATCAGGACCACCTGTTGACCCTGGCGGGAGAGCGTCAACTCCTCCTCGGCGGAGGCCACCTCGTCGGTGGCCAGCCACCGGCCGATCAGCGCGGTGCCCAGCCGGGAGGAGGCGAACGCCTCGGTACGGAGGAACTCGGGGAACCGGGACGCCACCTGCGTGCCGATCTCGTCGGCGCGGGCGGCCAGTGCCTGACCCAACGCCACGCGGTCGGGCCCCGGGCCGTCCGTCGGGGCAGCGTGTCCCACGTCGGGACCATCGGGTACGGGGCGATCTCCCATCACCCGTCATATCGGCCGCGAGGCAGGGCAACTTGACCCGCAACAGGGATTGCACCTGGCCGACCGAAACACGCATTGCACCCGGGTCACGGGCGGGGTGGGACCCGTCGGCCGGCCGGCCGCGCCGTCTCCGCACGGCACTGCCTAGGGTGGCGGCAGTCGACCGGAGGAGTGGGGAATGAAGGCAGCGGTGTACTACGAGACGGGCGGGCCGGACGTGTTCCGCTACGAGGACGTGCCCGACCCGGTATGCGGGCCGGGCGAGGTCCTCGTCCGGGTGGAGGCGGTGAGCATCGAGGGCGGCGACACGTTGAACCGGCTCCGCGGCGAGCTGAACCGGGTCCCCCATATCGTGGGCTACCAGTGCGCCGGCGTCGTGGCGGAGGTGGGTGCCGGTGTCGACGACCTTGCCGAGGGCGACCGGGTGGTCACCGTGGGGGTCGACGGGTCCCACGCCGAGCTGCGGGTGGCCGGTCGGTCCTTCTGCTGGAAGATCCCGGACGGGGTGCCCACCGAGCAGGCGGCCTGCGTGCCGGTCCCGTTCGGCACGGCCGACGACTGCCTGTTCGAGTTCGGACGGCTGCAGGCCGGCGAGACCGCTCTCGTCCACGCCGGCGCCAGCGGCGTGGGGATCGCCGCCATCCAGCTGGCCAAGCGGGCGGGGGCCCGCGTCGTGGCGACGGCGTCCTCTCCGGAACGCCTGGAGCGTCTCGCCACGCTGGGCCTCGATCACGGCATCGACTACACGTCGACCGACTTCGTGGACGAGGTCCGGCGGTGGACCGACGGGCGGGGGGCCGACGTCATCGTGGACTCGGTCGGGGGTTCCAACCTCCAGAGGAGCCTCCAGTGCCTGGCCTACCGCGGCCGGTGCGTGAGCTTCGGTGATGCCGGGAGGGAGACGTCGTCGATGCTCGACATCTCGACGATGCGGGCGAACAACCAGACCCTGGTGGGCTACTTCCTCGGAGCCGAGCTGTTCCTCGGCACCCGGGCCCACGCCATGATCGCCGGCCACCTCGAGGACATCGCGGCCGGGCGCCTCCAGGTCGTCATCGACCGCCGGTTCGCCCTCGAGCAGGCCGGCGAGGCGCACGCCTACATCGAGAGCCGGCACGCCTTCGGCCGGGTCCTCCTCGTCCCGTGATCATCCGGCCGGCCACGCCCGACGACGTCCCCGTCCTGGTGGGACTCGTCCACGACCTCGCCGCCTACGAGCACGAGCCGGACGCCGTGGAGGTGGACGAGGCCATGCTGGCCGACGCACTCTTCACCGGGTCGCCCGTCGTGTTCGCGTCGGTGGCCGACGACGCCGGCGAGGTGGTGGGGATGACGATCCACTTCCTCAATTTCTCGACGTGGACCGGCCGGGTCGGCATCTTCGTGGAGGACTTCTACGTCCGTCCCGAGCACCGCGGGCGGGGCGTCGGCCGGGCCCTCTTCGCCGAACTCGCCCGCACGGCCCGGTCGCGTGGCTACGCCCGGATGGACTGGTCGGTGCTCGACTGGAACGAGACCGCGCTCGGCTTCTACCGCTCGATCGGTGCCCGTCCGATGACCGGATGGACCGGCTACCGGCTCGACGGCGACGGACTCGCCGAGCTCGGTCGGCCCGGCGGCGGGGACGGCTGAGGCAGATCGCCGAGGGGACGGGCGACGAGCCGCGGGTCCGCCCGGCGGTCGGGTGTCGGACAGCCGGCGGTCGGACAGCCGGCGGTCAGATGGTGAAGGCCAGGTTGGCGACCAACTGGCCGCCGAGTGCCCGGTCGCCGGTGAACACGACGACGTCCTCGGGATCGACCCCCGGGTCGTGGCGACCGCCGGTGAGCCTGAGGAAGTGCATGGCGGGCAACTCGATCCCCACCGTGGGCGCTTCGTCGAACCCGTCCACCAGCGACGCCCGTTCACCCACCTCGACCAGGTAGGTCCGGGCGGACGTCCCGGTCAGGTCGATCCGCACCCGTGCCCCCTCGGGCATGTGGGCCCGGCGACCGACGATGTAACCGATCCCGGTGGCCACCTCGTCGAGAGCCGAGTCCATGTCCTCGACCGACTCGCGTCCGCCCTTCCCGAGGGCGAACCGGATGTCCTGCTCGTGGAGGTAGCAGTCGTAGTGCCGGATGCGCATGAACCGCCCGTAGGTCTCGTCCTTCCCCGCCGGTGTCCACGACGGAGCGTCGAATGCCTCCTGGTCCATCGCCCCGAGCTCGGCCAACCTCCGGGTCGTCACGTCCTCCAGCCGGGCCAGCATCCCGGGGCCTGGGGTCCCCCGCAGCGACTCCACCCACACCTCGTTCGCCTCGGCGATCGGGTTCTTCATGTGGGACAGGTGCGAGATGTCGACTGCCGGCAGTGGCTCACCGAGGAGCCCGGCCTCGACCCCGATGACGTGGCTCACCACGTCGCGGACGCTCCAACCCGGCAGGCAGGTCGGGGTGTCCCACTCCCCGGGGGTCAGGGGTGCGCACACGTCGGCGATCTGGCGGTACTCGTTCGCCAGGAGATCGACGGTGGCCTGCTTGTCCAGGTAGGTCGGCACGTGGCCCACCGTAGCGGGCGGCGGCCGGCTGCCCCGTCCCCGCACCCGGCTGCCCGTCCCTACACCCGGCTGCCCCGTCCCCGCACCCGGCTGGTCGCCGACGTCCCGTCTCCGGTCCTGAGCAATTACGCTGGTGGCCGTGACCTCCACCGATTCCGATCCCCACAGCCCCACCGCGGCCCGCTCGACGGCCACGTCGGTCCAGCTGGTCGTCGAAGGGATGCACTGCGGCTCGTGCGTCGCACTGATCGAGGAGACCCTCACCGAGCACGCCGGGGTGACCAGCGCCTCGGTGGACCTCGAGTCCGCGCGTGCCGTGGTCGGGTTCGACCCGGCACAGACCGACGTCGAGGCGCTGACCGCCGCCGTCGCCGAGGCCGGGTACGCCGCGACCCCGGTCGGCTGACAGGGACCGGCTCCCATGGTGACCTCCCCATGGTGACCACACCGACCGAGGTAGCCGAGCGGCTCGGGCAGGACCACGAGCTCGCGACAGCCGAGCTGGACCTGGGCGGCATGCACTGCAGCGCGTGCGCCACCAGGATCCAGCGATCGCTCGGCAAGCTCCCCGCCGTGGCCAGTGCCTCGGTGAACCTGGCGACCCACCGGGCCTTCGTCTCCTACGACCCCGGCCTGGCCGGGGACGCCGACCTGGTCGCCGCCGTCACCGCTGTCGGCTACACGGCATCACCGGTGTCCGAGGACGTGCCGACCACCGGTCCGTCCGACCCGGACCACTGGATGGTCCGCATGGTCCTCTCGTGGCCACTCGCCCTGGCAGCGTTGGCGGTGGCCCTCTTCGCGCCCGAGACGTCCACACCGAGTTGGATCGTCCTGTTCCTGGCCATCGCCGTGGAAATCGCCGGTGGCTGGCCCTTCCTCCGCAACGCCGCCCGCCTGCTCCGCCACGGCGCCACCAACATGGACACCCTGATCGCGCTGGGCACCCTGGCCGCGCTGGCCGTCTCCGCGGTGGAGGCGATCGCCCTCGGGGGCCGCCACGTCCACCTGGGCGGCAGTGACGCCTTCGCCGCCCGCCTGCACGGGGTCATGGCACCGATCATCGTGGCCATCCTGGTGACCGGGCGGGCGATCGAGGCCCGGGTACGCGAGCGGGCCGCGGCGGCCCTGCACTCGCTGCTCTCCCTCCGCCCCCCGACGGCACGGGTGATCCGGGGTGCCGACGACGAGGGTGAGCTCGTCGCCCCCGAGAGCGTGCCGGTCGGTGCACTGGTCAAGGTGCTCCCGGGCGAGGCCCTCCCCCTCGACGGGACCGTCGTCAGCGGCGTCTCGGCCGTCGACGAGTCGATGCTCACCGGCGAGCCCCTTCCGGTCGACCGCGAGCCGGGCGACCAGGTGACCGGGGGGACTCGCAACGGCAGCGGGGTCCTGGTGGTCAAGGTGGGTGCCGTGGCGGCCGAATCGGTGCTGGCCCGACTCCAGCGCCTGGTCGAGGAGGCGCAGCGGGACAAGGCGCCGCTCCAGCGCATCGCCGACCGCATCAGCGCCGTGTTCGTGCCCGCCGTGCTCCTCGGGGCGGCCACCACCTTCGTCGTGTGGTGGGCCGTGGTCGGCAACTTCGGGCGCGGGGTGCTGGCGGCGTTGGCCGTGCTCCTGGTCGCCTGCCCCTGCGCGATGGGCCTGGCCGCCCCCGTCGCGATGATGGTCGGCTGCGGCCGGGCGGCGGCGTTGGGGATCTTCGTCCGCAGCGGCGACGCCCTGGAGCGCCTGGCCCGGGTCGACCGCGTGGCCTTCGACAAGACCGGCACCCTGACCGAGCGTCACGCCGCCGTGGGCGACGTCGCCGTGGTGGCGGGCCAGGACCCGGCCACGGTGGTCGCCCTGGCCGCGGCCGTCGAGTCGGCGAGCGACCACCCGATCGCGTCGGCCGTGCGCGAGCAGGCGGACCGCTCCCCGGCGCTGCCGGTGCCGCCGGCCACCGACGTCCGGGCCGTCGCCGGGATCGGGGTGTCGGGAACCGTCGACGGCCACCTGATCGAAGTCGGTCGCGTCCTGCCCGAGCACCTCGACGCCGACCTCGCCGGGCCCGTCGAGCGCTGGCACGACCGGGGGGAGAGTGTCATCGTCGTCAAACGGGACGGGGTGGTCCTCGGCGCCCTGTCCGTGTCCACACCGCTCCGCCCCGAGGCCCGGCCGACCGTCGACCACCTGCGTCGACTCGGGCTCCCGACGACCATCCTCAGCGGAGACAGCGCCCCTGCGGTCGGGGCGGCCGCGGCGGCGCTCGGCATCACCGACGCCCGCAGCGCGCTCAGTCCGGCGGACAAGCTGTCCGCCCTCGCCGACATGCGGTCGCACGGCGACCGGGTGCTCATGGTCGGCGACGGGGTCAACGACGCGCCGGCGCTGGCGGCCGCCGAGGTGGGCTGCGCCATCGGCAGCGGCTCCGAGGCGGCGCTGGCCAACAGCGACGTGGCGCTCCTCGGGAACGACCTGCAGGGCGTCCCGGCGGCCGTGGGCATGGCCCGGTCGACCTACGCGATCATCGTGCAGAACTTCGGATGGGCCATGGGCTACAACGTGGCGGCCCTACCGCTGGCCGCGTTCGGCCTGCTCGACCCATTGGTGGCCGCGCTGGCCATGGGCCTCTCGAGTGTCCTCGTGGTGCTGAACAGCCTGCGGCTGTCCCGACTGGGGCGATCGGGACTGGAAGGCGTCGGGGGAGGCCGTGGGACGACCGGCCGGTGGGGCGTGGTCGTTTCGGTCCTCCTCCCCGTCGTGCTCTTCGCCGGTCTCACCGTCGTGAGCCAGGTGGTGTCACCCGCCCGCGGGGAGTCGCTCCTGCCCGAGCTGCCGTCACTGACCAACACCCAGCTCCCCGACGGCGGCTCGCTCGAGAGCTACTTCGACCCCGGCAGCGCCGGTGTCAACCAGTGGCACCTGATCTTCTACGGCACGCCGGCCCAGGTCGCCTCGACCCACCCCCGGGTCGTGGCCGGCCCGGTGGGCACGCCGCCGGAGGCACTCCGCCAGCTCACCGTCGGACCGGGGCACTTCACCGAGATCGTGGTCCTCACCCCGGGGAGGTGGCGGTTCCAGGTGACCAGCCGCTTCGGGACGAGGACCGTCTCGTTGTCGTTTCACGACACGGTCCCGTAGACGCTCCGCCGGGGCGGTGGCGCCTTCGGCCGGTGACGATCGGCCGGTGAGGATCGGCAGGTGTCTCGGCGGTACACCCGGTCCACGGCTAGCCTCGCTGCAATGACCTCTCGACTCGCGCGCCTCGCACTGGCTGGGTTCCTCGTCACGACCGCCCTGGCCATCGGACTCGGGGCCGCCCGGGCCGGTGCGTCGACACCCGAGCAGACCATCGTGATGAACGGGACGTCCTACACGCCGAAGGCTCCTCCCGGGGCCACCGACGACTACCACTGCACGCTGGTGAACCCGCATGTCACCAAGAATTCGTTCATCGTGTCGGCCCACTTCTACCCGAACAGCATCGAAGTCCATCACGCCATCCTCTTCCTGATCCCGCCGGCCCTCGCGTCCACCGCGCTCGCCGACGACAAGGGCGGCAAGGGCTGGACCTGCTTCGGCGAGTCGGCCCTCCCCAACTCGGTCCCGTCGAACACCGGCGGGGGCGCACCGGCCACCGACGGTGCCGCGGGTGGCAAGCACTTCCAGGGCCAGATCTCCAACACCCCGTGGCTGACCGCGTGGGCGCCGGGAGCGGGAGAGGACGTGATGCCGAAGGGCACCGGCGCCGAGCTCCCGGCCGGCAGCCTGGTCGTCATGCAGATCCACTACAACCTGCTGCGGGGCGACAAGCCGGTGCGGGCCGGTCTCGTGCTCCACACGGTGCCGGCGTCGACGCCGTTGCAGCCCCTCCACCTCGACCTCCTCCCTGCCCCGCCGGACGTGCCGTGCCCGGCCGACGTGACCGGAGCGCTCTGCAGCCGCTCGGCCGAGCTGACCAACCTGGGCCAGCGGTTCGGACAGAGCGCCATCGCCTTCGACAACGTCCTGGAGACGGTCTGCGGCCGCAATCCTGCGAGCCCTCCGGAAGGGAACACGACGACGTGCACGTGGCCGATCGGCGGTGACCAGACCATCCTCCGGCTCACGGCCCACATGCACCTGACCGGTCGGGCGATGCAGATCGTCCTCAACCCGGGTCAACCGGACGCCCAGACACTGCTGAACGTGACCAATTACGACTTCGACTACCAACGCTCCTACAACCTGGCGCACCCCGTCATGACCCAGCCGGGCGACACCATCGGGGTCACGTGCACCTTCGACCCGACCCTGGCCGAGGAACTGCCGCAGCTCCGGAAGCTCCCACCGCACTTCACCGTCTGGGGCGACGGATCCTCCGACGAGATGTGCCTGGCCATCATCCAGTCGGTCAGGGGCGTCTACACCGGCTGATCGCCGGAGGACGCCCGGCGGACGCTGCTCAGTCGCCCGCCCAGCAGCCGAGGATGACGTCGGCCACCGTCACCGCCACGTACCCCGAACTGGTGGGCGGGACGCCGAACTGCGAGGGCAGCCCCGAGACGTCGACCAGCAGCACCTTCCAGTCCTTGCGGACGACGACCGAGCCGTCCGACGTCTGGAAGGCGCCCTGGCCCAGTCCCTCCAGGTCCCGGGACTTGCCCAACTGCGTCGCCAGTCCGTCGAAGTAGGCATAGGTCTGGTCCCAGGTGGACAGCTCCTTCACCGACACCGTGTACGAGCCGGACGGTGTCGCGGTGGGATACCGGTAGGTGCACGAGTACAGATCGTCCACCCACGTCGGGGTCGTCACCTCGGCCGTCTCGCCCAGGGCGGAGACCATGTCCGCCTGGGCCTCGTCCGAGCAGACCTGACGGGCGATGGGCGACGGCTCCGCGCCCGCCGGCTTGGGCGCCTCGGTGGTCCGCGGCGACCCGGTCGTCGCTCCGCCCGAGCAACCGGTGACGGCCAGCCCGGCAACGAGGAGGAGGCCGATGGATCTGGAGCGCACGGGGCCGAGAGTAGCAGTGGCCCCTCCGGAGCCTCCGTCGGCGGACGCCGGTGGTTCCGCCGGAACCTCAGGCGCCGGGGCTCCGGACGCCGGGCGGTGCCAGCACCCCGACCAACTCGACGTGCTCGGTCATCGGGAACAGATCGAAGGCGCGCAGCGAGCGGAGGCTCCACCCGGCGTCGAGCATCACCTTGAGGTCGCGGGAGAACGGAGCGGGCTCGCAGGAGACGTAGACGACCCTTCTCGGCGCCGGGTCCAGTCCGCCGATCGCCGCCATCACCTCGCGGCCGGCCCCGGACCGGGCCGGGTCGAGGACCACCAGGTCCGGGCGGCCCAGACGGCGGGCCACCAGGCCGGGGGTCACGTCCGCCCGCACCGCCTCGACATGGCCGAGACCGGACACGTTCCGCTTCAGGTCGGCGATCGCCGGCCCGCTGCGTTCCACAGCACATACGGCCCCCGTCGCTCCGACGGCACGGGCCAGGGCGACGGTGAACAGCCCGGCTCCCGCGTAGAGGTCGACCACCCGGTCCCCCGGGCGGGCCCCGGCGCCTTCCACTACGACCCGGGTCAGGACCTCGGCCGCCATCGGGTGCACCTGCCAGAACACGCCGGCGTGGATCCGGAAGTGGTTGCCCAGCACCTCGACCTCGAGGTGATCGGGCGGGCGCAGGGTCCGGCCCTTCCACACGAGGCCGGCGTCGACATCGGGCAGTCCCTCCAGTCGTTGCTTCCCCGTCTCCACCAGCACCACCGCCGTTCCCCCGTCGGGTGATGCCGACACCTCGATCCGGCGGGCGCCGGCCCACGGGACCGAGCCGACCCCCACCCGGTTGACCGCGTCGGTGGCGATCGGGCACACCGCCACCCGCTCGATGTCGTGACTGCGGTGGCGCCGCAGTCCCACCCTGCCCTCGGGATCCACGGCGAAGGCCACCCGGGTGCGCCAGGCGAGGCCCCCGGGGGCGCCGTCGACCTCCTCGACTTCGACCCGCAGCTCGACGCCGGCCACGCGGGCGAGCTGCTCGGCGACGAGGTCCTCCTTCAGCCGGCGTTGGGCGCCGAGAGCCACGTGCTGGAAGTCGCAGCCGCCGCAACGGCCGGGGCCGGCGTGGGTGCAGGGCGGGTCGACGCGGTCCGGCGACGCGTCGAGCACCTCGACGGCGTCGGCCCGGAGGAACGACGTCGTCTCCGACGTGATACGGGCTCGCACCCGCTCGCCGGGAAGGCTGTGTCGGACGAACACGACCCGTCCGTCCGGGCCCCGGGCCACGCAGCCCCCACCCGCGGCGACGGCACCCACCTCGAGCTCGACGACGTCGTCCGGCACCGTGGGGAGCGTGGCCATGGCCCGGTTCTTAGCACCCGCCGGACAGGAGCCCCGACGGCGGTACGGTGAGGACCGACCCACTGCCACCGGGCGGTCCGGGACCGGGGAGGACACCGTGGACATCTTCGAGGCGCTCTACACGACTCGCGCCATGCGCCGGGTACGACCGGACCCGGTCCCGATGGACGTCCAGGCCTCGATCCTGGATGCCGCCATCCGCGCCCCGTCGGGCGGCAACACCCAGAACTGGAAGTTCCTCCTGGTCGACGACAAGGAGGTGATCGGTCGGATCGCACCCCTCTACCAGGACGCCATCGCGCAGCTGTGGACCACGGTCTACGCCGACCGGCTGGCCGCGGCCAACGCCGATCCCGACGACCCCGAGAGCATCCAGATGCTCAAGGTCCAGCGTTCGGCCCAGTGGCTCGCCGACCACTTCGCCGAGGTGCCACTGTTCCTCTTCGCCTTCGTCCAAGGGGACCCGACGGGAGGATCCATCTACCCGGCGGTGTGGAGCGCCCAGCTGGCCGCGCGGGCCCACGGGGTCGGCAGCTCCCTGACCGCCGTGCTCGGATTCTGGTATCCGTCCGAGACGTTCGAGATCCTGGGCGTTCCGACCGACGAGCAGTGGATCATGGCCTGCTGCGTGAGCTTCGGGTACCCGACGGGCCGCTGGGGGGTCGCCGGCCGGCGGCCCGTCCACGAGGTCGCCTACCGCAACCGGTGGGGAACGCCGATCGGATTCACCGCCGATGGCCCACTGTGGTCACCCGGACAGGAATGAGGAGGCACCGGTTCGGGACCTGGGGCAAACACCCTGGTCAACGGTCCGCTGCTAGAGTCTCGCGCCTGCAGTCCCGCGACCGTGGCCCCCGGGTGGGTCCGGAGAATTCCACGGTCCGCGCGGGACAGGATTTCCCCAGTTCGCCGGTGTAGCTCAATGGCTAGAGTCCCTGCCTTCCAAGCAGGTTATGCGAGTTCGATTCTCGTCACCGGCTCCAGATCGACCACAGGGTGAGGCGCACCCCGGTCCGGTGCGCGGTGCTCGCTCGTGGGCGTCGCACCGCCCACGCTGCCGGCCCCGCCCTTCAGCGCGGCAAGGTGTAGCGCGCGAACACGTGCCACCCCACGAACGCCCACAGCACGAGCAGGATGACGAGGCCCGCCCGCCGCGCCGCCATCGCACCGGCCAGTTCGCCGAGGCTGGTCCACCGTCCGCCCGAGCACCGGCACACGATCTCCCACGCCACCGCGGCCGCCAGGAGTGCCACCCACAACACGGTCACCGCCACGTCAGACGGCCCCCTCGGATCGTCCCGGACGGACCGGCGGATGGATGAACACTCCCCAACCCACCGCCAGCCACACTCCGAAGAGGGCGAACCGCGCCCAGTGCCACCGCATGGCGTGATCGACGGTCGTGCTGAGCGTGGGCACCACCACCGACCGGCCGCCGAGAGCGAGACCCAGTCCTTCGAGCGCCAGGGCGAAGACCAGGAAGAGGATCCACGGCAGCGTCGCCCGCTGCGGGCGCGTGGCCACCACGTGCTCGGCCGGTCCACGGTGGCGGTCCGCCGGGACGCCCACGGAAACCGCGACGGCGATGGCCACGGGAAGGGCGACCGCCCCGTAGGCGACGGCGGTGAACGGGTGGCGTCCGGTGGCCCACCAGGCGTAGCCGGTCGTCACCAGAACCATCACGGCCACCATCACCCGACCGGCCGACGACCGATGGTGCCGCCCCGTGGGTCCCGATCCGTCGCCTACCGCTTCGATCGCCCCATGGTAGATGGCCGCGTCAGCCCCGAGACGCGTTCGCCGTGAGCGTCGGCGCTAACCGCCGGGCAGCACCGTCTCACCGTCCACGTAGGGATCGGCGCAGTTGGCCGCCGTCGGGGCGGGTGGCACCACTGCTCCGTTGATGCGTCCGATGGCGTCGAAGTCCGCCTGCACGAGGTTGGGGGGCAACGGGGCGTACCCGAGATCGGACATGTGCTGCTGGCCGGCACAGGCCAGGTAGGCCACGAACTGGCCGAGGACCTGTCCCTTGTCGGCGGCGAAGGGCGACGCGACGTCCGGCCCGTCGCACGACGCGCCCTGGGCGGAGGCCAGAGACGGGGAGCAGGGGGCGACCAGGTAGCTGTACCAGGAGAGCGGGTAGGCGTCGGCCTCCGTGCTCGAGTACACGCCGGAGAGGTTCTGGCTCATGTCGGCGTTGAACGTCGCCGACTCGAGTGCCGTGGCCACGTCGACCGACGTGGGCTGCACCGGGTCCCCGCTGGCATTGACGACGGAGGCCATCGGGAAGCCGTGTTCGGCGGCGAAGGCCGGAGCCACGTAGGTGATGGCACCGACACTCGACGGCGCCGCCACGTAGTCGGCGGCATTGTCCGACCCGTTCTCACCGATCGGGTAGCCGGCCGCCCAACCCGGGTACGTGTCGGGGCTGATCCGGGCGCTCGGCGCCGGGACGGGCCAGGTGGCACTCGGTTGACCGGGGATCCCCCACTCGAAGGCCGTCTGGGCAGCGGTGAAGTCGGCTCCGTCCTCGTGGAGCAGATAGTCCGAGAGGAGGTAGTTCTCCCCACCTTGATCAGCTCGGTACACCGGGAGGATCGTCGTACCCGGTAGGTCACCGGCCAGTTGCGGGTTGGCGGCCACGATCGCCGGGTCGTCCCACTTGGTGATCTCGCCGAGGAAGATCTGCCCGATCAGGGTGGCGGTCAGGTTCAGGTCGGTGATCCGCTGACCGTTCGTGCCGATGAGGTTGAACATGAACCCGAGCCCACCGGCCACATCAGGGAGGTACTGGTAGGGCTGGTCGGGGAAGAACGTCGACTGTTCGGCGCTGTAGGGGATGTCCGACGCGGCGATGTCCACCTCGTTCTGGGCGAAGAGGTTGAGTCCGATGACCGACGACGACACCTGCCAGCCGACGTCGAGCCCGAACAGCGTCGACACCTGGCCCACCCACTGTTGGATGGCCAGGGCGGCGTACGACGAGCCGGTGGCCGTGACGGTGACCAGGGTGGTGGGGACGACCGGTGCCGACGGGACCGACGGCGCGCCCTCGACCGGCCCGTTGTCGGCGGTCACCGTGAAGGTGTAGCTGTCCCCGCCGGTCAGACCGGTGACGGTGATCGGGCTGGAGGATCCGGTGGCCGACTCGCCGCCGTCGCCCGCATTCGAAGTGTCCGTGGCCGTGGCCGTGAAGGACTCGGCCAGGCCGGCCGGGGGTGTGAAGCTCACCGTCGCCTGCCCCGCCCCTCCCACCGCCGTCACATCGGTCGGTGTACCCGGCACCGGAACCGGCACCACGGCTCCGGTCGGGGCGGACGGCGCCCCGGTCCCCACCTTGTTGGTCGCCACCACCGTGAACGTGTACGAGTCCCCGTCGGTGAGTCCCGTGACGGTGATCGGACTGGAGGATCCGGTCACCACCTGGCCGCCGTTGGCGGGGTCGGTGGCGTCCGTCGCCGTCACCGTGTACCCCGTGATCGGGAACCGGTTGTCGTCGGGGGCGTCGAAGGACACGGTGGACTGACCCGTGGCGATCGTCGCCTGCACGCCGCTCGGCGCATCAGGGGTTCCCGGATCAACGGTCACCGGCGTCGAGTAGGGGCTCCTCGTCGTGCCATTGGTCGCCCGTACCTCGACGTCGAAGGTGGTGCCGTTCCTCAGGCCTGCGAACGTGCATGTCGTCGTCGGACCCGGCGCTCTACAATGCCGCTTCTCCGCTCCCGCCACTGCCGTCGCCATGTACGCAAGGATGAACTCGCCGGGGGGCGGCGTCACCGCGGTCCATGTCACCACTGCTGACCGATAACCGCCCACGACCTGTACCCCGGTCGGGGCGTCGGGGGCGACCGGCTTGGAGGACGCGGCGCCGACCGGGACCGAACCGGTCAGTGCGACCATGACGATCACCGCCGCCGCAACCGCTCCGATTACGATCCTGTCCGTCGTCCGCCGCATGCCGTCTCCCGCCTCGCCCAGTTTGCGACGGGACCCGATCCCGCCCGGGGACATTGTGCCACCCGACGGCCCGGCGCGTCACGTGCGACCCGCCGCGCGGCACGTCACACGACGTTCACCGAAGTGGACCGCACCCCACGGGCTAGGTTCTCCCGCAGTGGCGACAACGACCCGGTGCACCTCGCTTCTTCGACATGCCGCACTCCGGTCGTCCCGGTTGCAGCGGGGCTGTCCCGGCGGACCGGTGGACGTACGTGAGGAGGATCCGTGCGTTACGTGAACGAAGGCGTGATCCGCGACCGGTTGGCCGCACTGCCCGGCGACGAACCACGGGTGGTCGTGGCCGGCAACTTCGCCACTCCGTTCGAGCTGGTGCGCATCCTCGACGGAGCGCTCCCCCGCTGCCGCGTCTTCTCGCTCAACATGCAGATCGGCTGGCCGTGCCGCGACGGGTTCATCACCGAGACGCCCTTCGTGGGCCCCGGCGTACGACACGACCCCCAGCTCGAGTACCTGCCGATGCGACTGTCCCTCGTGCCCCGCCTGTTCGCGTCCCTCCGCCCTCCTGACGCCGTGCTCCTCCAGACAACGCCACCCCGGGACGGGGTCGTCTCGCTGGGGATCGAGGTGAACCTGCTGCCGGCGGCCATCGAGGCGGTGGTCGCCAGGGGTGGTCCGGTGATCGCACAGGTGAATCCGCACATGCCGTTCACCCGGGGCGACGCCCTGATCGATGCGGACCGGATCGACCTGGCCCTCGAGGTCGCCACTCCGCTCCCGTCGCCCGCGTCGCATCCCGACGATCCGGTGGCCACCGCCATCGGCGGGCAGGTCACCCGCTACGTGAGCGACGGGGGGACGGTGCAGTTCGGCATCGGGCTCATCCCCGATGCCGCCGCCGCCGCGCTACGGACGGCCCGAGGACTCGGGATCTGGTCCGAGATGGTCAGCGACGGGGCGCTCGCCCTCGAACGGTCCGGGGCCCTCGACCCCGCCCGTCCGCTCACTGCGTCCTTCCTGTTCGGGTCGCCCGAGCTCTACGAGTGGGTGGACGACAATCCGCGTGTCGTCATGCGCCGGACGGAGGTCGTCAACGACCCGGCACGCATCGCCGAGCAACCCGCCATGCTCTCGGTCAACACCGCCCTCGAGGTCGACCTGTTCGACCAGGTCAACGCGTCCTACCTGCGCTCACATATCTTCTCCGGATTCGGGGGCCAACCCGACTTCGTCATCGGCGCACTCCACTCTCCCGGTGGCCATGCCATCGTCGCCCTCCGGTCGTGGCACGAGCCTTCCGGCTCGTCGTGCGTGATCCCCCTCCTGCAGCATCCGGCCACGTCGTTCCAGCACTCGGTCATCGTCACCGAACACGGCGCGGCCGAGGTCTTCGGGAAGAGCACCGATGAGCAGGCCCGCCTGCTCATCGAACAGACCGCCGATCCCCGTGCCCGCGACGGGCTCCGCGAGGCAGCCGCGACGAGGCGCGAGGCGAGCACCCGGGGCTCGTCGGGGCAGTAGATGGCCGCCGACGGACGTCGGTGAGGGACGACGTGCACCAGTGGGGCAGACGACTTTTCGGATACACACACAAGGTGCGTATGTCCATCAGGTGACCCCCCTCCACCTCCTCGGAATCCGGCGAGACCGGGGCGCACCGCTGAGCAGACCCTTCCGGGAGACGGTGCTCCCGGCGCCGTCGACGGCTCCCGCACGGCTCCGGGCGAAGCGCCGGACGACACTTCGGCCGCCACCCGACGCACCGGCAGCGGGCTAACTTCGCTGTCGTGACCACGGCCGCCGGCGAACCCATCGCGCCGGCTGGCCGGACGTCGACCTCCGGCGGGCGCTCGCCGGTGCTGTTGATCCTCGCCTCGAGCCAGTTCCTCATGACGCTGGACAGCTCGGTCATGAACGTGTCGATCCAGTCGGTGGCCAACGACCTCCACACGACCGTGACCGGGATCCAGACGGCCATCACCCTGTACACGCTGGTCATGGCCGCGTTCATGATCACCGGCGGGAAGATCGGCGCCCTCGTCGGGCGACGGCGGGCGTTCGGCGTCGGCCTGGTCGTCTACGGTTCCGGCTCGCTCGTCACCGCGCTCGCCCCCAATCTGACCGTGCTGATCATCGGCTGGTCGCTCCTCGAGGGTCTCGGCGCCGCGCTGATCATGCCCGCCATCGTCGCCCTGGTCGCCGGAAACGTGGCCAAGGAGGGACGCTCGGCCGCCTACGGGCTCATCGCCGCGGCCAGCGCGATCGCGGTTGCCGCCGGACCGCTGATCGGCGGCGCCGTGACCACCTTCGCGTCGTGGCGGTGGGTCTTCGTGGGCGAGGTGGGGATCGTGGTCGTGATCCTCCTGTCGCTCCGGGTGATCCACGACCTCCCTCCGGAGAAGCGGGCGGAGTTCGACGTCCTGGGTGCACTGCTTTCGGTGGCGGGTCTGGGCCTCACCGTCTACGGGGTCCTGCGTTCGGGCACCTGGGGCTGGGTCCGCCCGAAGCCTCACGCCCCGGTCATCGCCGGGGTGTCCCTGGTGTTCTGGCTCGTCCTGGCCGGCCTGCTCGTGCTCGGCGCATTGATCGAGTGGGAGTCGAGACGGGTGGCGACGGGCAGGGAGCCCCTGTTCCGACCGACGATGTTCGCGAACAGCCAGATGACCGGCGGCCTCGTCCAGTTCTTCTTCCAGTACTTCATCCAGTCCGGGATCTTCTTCACCATCCCGCTGTTCCTGTCCGTCGTGCTCCAGCTCAACGCGCTCCAGACCGGGGTGCGACTCCTGCCGCTCTCCCTGGCCCTGCTGGCGTCGGCGCTCGCCGTTCCCCGACTCGCCCCGGGGGCCTCTCCCCGCATGGTCGTCCGGCTCGGCCTCGGCTCCATGCTGGTCGGCACACTGGTCCTGGTGGGCGGTCTCTCGCCGGGAGCAGGAGCGGAGATCGTGCTCGTCCCGATGGCCCTGCTCGGATTGGGCATCGGTGCGCTCGCCTCCCAACTCGGCGCCGTCACCGTGTCCGCGTTCCCCGACACCATGAGTGCGGAGATCGGCGGACTCCAGAACACGTTCACCAATTTCGGTGCCTCGCTCGGGACCGCACTCGTCGGCGCCGTCCTCATCGGCAGCCTGAGCACCACCTTCGCGGCCGGGGCGTCGTCCAACCCGGCCATCCCCTCGGAGGTGATCGCCCACTCCACCGTCCAGCTCGAGTCGGGGATCCCCTTCGTGTCCGACGCCCAATTGCGGAAGAGCCTCGCCACGACGTCCCTCTCCGCGGCCGCCCAGGACGCCATCGTGGCCGAGAACGCGTCGGCCCGCCTGGTGGCACTGCGGACGGCGCTGTCCGTGGTCGCACTGGTGACGGTGGTCGCCCTCTTCTTCGCCCGGGCCATCCCGTCCACGTCCCTGTCCGGGGACGACGGCACCGGGCGACGTCGTCGCCGTCGGTCCCGCACCCCGTAACTCGCAGGAACCCAGCCCGTCTGACCAGGGACGACGCCCGAACCGGGGACCTCGCTCCCCGATGCGTCAGTCAGGTTGCAGACGGTAAAGCTAACCCTGGAGGGTGCCGATATCCACGCTGTGAGGTTCGAATTGGCGCACCCGACTCCCCAGCAGCTGCGGGACGGAGTCACCTGCGGACTCATCGCCGAGTCGATCATGATCCCGATCCTCCTCACGGTGACGTTCGTGGACCACGCGTCGGTCCGCTGGGGCTACATGATCGGGGCCGTGGCCTGCATCCTGGCCTGTCTGGCCTGCCAGGCCGTCTTCGCCCTCGTCACCAAGGGTGAGGCAGGTGTGACCTCCCAGGCCAACACCTGGTTCATCATCTCGTGCCTGGCCCTGGCCGGGCTGGCGTGCATCGAGCTCTCGACGGCCACGCCGGCGGCGCTCTACACCCCGGTCATGCTGGTCGGGGTCATCTTCGTCGCCATCGTCGGCGACCGCCGCATGCAGCTGGTGGTCGACCTCTACGCGCTCGCCCTGATCGCGCTCATCGGGTGGGTCCAGGGACTGCGCGGCGGCGAATTCCTCGTCTCCATGGTCATCTACGCATCCACCATCGCCGTCGTGAACTTCATCTGCGCCCGCACCATCGGGTCGCTCACCGGCCAGATCAACTTCTCCCAGGCCCTCGACTCGCTCGAGGAGTGCTTCGACGAGGTCGGGATCGACGCCACCCGACCCCCCTCCGACACGATCGCCGAGATCTTCGTGCGGGGCCTTCCCTATGCCGCCTGCATCGTTCCGGCCGAGCGGGTGGCGGTGTTCCACTGCAACGGTTCGATCCGGCGCAGCACCCTCATCGCCTCGTGGCCGGACACCGCGGTCGACTTCAGCGACCTGGCCCGGCTCCCGGCGGTGACGAGCGCCATAGCGTCCAACGCCGTCGAGATCGACATCCGGCACTGCGTGCTCCCGGTGGGATACGCGTCCGACGGTGAACTGGTCATGGTGATCGAACGCACGCTCTCGGACGGTCAGGGTGAGGGGCGCACGGCCGAGGCGGCCAGCCTGCTGGCCTCCGCCTTCCTCCGGGTGACCAGCCGGACCAACTTCGTCAACGGCCTCCACGCCGAGAGCCGGACCGACCCGTTGACCGGGCTGGCCAACCGCCGCAGCCTCATGGAGCGGCTCGAGCTGGAGATGTCCCACGCCCTGCGGGCCCAGACCCCGCTGAGCGTGGCCATGATCGATCTCGACCACTTCAAGGCCTTCAACGACCGCTTCGGACACGTCATCGGCGACAACGTGCTGCGCTCGGTCGCCGCCATGATGACCTCGAACACCCGCGACCAGGACACGGTCTCCCGGTACGGGGGCGAGGAGTTCTGCCTGGTGCTGCCCGACACCGACCTGGTCGGCGCCCACCATCTCCTCGACCAGCTGCGCGCCGGCGGTCGGGACTCGAGCATGGAGCTCGAGGTGACGTTGTCGGCCGGCCTCACCAGCTGGGACGGGATCGAGGACCCGATCTCGATCATCGACCGGGCCGACCGCGCCCTCTACCAGGCCAAGAACTCCGGTCGGGACCGGGTCGTCTCCATCGCCGCGTTCACCGACTCGTAGCTCGGTCGGATCGCCCGCCCCGCCGACCGCAGGTCGGTCCGCTCGATCCTCAGTCGGCCGCCAGCACCAGGTAGACGTTGTCGTCGACGGCGAACGAGTCGACGATGGTGAACCCCTCGGCCGCCAGGGAGTCGAGCTCCCCTTCGAGCTCCACCCGCCGCTCGGCCACCACCAGCCGGCCCCCGTGGACCCGGAGCACACGGTGCCGCGTCATCGGGCCGCCCCGTCCCGCTGCGCCCCACCGGCGAGGTCGCCGGCCGTCGAGACGAGTAATCCGCCCTCGCGCCGCCCGTCGCCCAGGCCGACCGGCTCGGGTCGGACCCGGATGTACCACTCCTGCCCCCACACCTCGCCGAACACGTCGTCGGGCATGGACAGGAAGAAACTGTCCTCGGTGATCTGGCTGGCGTGGGCCCGCATGGCATCCCGCTTGGCACCGACCCACGGGGTCACGTCCACCTCGGTGGTGATCCGCTCCGACGGCTCCCCCATGGTGTCCGCGCCCTCCAGCTCGTCCTCCGGTCCGATGCCCGACTCGGCGGCACGGCGGCGCAGTTCCAGCATGAAGCCTCGGTCCATGGTCGCCATGTAGACCACCGGGGTTCCGGCGACGTCGGCGGCGACCATGCCGACGTCGTGGACCTGGACGTGATCGGGATGCCCGTAGCCGCCGTGCTCGTCGTAGACGACCAGGACGTCGGAGCCCTCCTCGGTCAGGATCCCGGCCAGCCGCGCCGCGGCCTCGGCGCGGTCGGCGGTGGCGAAGCAGTCGGGACGGGCGTTGGACTCCTCGCCCTCCATGCCCGAGTCGTGGTACCCGAGGAACGTGTGACGGGCGACGCCCAGCACTGACGCGGCCGCCGCCAGCTCGACGGCCCGGCGGTCTCCCAGGGTCTCGCCCGGACGGAGGAGCCCGTCGGCGACCTCGCCCAACTCACCCCTGGTGGCGGTCACCAGGACGACACGGTGACCGCCGGCGGCCAGCGACGCCATGGTGCCGCCGGTTGCGATGGCCTCGTCGTCGGGATGGGCATGGAAGAAGGTCACGGTCGCCATTGACCGCACCCTACCGGTACCGGATCCCTCCCGGGTCGGCTCGGCCCGCTCAGTCGAGCGGGAGCTGCGGCGCCTCGGCCAGAGACAGCTCTCCGGCCACCGCACGCGCCGACCCGCCCCGTCGCTTCGCGCCGGTCGCGGCGAAGATGCGCTCGGGCCCGAACGAGCGGATGGTGCGGTCGCCGGGCCGGCCGCCGACGACCTCGATCGACTCGGTCCCGTTGTTGCGGTTCAGGACATGGGCCCGGAACTCCCAGGTCGCCCCGCGCAGCGACAGTCCGCTGACCACCACCGGATCGCCGGCGCGCAGACCGTTCCACGCCTCCGAGCGCTCGAGGTGCGCCGAGGCCCGGAGGGCGGCCTTCTTCGCCCCGGACGAAGCACCCCGGGTCAGCGCCGCTCCTCCCGCAGGGTCCGCAGTCGGTGCCAGAACAGGAGGGCGACCACCACGACAGCCAGGAGGGCGATGACGTAGCCGGCGTCGCTGAACGACTTCTGGACGTCGTTGTAGCTCGATCCCAGGGAGTCGCCCAGCAGGGTGAGGGCCGTGCACCAGACGGCGCAGCCGATGACGGTGAAGATCACGAACTTGGCCATCGCCATCTCGGCCAGGCCGGCCGCGAAGGACACGAAGGACCGGAGCAGCGGGACGAACCGCCCGAAGAGGACCAACGGCTCGCCGTGCCGGTCGAACCAGGCCTCGGCCCGGTCGAGGTCCTTGTGGGTGAGCATCACGTACTTGCCGAAGCGGTCGACGAGCGGGCGGCCGCCGAAGTACCCGATCAGGTAACCGGCCAACGATCCGAGCAGCTCGCCGACCACCGCCGCCACCACCACCGCGGCGAGCGAGAGGTGGAAGACCTCGGGAAGGGTCGAGCCGTTCGACGCCAGCTTGTGGACCTCCCCGCTGGCCAGGGCCCCGCCGCCGATGACGGCGATCTCCGCTCCCACGGGCAGTCCCATCGACGAGATGAAGCAGAGGACGAAGATGGCGAAGTAGCTGTAGTGGTACAGGAAGTTCTCCATGGCGCACCTTGTCTAGCCGCTCCGGATCGGTCGGTCGCGCCACGCGCCGGGCGTCCCGGCGTCCGTGGCCCGGGCGTCCGTCGGCTACCGTCACCCCGTGCCCCTCGGATACGACCCCGCGGCGGACCCCGCCCTGATCTGCGCCACCCCGGACGGGATCGGGCTCGCCGTCTACGACTTCGGTGGGCACGGGGAGGACCTGCTCCTGGTCCACGCCACCGGCTTCTGCGCCGGGGTCCTGCTGCCCCTGGCACGGTCGCTCGGTGACCGGTTCCACTGCTGGGCGCTCGATCTGCGCGGCCACGGGCGCTCGGGGCGACCGGCCGACGGCGACTTCACCTGGTCGGGGTTCTGCACCGACGTCCTCACCGCCGTCGACCGCCTCGGCCTCGTCCGTCCGGTCGGATTCGGCCACTCGTGCGGTGGGGCAGCACTGCTCCTGGCCGAACAGGCCCGTCCCGGCACCTTCCGGTCCCTCTACCTGTTCGAGCCGGTGGTCATCCCCCCCTCCTTCGCCCCACCCGTTCCCGGGGACAACCCGTTGACCGAAGGGGCGCGGCGGCGACGGGAGACGTTTCCCTCCGCGGAGGACGCGTTCGCCAACTTCTCGTCGAAACCGCCCTTCGGCGATCTCGACCCCGACGTCCTGCTCCGGTACGTGGAGGACGGCTTCGAGCCCGTCCCGGCCGACGAGGGCGGCGACGGCACGGAGATCCGCCTCCGGTGCCGGAGGGACGACGAAGCCGAGGTCTACCTCCACGGGTTCGGGAACGGCGTCTATCCCCGCCTCCACGAGGTGCAGTGCCCGGTCACGCTCGGCTACGGGAGGAGGACCAAGGCCTTCGGCACGGAGATCATGGACGCCGACGCCGCCCGGCTGCCCCTCGGCACCCTCGAACCCTTCGACGACCTCGGGCACTTCGGCCCGCTCCAGAGACCCGACGAGGTCGCCTCCCGCGTCCGGGACGCACTGGGGCCCCCGGATGGCACACCCCGGTCCTAATCTCTAGACGTGTCCTTCGAACCCCCGCGGTCGCTGTCACCGTCCAAGGTGTCATCGTTCCGCGACTGCGCCCTCGCCTTCCGGTTCACCGCCATCGAGCGCCTGCCCGACCCGGCGACCGTTTGGACCGTGAAGGGGACGCTCGTCCACTCCGCCCTCGAGGGCCTCTTCTGGAACCATCCGCAGGGTCGGCGGACACCGGCGGCCGCCTCCGCGGAGCTGGCCCAGGCATGGGCCGCGCTCCAAGACGACGCCGACTACCTCTCCCTCGACCTCGAGGGCGACCATGCCGAGGCGTTCCGGTCGGACGCCGAACAGCTGGTGGCCAACTACTTCCTGGTCGAAGACCCGAACGAGGTCACCCCGGTCGGCATCGAGCTGATGCTCGAGGCACGGTTGGGCGACGTGCGGCTCCGGGGGATCCTCGACCGACTCGACCGCACCCCCGAAGGCGAGCTGGTGGTGATCGACTACAAGACGGGCCGGGCACCCGCCCCGGCCTACGAGCAGGCCAAGCTCAACGGGGTCCAGCTCTACGCCCTGCTCTGCCAGGAGGTACTCGGCCACCGTCCGGTCCAGGTCAAGCTCCTCCACCTGAAGGAGCCGACGGTGATCACGGCCGAGCCGTCCGAGCAGGGCCTCGAGAGCCAGCGGACCAAGACACTGGCCGTGTGGTCGGCGATCGAGCGGGCCTGCCGCGACGAGGACTTCCGTCCGAGGACCGGCCCGCTGTGCCGGTTCTGTCGCTTCCGCGACTACTGCCCCGCCTACGGCGGCGACCCGTCACGGGCCGCCGCGGCACTCGGTGATCCGAGCCGGGGAGCGGCGTGACCGTCCCCGCGTACGCCTCCGACGAGGCCCCGCGGTCGGGATTCCTCGCCGTCGTCAACACCGTCGACGACGCCGTGGACCGGCTGTTCGAGCCGATCCGGGGGCGGCCGTCGTTCGACGCCGCGGCCAAGGTCGTCACCGGTCTCGGCGACCACGGCGTCCTGTGGACGGGCATCTCCGCATGGCGCGCCCGCAGGTCCGGCCCGACCCGGGCCCAGGCCGTGCGGGCCCTCGGCGTGGCCGGCGTGTCGTCGAGCCTGGTCAATGCCGGCATCAAGCGGGTCGTCGGCCGGGAGCGCCCCGACCGGAGCGACCTGCGGATATCCAACGTCGGGGTTCCCGTCCGCGAGCCGAGCACGAGTAGCTTCCCGAGCGGCCACACCCTGGCCGCCTTCTGCTCCGCGGCCGTGCTCAGCCGTCCCGGGGACCGGGCCGGGAACGCGCTGCTCTACTCGGCCGCCGGACTGATCGGCCTGAGCCGGGTCCACCTGCGCGCCCACCATGCCTCCGACGTGGTGGGCGGCATGGTCATCGGTACCGCCCTCGGTCTGGCCGTGCGACGGTTCCGGTGACCCTCCCCCGCCGGGCACGGTGGTCGGCCTCCGACCCCCGGGGGCGGGGAATGGAGCCCGGACCGGCGGGGTTGTCCGTGCCATGACTACTCCGACGGCGTTCACCGTGACCTGGGACTATCGGTGCCCCTTCGCCCGCAACGGCCACGAGCACATCCTCGACGGGCTCGAGGGCGGTGCCGAGTGGGAGGTGACCTTCGTGCCCTTCTTCCTCAACCAGGGCACGGGGTCCGAGGGACAGGACACCTGGGACGACCCGGCCCACCAGGCCGACCTCCTGGCACTGGCCGCGGGAGTCGTCGTCCGCGACCGGTTCCCCGAGCACTTCCCGGCCGTGCACCGGTCACTCTTCACGGTGCGTCACGACGGTGCCGGCGACCTCCGTGACCGGACCGTCGTCCACACGGCCCTCGCCCGCGGTGGGGTCGATGCCGACGCCGTGCTCGCCGAGGTCGACGCCGGCTGGCCGGCCAAGGTGATCCGTGCCGAACACGAGCGGTGCGTCGACGAGCTCGAGGTGTTCGGCGTGCCCACCTTCATCATCGGCGACGACGCCGTGTTCGCCCGGCTCATGGACCGGCCCGGCGGCGACGCCGACGTGGCCCGCTCCACGATCGACCGGATCCTCGCGCTGATGGGCGACCATCCCGAGCTCAACGAGTTCAAGCACACCCGGCTGTCCCGCTGAGGGCGGCGGGCGGAGGCCGGGGGCGGCCGCCGGAATCCGAGGGTCGTAGCCGACGCTGAAGGCGGAGGGGGCCGAGCCGGTGCGCCCGGCCGTCGCCTAGGTCCCGACGAGCCCGGCGAGAGTGTCGATGGAGGCCCGGATCTCGTCGGCGGTCCCGAACGGGGCACCGATGAAGTCGGTGGCTCCGATGTCGGCCAGCCGTCGCACCTGGGCGGTGACCTCGGATGCGGTGCCCACGACGGCGATGTCGGCGGGTCCCTCGACACCCTCCCGGTCCAGCACGGCCCGGTACGACGGCAGGTGACCGTAGACGACGAACTGCTCGGCGGCGGTCTCCCGCGCCCCGGCGGCGTCCTCGGTCACGCACACCGGTAGACCGACACCGACCTGGGGAAGGGGCCGTCCGGCCCCGGCGGCCGCGGCGTTGATCACCGGGACGATGTGGTCCTCGACGGTGGTCGGTCCGGTCATCCAGGTGACGGTCCCCGCCGCAAGTCTTCCCGCGAGGTCCAACATGACGGATCCGAGCGCGGCCACCAGCACGTCGGGGGCGGGTGCGGTGACCTGCAGTGGCCCGAACGTGGAGGCCCGCATCGTCTCTCCGGCAAAGGTGACCTGCGAGCCGGCCAGTAGCGGCATCAGGATCTCGAGGTACTCGCGCATGTGGCGGGCCGGCTTCTCGAACGAGAGGCCGAAGACGTTCTCGATCACCATCTGATGGGACAGCCCGATCCCGAGGGTCAGGCGCCCGCCACTGACGTCCTGCACGGTCAACGCCTGGGAGGCCAGCACCACCGGATGGCGCGGATAGGTCGGGACCACCGCGGTGCCGAGGTGGATCCCCGACACCTCGCGCGACACGGCGGCCAGGGTGGTGAGGGCGTCGGGGCCGAAGATCTGCGACGACCACGCCGCCTCGATGCCGGCGTCGGCGAGGGCGGCGACCTGTCCGACGACGTTCTCGAAGGGCTTCTCGTTGTCGAACATCACGCCGATGCGCATCGCTGCCTCGTTCCGTAGGGTCTCGTGGGTCTCGCCATCGTGTTGGTGGTGGTGGTGGTGGCCGGTCCGGTGCCGGGACCGCTCCGGCAACCACCGTATCGGGGGTGCGGGTCGGCCGGCGCCGACCCCGGTCGCCCGGACGTGCCCGTTCGGCGGCCATCGGGCAGAATGCACCCATGTCCGTCGCCATCCTCATGGGAAGTTCGTCCGACGCGTCCATCATGGACGATGCCGTCCAGACCCTCCGCTCCTTCGACATCCCCGTCGAGGTGCGCGTCCTGTCCGCCCACCGCACGCCGGACGACACGATCGCGTTCGCCAGGGGCGCGGCCGTTGCCGGGATCCGGGTGATCATCGCCGCAGCCGGCGGGGCCGCCCACCTGGCCGGCGTCGTCGCGGCCACGACCCCCCTCCCGGTGATCGGTGTACCGGTGGCACTCGCCAACCTGGGAGGGATGGACTCGCTCCTGGCCATGGTCCAGATGCCCAAGGGCATCCCGGTGGCCACCGTGGCCGTAAACGGGGCCCGCAACGCCGCCCTCCTGGCCATCCGGATCATCGCCCTGTCCGACGCCCGGGTGGCTGCCGAGCTCGACCGGTACATCGCGGACATGGCCGACCAGGTCCGCGACATGGATGCCGAGATCGTCAGCCGATACCGGCAGTCCTGACCCGGATCGGCCGGGGAGCGATGTGACCGGCGGGCGGCGGGCGGCAGTCGTCGCGGTGGCGACCTTCGGCGCCCTCGGCCTTCCGGCCTGCGCCTCCAGTTCGTCGTCGGCCCCGTCGACGACGGCGACCGGCGCCACCGTGACCACGGCGGGATCGGCGTCGTCGACCACCGCCTCCGGCGCCGTCCCGAACGGTCTGTGCGCCCTCATCAGCGCATTCTCCCGGCAGGAGCTGGGACTCGGCGCAGCCGCCGAGACGGCCGGCGGGTCCTCGGGCGACCTCGCCGCGCTCACCACCTACGCCCGGCAGTCCAAGGCCGCGTTCGACCAGGCGGCCCCCGAGATCACCGCCGGTCTGTCGACTGCTCCGGCGATCGTCCGCTCCTCGTGGGCCACCCTCGTACCCCTCGTCGACCGGTTGTTCGCCGCGGCCACCACCGCCGCCAGCGTCGGCGGATTCACCAGCACGGCGGACTCGATCGAGTCCACCAACGCGTTCACCAGTGCCGACCAGACCGTCAGCGCCTTCACCAAGGGGGCGTGTCCCTCCAGCACGTCCAGCTGACCGTCGGACCCCGGCTCCACTCCCGCCGGGCCTCCGCGCGCCGGCTCAGCCCGGTGTGCCTCCGGCGACGTCGAACGACCAGAGCTCCGACGACGTGGAGACCGGCGCACCCTCGGGGGTCGGCCGATCGGCACCGGCGTGCCCGTGGGCGAATGCGCTGGAGCTCACCCATGCGCCGAAGGCGGCTTCATCGGCCCACCTGGTGACCACCAGCCACTGGAGGCGACCGTCGGTCGGACGGAGCAGTTCGAAGCCCTCGAAGCCGGGTTGGCCGTCCACGGCTCCGACACGGGCCGCGAACCGACGTGCCAGCTCGTCGCCCGATCCCTCCGGGACGGTGATGGCATTGATCTTGATCACGGTCATGGCCACCATCCGACCACATCTCGGACGGCGACGGCGACTTGCGCCGCCCTCGGGGCGCCTGGAGGATGGCGCCGTGGCCGTCGTCCTGATCCCGTTGCCGGCGCTCGACGTCGATCCGACGGAGGCTGCGGTCAGCTGGCGGGTCCTCTCGGACCTCGGTCACCGGGTCCGCTTCGCGACCCCGTCAGGAGCGCCCGCGCGGGCCGACGAGCTCATGGTGACCGGACACGGGCTCGATCCCTGGGGTTTCGTGCCCGGCGTCTCGCACCTGGTGGGTGTCGGTCGGGTGCTCCGGGCCGACAAGCGTGGCCGGACCGCCTACCGGGAGCTCCTCGGTGACCCCGCCTTCGCCGACCCGATGCGATGGGACCAGATCGACCCGGACGGGATCGACGGCCTCCTCCTGCCCGGAGGCCACCGGGCGCGCGGCATGCGCCCGTACCTCGAGAGCACCGTGCTCCAACAGGTGGTCGTCGGGACGTTCCGGAACGAGCGGCCCGTGGCCGCCATCTGCCACGGGGTCCTCCTCGCCGCCAGGAGCATCGACCCGGACACCGGTCGGTCGGTGCTCTTCGGCAAGCTGACCACCGGGCTCACCTGGACCCTCGAGCGACGTGCGTGGCAGGTGGGCCGCGTCACCCGGTTCTGGGACCGGGACTACTACCGCACCTACCGCGAGGAGCCCGGCGAACCCCCCGGCTACCGGTCGGTGCAACAGGAGGTCACCCGCGCCCTCCGGCGACCCGACGACTTCCTCGACGTCGACCCGGCGTCCCCCGACGCGGCCGTGAAGTCGTCGGGCACCACCCGGGACACCGCGTCCGACGACCGTCCGGCCTTCGTCGTCCGGGACGGGAACTACGTCTCGGCCCGATGGCCGGGAGACGCCCACACGTTCGCCAGGACCTTCGCCACCCTGCTCTGACCCGGTCGCGCACCGGGCCCGGTAGACGCTTTCGCCGGCTGCCCGCGGGGCCTACACTAGAACTTGTTCTATTTTTCGCAGCGGGTGACTGGAGGTCCCATGGACACCGGGGGTCAGGAGATGGTGGAGCAGAGGTCGAGGATCGCCTTCGTGCAGGCCGAGTGGCACGGGGACATCGTGGACCGGTGCCGCGACTCGTTCCTGCGGGAGATCGCCGTCCTCGGCGTCGACGGCGGGCAGATCGACCTCTTCCGTGTGCCGGGGGCGTTCGAGATCCCGCTGCACGCCAAGCGCCTGGCGGCCAGCGGCCGCTACGCGGCGATCGTGGGGGCCGGATTCGTCGTCGACGGGGGCATCTACCGGCACGACTTCGTGGCCGACGCCGTGGTCAACGGGCTCATGCGCGTGCAGCTCGACACCGACGTGCCGGTCATCTCGGTGGTGCTCACCCCGCACCACTTCCACGAGCACGACGAGCACTCGGCGTTCTTCGCCGAGCACTTCGAGGTCAAGGGGGCCGAGGCCGCCCGGGCCTGCGCACGCACGGTGCGCAGCCTGGCGGGACTGCCGGTCCGGGTACCCGCCTAGCTGTCGACCGCGGGCCTGGCCGTCACCGGCGCGGGGCCACTCCCTCGACGGCCTCGCCCAGGTCGACCCCGAAGGGCAGGACGGCCAGAACCGGGATGTCCACCCCGTTCGCCACGTACCGCTCGATGTGGTCGCGGCAGTGGGCGAACGAACCGTGGACGACCAGCTCGTCCACGACTTCGTCCGGGATGGCGGCCAGCGCGCCCTTTCGGTCACCCGCCTTCCACAGGTCCCACATCTGCCCGAGCACCTCGCCACGACCGAGCCAGCGGTGGAACTCGGCGTACACCCCGACGTTGAGGTACGCGGTGATCATGCGCCGCCCCACCGCCCGGGCCATGTCGGCGTCCTCGGACGGGATCACGAAGATGCGGGCCGCGACCGGGATGTCGGCTCCGAGCTCGGGGGTGACCTTGGCCACGTCGTCGGCGGACAGCCAGTTCACGATGACGCCGTCGGCGGACCGCCCGGCCAGTCGCAGCATGCCCGGCCGGAGGGCGGCGAGGAAGATCGGCGGCGGGTGCTCGACCGGCCGGGCCAACCGGAACCCGTGCACCTCGAACGTGTCGTAGACCTCGTCCACCTTCTCGCCGGCGAGGGCGGCCCGCAGGAAGGCGATGGTGTCGCGCACCCGCTTGTAGGGCTCGTCGAAGGGCACGTCGTTCCACCTCGACACGATCACGTCCGAGGAGGTGCCCAGACCGAACGTGAAGTGGCCGGGCGCCGCCTCGGCCAGGGCCGCCACGCTCTGGGCCAGGAGCGCCGGTCCCCGGGTGTAGGCCGGGATGATCGCGACCCCGAGCTGAAGCTCCGGGGTCCAGGCGGCGGCCAGGGCCAGCGGGGTGAACCCGTCCGTGCCGTCGGTCTCCGCCGACCACACGTCGGTGTAGCCGAGCCGGGCGAGGTCCTGGTACCAGCGCCGGTGCTCGGGTAGCGGTATCCCGTCGAAGGGAACGGTGATGCCGTACCTCCGGGCCGGCGGGGTCGCCGATGGGTCGGACGTGGCTGCGGCCTCGGTCATGGTCCCCGTATTACACCCTCCGGGCACACTGGTCCCATGAGCCAGAACCTCGAGGCCCGGATCCGTGGGCACCAGCCCCCACTCCCCCTCGTCGACGCGGTGGCTCCCCTTGACGCGACCACCGCACCCGGCACCGGCACCGGCACCGGCACCGACAGCGACAGCGACGCCGACGCCGGCACGGAGTGGCGGCTCGACGAGCACACCCGCATGGTCGGCCGCATGGGGATCGCGGCAGCACGGGCCCAACTGAGGAGGGCGCCGACATCGACCGGGGCCCGAGGGACCATCCCCGACCGGCGGACCCCGGGTCGCGCCGCCTGATCGACCGGCGACTACGGTCAGGGCATGGCGTCCGTGGTCGAACGGCTCGGGGCAGGTCCCGACGACCGTCTCCTCATCCTCAACTGTGCCGACCTCGGCTTCTGCCACGCGTCGGGCACCGGCGTCTACGACGCGCTCCGCTCCGGCCTCGCCACCTCCGCCTCGCTCCTCGTCCCGGCTCCGTGGGCCCGTGAGGCCGCAGCCCGATTCCGGGGCGACGACGTCGGTGTGCGCCTGACCCTCAACGCCGAGCACGAGCTCTACCGCTGGGGTCCGATCACCCAGGCACCGTCCCTGCTCGACGGTGACGGGGGGTTCCCCCGCACGGTCACCGACGTCTGGGACCACGCCGACCTGGACGAGGTCCGGCGCGAGTGCCGTGCCCAGGTGGAACGGGCAGTCCTGTGGGGGTTCGACATCAGCCACCTCGAGACCCACATGGACGCACTGGTCCTGCGACCGGAGTTCTTCGACGTCTACCTGGAGTTGGCCCTCGACTTCGGCCTCCCCCTCCGGCTGCCCGATACCGCCGTCGAACCGACCGTCGGCTTCCCCATCCGGCGACTGGCCGCCGAGGAGGGATCCCTGTTCGCCGACTACTCCTATACGGTGCCGAGGCGGGACGGCCGTGCCGCGCTCCTCGGGATCCTGGCCGCGCTCCAGCCCGGGGTCACCGAGATCACGCTGCACCCTGCGGTCGACGCACCCGAGCTGCGTGCCGCGTCGACCGACTGGCAGTCCCGGGTGGCCGACCACTCGCTCCTCGTCGGCGACCCCGAGGTCGCAGCCGCCGTGGCAGCGTCCGGCGCGACCCTCATCGGCTACCGGGCCCTGCGCGAGTCCATGCGGCGCCCGTCGGGGACGTGAGCCCCGAGTCCCGGCCCGGGCGCCCGGCAGGACCGGTTCCCCGGCCACTGACGATCACGGGCGTCCTGCTGCTCGACCCGCACGGTCACGAGCCGACCGCCGTCGAGTCGATCACCTTCGACGACACCGGCATCGGCGTGGTCGGCAGCCGCGGCCAGGATCCCCGCATCCTCCCCTGGGAGGCGATGGTGAACCATGCCGTCGAGCCGTGGGCGGGCGGCGTGATCCCCGAATGGTGGGTGGATCCCCAGCTGCACCGGGCCGAGCTTCCCGTCGGTGAGGGAGTGGGGGCACTGCTCACCGACCCGGTGGCCACCAGCCGTCCGCTCCCGCGTGTCGAATCCGGCGCCATGATCAGCATCCAGACCCGGACCGGCACCTACCGGTTCCTCCGTTCCGGAGGCGACCCGTCCGAGATCGCGGCGCGGATCGCCGATTGGGCCATCCGCCACCAGGGCCCGGCGGGAGCGTCGTCGGTGACCACGGTGGCCTCCCGCCGGCACCGCCGCGGTGGTGCGCCCGGCGGCCCTACGTGGGACCGGGTCCGGCCCTGGCTGGTCGTGGTGCTGGTCGTGCTCATCGCCGCCGCGGTCACCCTGATCCTGCTGCAGAGCGCCGGCGTGATCCACCTGCCGTTCCTCGGGAGCGGCGCGGCGGCCACCTCCCCGGACGCGCTCCTCAGTCGAGGCCGCTGAGCCCGGCGACCCGGGCCCGCCGGTCCCTCGCACCCTCGGTCGCCGAAAGCGACAGGAGGTCGATCACCGGCCCCATCGAACCGTTCACCTTCATGCGTCCCTGCATGAAGGCCACGCTGGGATCGAGACGGCCGGCGAGGATGTCGCGTGCGTCGGCCTCGGACACGGTGAGCGTGACGTCGGCCCCGTCGGCCGGCCCGGGCCCCGCGTCGACCAGACGGCCGTCGGTGAACTCGACCCGGCAGATCGCGTCCCCGTCGGACCCGCCGGTCACCTCGACCTGCACCGTTGCCGACAGTGTCGGGGGCCCTGCGACGTCGGCCAGCTCGGGCCGGACCGCGGCGAACCACTCCTCGGTGAACAGGGCCGTCACTGCGCCGGCCCCTCGTCGATCCCGGCGAAGAGGTCCGTCTCCACCTCGCCGTCCCAGGCGAACGGGGACACCGTCCCGTCGGGTCCGGCCACCAGGGCCAGCCGGTAGTCGTCGTGGGGCTGGATGGACCCCATCACCTCGGGGGGGAGCCCGAACCAGAACTTCGACTGGGGATCGACCTGGGTGGCGTGCGCGAGGAGGGCCAGCCGCCGGACGTCGGTGTGGCCGGTGACGTCGATCACGGTGGTCGGCTCCTCGTCGGGCATCCGGTCCCACCGTTTGCGCCACTCCTCGTCGAAGGGCGACTCCAGGCCCAGCTCCTCGAACTTCGCATGGATCGCCCGGAAGCGGGCCGCCGAATGGATGGTGTAGTACAGCTTCGACGGCTGGAAGGCGGGCCCCTCCTCCACGAACCGGGCCGGGTCGCCGGACGACTGGAAGGCGGCCAGGCCGATGTCGTGCACCCGCAGGTGGTCCGGATGCGGGTAACCCGACTGGTCGTCGCCGTAGACGATCATCACCTGGGGCCGGGTGCGGCGGACCACCGCCACGAGACGTGCGACGGCCTCGTCGAGCGGCGCGGCAGCGAAGCAGTCCGGGTTGGCGTTGGCCTCGGAGCCGGCCATCCCCGAGTCCCGGTAGCCGAGCATGACGACCTCGTCGTAGCCGATGATCTCGGTCGCCCGGGCCAGCTCCTCCCGTCGGATCGCGGCGAGGTCGGCCCGGACCTCGGGGGTGTCCAGGGCCGGGTTGAGGATCTCTCCCTCCTCACCTCCCGTACAGCACACCAGCACGGTGCGTACGCCTTCGGCCTGGTAGCGGGCGATGGTCCCGGGGCCCTTCGAGGCTTCGTCGTCGGGGTGGGCGTGGACCGTCAGGATGCAGCGGGCGGGGGACACGCCGATCACGCTATCGGCACGGCGGCGCGTACACTGCACCCAGAGCGTGAGGAAGGATCGCCACCAATGGGTGTCATGAAGCGGATGTCGGGAATTCTCCAGGCGAAGACCAACAAACTGCTGGACAAGGCGGAGGACCCACGGGAGTCCCTCGACCTCTCCTACCAGAAGTTGCTGGAGAACCTCCAGAAGGTACGGCGCAGCGTCGCCGACGTGACCACGGCGAAGAAGCGCATCGAACTCCAGGCGACCCAGCTCCAGAACCAGGCCGACAAGCTCCAGCAGCAGGCCAAGGACGCCCTGTCGCAGAACCGCGAGGACCTGGCCCGCGAGGCGCTCGCCCGCCGCGCCACCATCGCCCCGCAGCTGGCCGAGCTCCAGACCCAGCACCAGCAGGTGGCCGACCAGGAGGCGAAGCTGATCGCCACCGCCCAGAACCTGCAGACCCAGGTGGACGCCTTCCGCACCAAGAAGGAGACGATGAAGGCCACCTACACGGCGGCCGAGGCCCAGACGAAGATCGGCGAGGCCGTCTCCGGCATCTCCGAGTCGATGGGTGACGCCGGGATGTCCGTGCAGCGGGCCCAGGACAAGATCGACAGCATGCAGGCGCGGGCGGGCGCCATGGACGAGCTCCTCTCGTCGGGTGCGCTCACCGACCTGGCGAACCCGGTCGACGACATCCAGGCCCAGCTCGATCAGGTGTCCGCCAGCAGCTCGGTCGACGCGGACCTGGCGGCACTCAAGGCGGAGCTGGGCACGGGGACCCCGGCCCAGCTCGGACCGGCCGAGGCCGCTCCGGCGGCGGCCGACGGCGAGGGGACCCCCTCATGATCGTTCGCATCCTGGGCGAGGGCCAGTACGACATCGCCGAGTCCGACCGCTCCACCCTCGACGGACTGGACGTCGCCCTCAACGAGGCCGTCGAAGGCGACGACGACGCGGCCTTCCTCACGGCACTCGCCGCGCTCATCGGTGAGGTCCGCCGGATCGGGACCCCGCTGGCCGCCGACCAGTTCACCAGCTCGGACCTGGTGGTCCCCTTCTCCGACGCCACCCTGGCCGAGACGAAGGCCCTGCTGGCCGAGCCCGGTGGCGACGACCACTGACCCTCCGTCGATGAACCTCACCCCATCACCATGAGCACCGCCCGCAACATCCCGAACGACCGGGGTCTCACCCTGCGCATGTTCGTCACCGGCCTCCTGATCGTCGTGATGTACGGCCTGGTCATCGGCCTGCTGATCGCTGTCGGCATCTCCTACGCCGTCGTCCTGGTCCTCGCCGCGGCGATCCTCTTCGTCCAGTACTGGTTCTCCGACAAGATCGCCCTGTTCGGCATGGGCGGCCACATCGTCACCCCCGAACAGGAACCCCAGCTGCACGGGGCCATCGACCGTCTGTGCGCCATGGCCGACATGAAGAAGCCCAGGGTGGCGATCGCCAACACCGACGTGCCCAACGCGTTCGCCACCGGGCGGAGCCCGAACAGCGCCGTCGTGTGCGCCACCACCGGCCTGATGCGCCGGCTGGACGAGCCCGAGCTCGAGGCGGTCCTCGCCCACGAGCTCTCGCACGTCGCCCACCGGGACGTCGCCGTGATGACCATCGCCAGCTTCCTCGGCGTGGTCGCCGGCATGGTCACCCGGATCATGCTCTGGACGGGGATGATGGGTGGATTCGGCCGCGGCATGGGCGGCGGCGGCCGGGGCGGGGGCGGCAACCAGGGCGCCGACCAGATCGTGCTGGTGGAGATGGCCGTCCTGGTGGTGTCGGTGGTCGTGTACGCCATCAGCTTCCTGTTGACCATGGCCCTGTCCCGCTACCGTGAGCTGGCCGCCGACCGGTCCGGGGCCATCCTGACCGGCCAGCCGTCGGTCCTGGCCTCCGCACTGGTGAAGGTGACCGGCGAGATCGCCAGGATCCCGTCCAGGGACCTGCGCTCGACCGAGAGTTTCAACGCCTTCTACTTCACGCCGGCCATCGCCAAGAGCGGTGTGAGCATCTCGACCCTCTTCTCGACCCATCCGTCCCTCGACAAGCGCCTGGCCCAGCTCGCCGCCCTCGAGGCCGAGATGGGCCGTCCCTCGTGAGCCGGCCCCTCCCGGAGCACCGGGCCCCCCACCCTCGGGCAGGGACGGGCGCGTCCTGATGGGCCTGTTCGACACCATCCTCGGCCGGACCAAGCCGGTGCAGTCCAACCTCGACGCACTGTTCGCTCTTCCCGGCGCCTCCATCACCCTGCAGAGCGCGGCCGGCATGACCTGCTCGGGGCATGCCGGGGTGTGCTTCAAGCCACCGACCGGCCAGGGCTTCGCGGAGATGGAGGCCGAGGTGGTCAAGTTGCTGGACATGGACGGCGGGTCGGGCCTCACCAAGTCCGAGGACAGCTTCGGCTACCAGTGGCTGGTCGTGGAGGACGCCGACATCGAGTCCCTCGTCACCAGGATCCACCTGGTGAACTCGTCCTTGAGCGATGCGGGGTGGGGTCCGCAGCTGCTCTGCTCGGTGTTCGGCCTGGCCAAGCTGGCGACGGACACCACGGCGGACACCGGCAGTGACGAGGCGCGGGAGGGGGCCACCGTGGGCCCCGGCACCGTCGTGCCCTCGACGGCCTACCTGGTGTACCTCTTCAAGCGGGGCACCTTCTACCCATTCGTCCCGACGGGCCACGAGCAGCGATCGACCGAGGAGGAGCTCCGGCTCCGCAGCCTGGTGAGCGACGACCTGAAGGTCGAGACCGACCTCGACCGGTGGTTCCCGCTGTGGGACCTGCCGGTCCGCTGAACGACGGGGCCGCGGGTTGAGTTGACCCTCGAGGCGGGGCGGTTCTCGGTGTGCCGCCTCGACCCGGGATCGGCGTGGCCGACGCCCCCACCGGGGCACAGGTCTTCTCGGTCACCCGGACCCCTGACGAGATCTCGGTCGTCTGCGCCGAAGCCGACGAGCCGCCGGGATCACGGGTCGAGAACGGCTGGCGGATCCTCCGGGTCGCCGGGCCGATCGCCTTCGACGTCGTCGGGGTCGTCGCCTCGGTCGCCGTCCCCCTGGCCGAAGCGGAGATCACCGTCTTCGTCGTCTCGACCTACGACACCGACCTCGTCCTCGTCAGGGACTCCGATGTCGACCGGGCCACGGGCGCACTCGGTGGTGCCGGCCATCCGGTGACGGTCGCACCGGGTTGACCCCGGCGACCCACCTGGGGTGTCGAGTACTTATCCACAGTCTTTCCACACCCGGGCACCCCCTAATGGCGGTCGCCGATTACCCAACACGGGGCGCCCCCGGTACACTCATGCCTTCCGAACCGAGGGGTACGTCCCGAGGCCACCGACCGCCATGTCGGGCCCGGCACCCCGATCGCAACCGGCACGCACCGGGACTGCACCGCCGAGGAGAGCGCCACGTAGCTACACCATCCGCAACACGGACATGAACACCCGCTAGCACACCCGGCTCTTGTAGCCAGGCCGGCTCACCCTTCCCGGTGCCCGGCTGGGGCGTTGAATGCGCAGACGTGGGGTCCACCCAACCAGAAGAGAGTCAGAGCGCCTCCGTCATCCGACGTGGCTCTGACCGACCGAGGAAAGGTCAACCTCCATGCCTCCGGCATTTTCCAACATCCCTGTACCTTCACGTACCTCCAGGCGCACCCCCCGCATCTCTCCCCCGTCGCACACGACCAATTCGGTCAGGCGGCGGGCCAGGCGCAACGCCGGCAAGGCGGCGGGCCTCGCCTCCGTCGCCGCCTCGGCGACCGTCCTCGCCTCGCTGATGGCAGCACCGCTGCCCGCCGAGGCAGCCACGCTGCCCGACGGGGCGGGTCTCGTCCTCAACGCACCCATCGTCTCGGCCGCGGCCACACCGAACGGACACGGCTATTGGCTGGTCGGCGCCGACGGTGGGGTGTTCGCCTTCGGGGACGCCGGCTTCCACGGGTCGGTCGCCGGACTCCGCCTCGCCGCTCCGATCGTGGACGTCGCCTCGACCCCGGACGGTCGCGGCTACTGGGAGGTGGGCGCCGACGGCGGGGTGTTCGCCTTCGGCGACGCCCCCTTCGAGGGATCGATGACCGGCTACCCGTTGCGCGCCCCGGTCGTCGGGATGGTCCCGACCCCGGACGGCCACGGCTACTGGGAGGTAGGCGCCGACGGCGGGGTGTTCGCCTTCGGCGACGCCACCTTCGAGGGATCGGCCACCGGCATGTCGCCCGGCAGCCCGATCGTCGGCATCGCCCCGACCCGGAACGGACACGGCTACTGGGAGGTGGCCGCCAACGGATCCGTCTACGCCTTCGGGAACGCCGCCTTCGACGGCACCGCCCCGGTCACGACGCCCGCCGTCGGGATCAGCTCCGCCGGAAGCGGCTACCGGATCATCTCGGCCGACGGCGGCACGTTCGCCTTCGGTGGCGCCTCCTTCGGCGGCTCACTCGCCGACCAGCACCTGAACAAGCCCATCGTGGGTACCTCCTCGACCGGTTCGGGCTACCTCGACGTGGCCGCGGACGGTGGGGTCTTCAGCTTCGGGTCGGTCGGGTTCTACGGGTCGCTCGGGGGCAGCACCGTCTACGCACCGCCACCGCCGCCGTCGGTGCCGGTCGCGGCGAGCGCCCCGGTGGTCGACTACGGCCTCACGCAGTACCAGATCGCCGAGTGGTACCGGGTGAACACGTGCGAGGAGGGCGGGAACTGGTACGTCGACGGTTCCGTGTACGCCGGAGGCCTGGGCATGAGCAGGGCCAACTGGGACCAGTTCAACACCTTCGGCTTCCCGGCCGACGCCGCCGACGCCACGCCGCTCCAGCAGATCCGGGTGGCCGTCGCCTTCGCCACCTACTACTACGGGAACCCCGACGCCGCCCCCGACCAGGACGGCTGCACCGGGGGCTACTGACCGCCGGCGCCCGGGACGACGCCAACCTGCACGAGGACGGGGCCCCGATCCGGGGTCCCGTCCCCGGCCGGCTATACGGGGAGCGCGTCGATCGCCCGGGCCAGTGCGATGTCGAGTTCGGTCAGGCCACCGGCGTCGTGGGTGACGAGGGAGAGGGTCACGGTCCGCCAACGGATGTCGATGTCGGGGTGGTGGTCGGCCTCCTCGGCCAGCCTGCCGACCGCCATCACGAAGTCGAGCGCAGCCGGAAAGCTCCGGCACGCGACGGTCTTCATCAACCGACCGCCGACCAGCTCCCACGCCGGCGCGTCCGGGCCATCGAGGGCGGCGGCCAGCGCCGAGGGGTCGAGGACCGGCGGTCGGGCCATCAGGCGGTGGCCCCGATCGGCGCGGTGGGCGTGAAGGTCACCGCCATCGTCTCGTAACCCGACACGAAGTTGGCCGCCCGCTTGGGCGGTTCGGTGTCCGAGGCGAGCTCCATGTCGGGCAGTCGGTCGAGGAGGCGGTCGAACATGACGGCCAGCTCCAACCGCGCCAGCCGGTTCCCGAGGCAGAAGTGGGAGCCGAAGCCGAAGGCCATGTGGTCATTGGGCGTGCGGGTGACGTCGAACGTCTCGGGATCGTCGAAGACCGTCTCGTCACGGTTGGCCGACGGGTACAGCAGGAGGAGCTTCTGTCCCTCGGACAGCGTCCGGCCGTGGAGCTCCACGTCCCGGGTCATGGTGCGGGCCATGTTCTTGATCGGCGACACCCACCGCAGCATCTCCTCGACGGCGAGCGGCAGCCGGCTCCGGTCGGCGGCCAGGAGCCGGAACTGCTCCGGATGGGTCAGCAGCTCGTACATCCCGCCGCTGATCACGTGGCGGGTCGTCTCGTCCCCGCCGATCAGGATCAGCAGCGACTCGTAGATCAGTGAGGACTCGTCGAGCCGGTCGCCCTCGATCTCGGCGTGGACCAGGGTCCCGATGAGGTCGTCGGTCTGGTTGTCCCTCCGGCGCTGCTCGGCCACCGCCGTGATGTAGGCGGCGTACTCCATGGCGGCGGTGGCGGCACGGTCCATGGCCGTCGGGTCGGGTGAACCGAGCGCCTTCAGCATGTCGTCGGACCATCGCAGCAGTGCGTCCCTGTCCTCGGGGGCCACCCCCAGCATGTTGCCGATCACGATCATCGGGAGCGGGGCGGCGATGTCGTTCACGAAATCGGCCGATCCCCGCTCGCACACCCGGTCGATGATGGCGTCGCAGATCTCGCGGATCCCCTCCTCGCTCTCACGGATCCGACGCGGCGTGAACCCCTCGCTGACCAGGCGCCGACGCCGGACGTGCTCGGGGGCGTCCGTGTCGATCATCATGGGCAGCGCGTCGCTGTCCGGGCGGATCCCCCCGGCGTTCGAGAAGGTGTCGGGATCCTTCGAGATCTCCTTGATGTCCGCGTACCGGGTGATCCCCCACACGCCGGACTCCTCGTCGAAGTAGGCGGGGGCCTCCCTCCGCATCCATGCGAACGCAGGGAACGGGTCGCCGCCGTAGAAGGTGCCGTCGGTGAGCCCGATGTGCAGGTCGGCGGGGATGGTGGACATGGGTCTCCTCGGAAACGCGGGGCGGCGGCGGACGGTCGCCGCCGGACGGTGGTCTCCGTCCCACCGCCGGGGCGGCGGGCGCCCACCGGATGGATCGCCCCGCACCCTACCGTCACCGCCGACGGTGTGCCGGACCGGACGGGCCGGATCCCGGCCGGTCGCCCGGGCGGGGGCCGGTCACCCGGGCGGGGGGAGCTCCCCGGCAGCCGCCCACGGACCGACACCACCGCCACCGGTCCGACCCCATCGCGCCGAGAGCGTGGCGAACGCCTCGACCAGCCCGCGTTTGAGCCGACCCACCGGCACGTGCTCCCCCGCCCAGTCGACCGAACCCGCCGCGTCGGGATCGTGGATGTGCACCATCTCGGCCAGCGAGGAGAAGCGCTCCCGATCGGAGCGCTGGCCCTCCTCGTCGTTCGACGGGGCGAAGACGACCACGGGGATGCCCATGGCCACGGCGACCAGCGCGGAGTGGAGCAGGTCGGTGACCACCAGTCGGGCCGTGGTGCGGTACACGTCGAGGAGGTCCATGGCCCGGGCCAGGTTGTCCTCGAAGTCGCTCGATCCGGTGTAGTGGTCGACCGTCCGCAGGGGGCCGAGCCCGGCCGGGACCAGGCCGGGCAGCCGACCGTGCCGGGATGCCACGACGATGTCGGTCTGGCGGTCCGGGTCGGGTAGTCGACGGGGGAGACAGAGGGTCAGACAGTTGCTGACGAAGGCGTCGACACCGTGTGCGAGGAGGAGGTCCCTGGTGTAGGTGTCGCGGCACCCGACCGGGCCGTGCTCCCGGAAGTGGGCGAGCGACGCCTCCCCGACCAGGTAGGGCGCCTGGCGGAGACGGATGTGGAATCCCAGGTAGACGACGTCGAGCCCGGCCGACGGTGGCCACTGCGCCTCACCCCACTTGAACCAGCCGTTGAGGAGGATGGGCACCGGTCGGCGGACGGACTCGAGACCCGGGCAGGAGACCAGCTCGCCGTCGCGGTCGATGCGGACGTCCGGGACCATCCCGAAACCGGACTGCAGGTGGTCGGCCGCCAGGATCTGGAGATGGTCCCCGAGGTTGTCGGTGGACACCTTGAGGCCCGCCAGGACGCGTCCCGACGCCGGGTTCGGTGCCGGCTCGGTCCACGGGTCCGGCTCGGGAGCGGGAGCGGACCCGGGATCCGCTTCGGACAGTCCCAGCCTGTCGAGGACGCTGCCCGGACGCACCCGCGCGTACTCGACCCGGTGGGTGAACTTGAACACGGGGACGTTCCAGTCCACCGGGTCGGTCCGCTCGGTCAGGGGCTCGTAGGCGGCATCGCCCAGGAATGCGTGGGGACCGTCCGCGCTCACCGTGGGGACCCGGTCCCACCCGGACCGGAAGAGCGGGTCAGCGTCGTAGAGCTGGCCGAAGAGATGGTGGAACCAGAAGTAGTCGTCACTCCGGGACCGACCCCTCCAGTAGTCGACCATGGCCGCCATCCACGTACCCACCAGGTCCGACGGCTCCCTGGCCGCCAGGAACCACGACGCCACCAGGCGGTCCGGGCCGGGCCGCGAGAAGGCGAAGAGGTCCTCGACGAGCAACGGATGGAGCCAGTCGTCGAGCGGCCGGTTGCAGTAGAGCGTGGCGTCGACCCATACCCCGCCGTACTCGTGCAGGAGCATGAGCCGGACTATGTCGGACAGCGACGCCGCCGTGACCGTGCTCGTGGCCAGATCGACCACCGAGGTGACGTCGACGTACCGCCCCAGGGTGGTGGCGTCGAGGCACCGTACCTCCCAGGTCGGATTCTGGCGCTCCCAACTGTCCAGGCACTCCTCGACGATCCGCGGGGACCGATCACGGCCCTGCAACCACAAGGCCCATACGACCCGGTGCCCGATCGTCGTCGACACCGGAGGTCCGGTGCCGACCCCCGCTGTCACGGGTGGGTCATGGACTCGGGCCGGACGGCTTCGTCGAACTGATCGCCGGTGAGGTAGCCGAGCGCCAGCGCCGACTCGCGGAGGGTCGTCCCCTCCTTGTGTGCCTTCTTGGCCACCTCGGCCGCCTTGTCGTATCCGATGATGGGATTGAGGGCGGTCACGAGCATCAGCGAGTTCTCGAGGTGCTGGCGGATGCGGGCCTCGTTGGGCTCGAGGCCGTCCACGCAGAACCGGGTGAAGGCGGACGACGCGTCACTGAGGAGTTCCACCGAGTGGAGCACGTTGTGGATGATGACCGGCTTGCACACGTTGAGCTCCAGGTTGCCACGGCTGCCGGCCATGGCCACGGCCGCGTCGTTCCCGTAGACCTGGATGCACACCATGATCATCGCCTCACTCTGGGTCGGGTTGACCTTGCCCGGCATGATCGACGACCCGGGCTCGTTTTCGGGCAGGTCGAGCTCACCGAGACCGCTCCTCGGACCCGATCCGAGCCACCGGAGGTCGTCGGCGATCTTGATGAGCGACGCGGCCAACGTGCGCAGGGCCCCGCTGGTCATCACCAGCGCGTCGTGCGCGGCCAGGGCGGCGAACTTGTTCGGGGCGGTGACGAACGGGAGTCCGGTGAGCTCGGCGATGGCCGCGGCGACACGTACGCCGAACTCGGCGTGGGTGTTGAGCCCGGTACCCACCGCGGTCCCGCCGGCGGCCAGCTCGTAGAGGTCGTCGAGGGTGGACTCGATGCGGCGGATGTCGGCGTCGAGCTGGGCCACGTACCCCGAGAACTCCTGGCCGAGCGTCAGCGGCACCGCATCCATGAGGTGGGTGCGTCCGATCTTGGTGATCGAGGCGAACGCCCCGGCCTTGGCGTCCAGGGCGTCCCGCAGGTGGCGGATCGCCGGGAGCAGCCGGTGGGTGATCTCCTCCACGGCGGCGATGTGCATGGCCGTGGGGAACGTGTCGTTGGACGACTGCGACATGTTGACGTCGTCGTTGGGGTGGACGGGATCCTTCGACCCCATGACCCCGCCCGCCATCTCGATGGCCCGGTTGGAGATGACCTCGTTGGCGTTCATGTTGGACTGGGTCCCGCTCCCCGTCTGCCAGACGCTGAGTGGGAAGTGGTCGTTCAGCTTCCCCTCGGACACCTCGCGGGCCGCAGCCACGATGAGGGCCGACTTCTCGGGCGACATCTTGCCGAGATCGGCGTTGACCTGGGCCGATGCCTCCTTCAGGATCCCGATCGCCCGGATCAGGGGCACGGGCATGGTGTCGTCGCCGATCGGGAAGTGGTGGAGCGACCGGGCCGTCTGAGCCCCCCAGTACCGGTCGGCGGGGACGTCGATGGCCCCCATGCTGTCCGTCTCGGTGCGGGTGTCCTGGCTCATGCTCGTCTCCTCGTCGCGTCGTCGGGCCACACACTACGGCGTGCGCGGGGCCCCTTCGACGTCGTCGGACCCCGTGGAACCGACGACGACGCCGTCCCGGCGGGGTCCCGATCGCCCGATCTCAGGCCCGCAGTGCCAGACCCGCCTCGAGCACGTCACGGGCGGCGGCGACGTCCTCGGAACGGGGGCCGTCCCCTTCGCCGGGCACCTCGAGGATGGCGGGAACCGACTGCAGGGCGGGATGCCCGAGCAGGGCGGCGAGCCCGTCGGCGCCGATGGTGCCGTCGCCGATGTTCTCGTGTCGGTCCCGGTTGGCGCCGAACCCGACCTTGGAGTCGTTGAGGTGCATGCAGCGCAACCGGCCGAGGCCGACCGTGTCGTCGATGAGGGCCACCAGTGTGTCGGCATCCCCGACCGTGGCGAATGCGATGCCCGATGCCCACAGGTGCTGGGTATCGAGGCAGATGCCCAGGCGCTCGTCACCACCTGCGGCATCGATGACCTCGGCCAGTTCCTCGAACGACCGCCCCACGGTGTCTCCCGCCCCCGCGGCGTTCTCCAGCAGGATCGGGCAGCCCTCGACGTCGGCGTCGACCTCGTCGAGCGAGCCGACGAGTGCCTCGGCCACGTTCGGGAGGGCGGTCTCGAAGCCGCTCCCCCGGTGGCTGCCGATGTGGAGGACCAGACCTTCCGCCCCCATGCCGTCGGCGGTGGCCAGGTTCGCGGTGAGGCACGACCGGGACTTGGCCGCCAGCTCGGGATCGGGCGACGCCAGGTTGATGAGGTAGGTGGCGTGGCAGAAGGTGGAGGCCACCGAGGGGTGGTCGGACTGGGCCACCCGGTAGGCGGCGAGGGCCTCGTCGCTGTACTGCGACGGCTTCCACATCCGGGGGCTCTGGGTGAAGATCTGCACGGCGTCGGCACCGATGTCGGCTCCGTGCTGGAGAGCCGGGACCAGGCCCTTGCCCGCACGTACGTGTGCTCCGATCAACATGGGCGCACCGTAGCAGCGGCCCCGGTGGGCGAGGCGACCTGCGGCGCTTCAGCGGCACTCCCCCTACTCTGGGCGGTGACGGGCGCCACGGGCGGCCCGGACCCCGTACATCGCACACCGATCCAGGAGGAACCTGATGACCACCAAACTCTCCGACAAGGCGAAGGCCCTCGTGAGCCGGCCGGTCCTGGCCAACGTCGCCACCGTGGACGCCGAGGGCCGACCACAGCTCACCCCGGTGTGGATCGACCTCGACGGCGAGAACCTGGTGTTCAACACGGCCAAGGGCAGGGCCAAGCAATTGAACCTGTCGAAGAACCCCCAGGTCGCGGTATCCGTGGTCGACCCGGACGACCCCTACAACGTGGTCGTCGTCCGCGGCACCGTCGAAGGCACCGAAGACGGTGCCGATGCCCACATCGACTCCCTGGCCAAGAAGTACCTGGGCGTCGACACCTACCCGATGCGCAGTCCCGGCGAGGTCCGGATCAAGTACGTGGTCACGGCGGACAAGATCGTGATGCAGTCCGCCGACGACGCCTGAGTCCGTCGGACGGGTCCGCTCCGTCCGCCCCGGGCGCGACGGGGCGGACGGAGCGGACCCGGCCCACCGGCCGGGTCGGCACCGAGCCGGTCAAAGTGTCCTTCGACCCTTGTCCGTCGGGGACACCACCGGTCTAATGGCCGGGTGAGCGCTGGCCCGCAACCGACGACGGCGCTGCGTCCGCACCGCTGGGCCGCACTGGCGGTCCTGTGCTCCTCCGTGCTCATCGCCAATGTGGACGTCACGATCCTCAACGTGGCCCTGCCGACCATCGTGCGGAAGCTCGGCGCCACCACCAGTGACCTGCAGTGGATCGTGGACACCTACGCGATGGTCCTGGCGGGCCTCCTGCTCGTCGGCGGCAGCCTGGCCGACCGGTTCGGACGCAGACGGTTCCTGCTGATCGGACTGGCGGTGTTCGCCGGTGGGTCGATCGGTGCCGCGTTCTCGGACTCGGTGCACCTGCTGATCGCGTGCCGGGCCGTGATGGGCGCCGGAGCCGCGCTGTTGATGCCCTCGACGCTGTCGATCATCAACGACGTCTTCCGGGACACCGGCGAGCGGGGACGGGCGATCGGGATCTGGGCCGGGACCAGCGGCCTCGGGATCGCCATCGGCCCGATCGCCGGAGGACTGCTCCTCTCGAGGTTCTGGTGGGGATCCGTCTTCCTGGTCAACGTCCCGATCGTGGTGGCCGCATTCGTGGGGGCCGTCGTGCTGGTGCCGGACTCGAAGAACCCCCACGCCGACCCACCGGACCCCGTCGGGGCGATCCTGTCGATCGCCGGTCTCGGCTTGCTCCTGTGGGCGATCATCCAGGCCCCCAACGAGGGCTGGACCTCCCCGGCGGTCGTGGGCGCCGGCATGGGCAGCCTCGCCATCCTCACCGGATTCGTCGCCTGGGAGGCGCACAGCCCGCACCCGATGCTCAAACTCTCGTTCTTCTCCGACCGCTGCTTCTCGGCAGCCGCAGCCGCCGAGTGCCTCGGACTGTTCGGGCTGATGGGGGCGCTGTTCGTCCAGACCCAATTCCTGCAATTCGATCTCGGGTACTCGGCGCTTCAGGCCGGGGTGCGCATCCTGCCCATCGCCGCCGTGCTGGGGGTGAGCGCACCCCTGTCCCCGCTCGCCGCCCGACTGGTCGGGGTCAAGGCCACGGCCGCTTTCGGACTGGCGGCGATCGCCGGCGGTCTCCTGCAGATCTCCATGACCTCGACGGCCCACGTCACCTACGCCGACGTGGTGCCCGGCATGTTGTCGATCGGCATGGGTGCGGGGTTCTTGATGCCCACCGCCACGAACTCCGTCGTGGGCTCGGTTCCCCAGGGCGATTCCGGGATCGGATCGGCCACCAACGGTGTGGCTATCCAGGTGGGTGGAGCTCTGGGGGTCGCCGTCGTCGGCAGCGTGATGCTGACGCGCTACCAGAACCACATGGCGGCGGCACTCGCCGGCCGGCACGTGCCGGTGGCGGTCGCGCACACCATCCTCGGTTCGCTGGGCGGCGCACTCGCCGTGGCCGAAGCCGTCGGAGGCCCGACCGGCACTCTCCTGGCCGTCGCCGGACGCACCGCGTTCCTCAGCGGATGCAAGCTGTCGATGGCCGTGGGTGCCGCGGTCGCCGTTGCCGGGGTCGTCATCGTCCTCATCGCCCTGCCGTCACGTCCGTCACGGATCGAAGGGAGTCGAGGTGGCGACTCGCGGGACACCGGGGAGTCCGGGCCCGCGTCGTCTAGCCCAGCGGTCGGGGTGTCGGAGGCTCTCCGGGGTGCACGGATCCGGCCTCACCGGGGCCGGTGACCTTCCCGGAGAGGATCCCGAGCCCGGGAGCCAGCAGCGAGCTGTGCCTCCAGATCACGACGGCGGCCACCACGACCAGGTACAACGACTCGACGAGCACACGGGCGGCCCATCCCCGGCCACCGATGGAGCCGAAGGTGCCCGGCGCCGCGATGGCGAACACCATGTAGATCGCGACGACCGAGGCGGCCAGGACGACCAGGATCGACACGAATGCGACGACGGAGACGTAGCTCTGTCCGACGCGACGGGACGGGCCCGACGGCGAATCGTCGGTCCGGGCCAGCGCGAGACCACGACGGAGATGGGCGCCGAGCACCAACAGGCTCACGAGCATGATGAGCAGGCTGACCAGGAGCAGTCGGTCCGTCACGTGGCCCACCGCTGACGAGTGGTGGGCAGTCAGCACCAAGAGCGCGGCCACGGCGAACGCGGACCCGGTGATGGCCGTCGTGATCGTGACGTACGAGACCACGAAGAAGTAGACCGAGTGGGGCCGACGCCCGGTCGGGTCGGGTTCGGCCCGATTGGCCACCACGGCGATGATGACGATGCCGACCGCGGCGAACACGGCGGCAACGGCGACGACCTCGATCAGGGCCCCGGCGAGCGAGGAGAGCCCCAGCGTCGAGTCGACGATCCCGGACCCGCTGCTACCGACGCTCGGGGTCGGAATCTGCGTGGAGCCGGTCGAGAACCCCGGGATCGCGCCACCGGTCGACAGTCCGGGGATCGTGGTCGTGACAGCACCTAGCACGCCGCTCACCGCTCACCGCCTTTGCATCGCAACGATCCGGACCGGATGTCCGGATCGGCGGGGTCATCGTTCCACGGGGCTCGGCCCTCTGGGTGGATGGCCGTCGAAGGAACGGCCCACCGATGATTCCCGGGCTGCCGCATCGAAATCAGGGCATCACCGGGCAAATGACGGTCGGCCACCGGGGCCCGACCGCCGGACCCACCGGAATGCCTACCTCCATGATGGATGCCAGGTGACGGGATGCGCGGACCGGATCACCGGCGCTCCGGATGACAAAGAAGCGTGAGTTCGAACATGGACAGACCGATCGGACCGGAGAAGCGGCTGATCGACGAGCTCGGTTGCCCGAGAGCGCCCCATGTCCTGCCTCGGTAGCATGCGAAGGGACAGCCGACGCAGGAGTTGAACCATGGAGGGCGATCCCGGCTTCGGTCCCTGTCGACGTCGGCGACCATCGAGAACGGCCACTGTCACAGCGCTCGCTCTACTGGCAGTGGTCATGTGCAGTTCGTCGCTCGGACTTTCGGCGACCGCATCAGCGCTGACCCCCCGCACCTCGTCGTCCTTCGGAGCGCCGGCCCTCTGCAGTGAGCCCGCGTTCTCGTTGGAGACAGGCATCGAGCCGGCGGTAGGGGTCAGCACGTTTGCCGTCGCCGGACCTTGCGCCGAGGTGTTCCCCACCGTCTCGAACTCTCTGGGGCAGGTCTCGTTCAATGCAGAGCCGCCACCTGCACACCTCAACGCCCCGGTCGTGGGTATCGCCGCCGCGCGCAGCTCGTCGGGGTACTGGTTGGTCGCAGCAGATGGCGGTGTCTTCGCCCTCGGCGGTGTCGGATTCTTCGGCTCAGCCGCGACCATGCGCCTCGACGCCCCGATCGTGGGCATCGCCATCACTCCTGACGATCGGGGCTACTACCTGGTGGCGTCCGACGGAGGCGTGTTCGCCTTCGGTGACGCTGTGTACCAAGGGTCGATGGGCGGAAGACCTCTGCGCGCCCCCGTCGTCGGCATCGCCACCGATCCGCTGACCGGTGGCTACCGACTCGTCGCCGCCGACGGAGGGGTCTTCGACTTCGGTGCACCGTTCCTGGGTTCGATGGCCGGGACCGAACTGGTCGAGCCGGTCGTCGGCATCGCCACTGATCCGACGACAGGCGGCTATTGGCTTGCCGCCTCCGACGGTGGGGCCTTTGCGTTCGGATCGCCCTTCTTCGGCTCTTGGGTGACGGACCCTTCGGGGCCGATCGTCGGCATCGCCTCTGCGCCTGACGAGCACTACTGGATCCTCGACCGATCGGGCAACCTCGCCGACTGCTCGACCGAAACTCCCGAATCAGGCAATCCCGGTCCACCTTCGGGTTGCTTCACGTAGCTCCCGGGGTCGGCGATCCCATGCCATCGGGTCGACGGCGGTTGTCGAACCGATGTCGGGCAATCCGACCATCGACGACCGGTCGATCATCCGGCCGACGGGAAGTACCGTCCATTCCACTGCTCGGTGCCATCGGGTGCGTTTGGATCGACCGTCCCGAGGTACCGGCCCACTGCACTGCCGGAGGTTCCGTAGGCGACACACGTGAACGTGGATCCGATCGTCCACTGGTCCGGCGGTTGACACGAGACGTCGCTGACGCCGGTCGCGCCGAAGTCGGTGGGACCGGTACCGGTGACCTGGCCCTGGACGCTGTAGTCCAGGTCCTGGAGCGAAGGGCCGGAACGGGTCACACCGAGGAATGTCGGGATGGCAATGGCAAGACCGATCAGGGCGACGTACCCGAACCCGATGATCAGAGCAGCGAGTGCGAGACCGGATCCCTTCGAGGCACCGCCGCTCTGCCGGATCCTCGACCTGGCGGCGAAGGCGAGCGGGATGCCGACGAGAGCGCCGAGCGCACCGAGCACGATCACGAGTACGAGCGCCCAGATGGCCATCGGGCTCGTCCTCGCGGCAGCCAACCCCGGTCCTGGCGTACAGGGGTACGGATAGGGATGGGGATGGGGAAAGCCGACGACACCCGGCGGCGCCACTACGCTGGAGGGTGCCGGTGGCGGACCGGGTTGCCGGGGAGCGCTCGGATTCGGATCGGGCGCCGGGACGGCAGGCATCACGAGGGGCGGCAACGGCGGCATCGCCGAAGGGGACGGGACAGGCTGCGGCGAGTACCACCTTCCGTCTGACGCCTGCCACCACCCCGGCTCTGGGGAAGATCGGCTCATCGGCGCCTTCCGGAGGTCAGCATGTGTCCGCCGGCGCCACCGTTCCAGATCGTCGCCATACCGGGTCATCGGATGGACACGGATGCTTCTTGAGGCGCCCCCGACCAGCGACTCCGAATCGGGATCGGCCATCGGTCGGCGTGCGCATCCCGACGACAGGCGTCGCGGATGCATCACCTCATTTACAGTTGTCCCCATGGACCGTCGCGAGGGCAACCGGGGTGCGGCATGGCCAAGCTGATCTACGTGGCGAACGTGTCCCTCGACGGCTACGTCGAGGACGTGCACGGCGGGTTCGACTGGACCGCGCCCACCGACGAGGTCTTCACATTCATCACCGACCTGCTGCGCCCCGTCGGTACGTTTCTCTATGGACGGCGCATGTACGAGACGATGGCCGCGTGGGAGCTCGACCCCACCCTCACCGCCCAGTCGGAGCTCAGGGCCGGCTTCGCGCACATCTGGCAAGCGGCCGACAAGATCGTCTACTCCGCGTCACTGCACGCCGCCTCGACCACGAGGACACGGCTGGAGCGCCGCTTCGACCCCGATTCGGTCCGGGGGATGAAGGCGTCCGCCGCGAGCGATCTGACCATCGGGGGTTCGACCCTCGCGGCGCACGCATTCGACGCCGGGCTCGTCGACGAGTACCAGCTCTTCGTGTGTCCGGTGCTCGTCGGCGGAGGAAAGCCCGCGTTCTCCGGCGACGCCCGCGTCACGTTGGACCTGCTGGAGGAGCACCGATTCGGCAACGGCGTCGTGAACTTGCGCTATCGCATCCTGAGCTGACCCTGCGCGCGGAGGCCCACGCCCCCCCCCGCCGGCGGTGGGTTCAGGCCGGCTTCGCCACCCGCGTACCCGGGTTCGGCACCCGTCCGCACCCGGCCGACCGACATGACGAGGACCTAGCCTCGTCAGCCACCCACGACAGCGGGAAACGAGGCTCCGGAAGGACGAACGTCAGTGGATCGGCGTCAGATCGCCGGAGTTCCGCGCAATTTCCGAACGGATCAAGGTGGCGACCCGACTCTCCGCCAAGCTCAGTGGATACTGCTGGGACGAGCCGGAGCCGGTCCGGGAGGTCTTCGAGGAGTTGATCGGCAAGCCCGTCGGTGACTCGATCCAGCTCATCCCGCCCTTCTATGCCGACTACGGGCTGAACATCACCATCGGCAGGGGTGTCTTCATCGGCTTCGAGTGCATGTTCACCGGCCACGGAGCCATCGACATCGCCGACGAGGTCATGATCGCGAACAAGGTCAGTCTGGTCACGGCCGGTCACCCCGTCGAGCCGGACAAGCGACGGTCGTACATCACCGTGGAGCCGATCACGATCGAGAGGAACGTGTGGATCGGAACCGCCGCCACCGTCTTGCCCGGAGCGACCATCGGTGCCGACTCCGTTGTCGCGGCCGGGTCGGTCGTGACGCACGACGTCCCTCCGGCGACCCTGGTGGCGGGCGTGCCGGCGACTGTCATCAGGCACTTGTAGCGGAACGCCACCGGCTCGCCGGCGAAGCCGGGGCATGTGGGGTCGACCGTCCACCTACGTTCGCAGCTCCCGGGTTCCCGACCCGGCACCGGGCCGGACCGGTCACGAGCACGACGGTGCTCCATCTCCTACGATGCGTCCAGCACCGACTCGGTCGGTGGGACGCGGTGTTGGGGGACAGATGCGTATCCGGGGGATTCAGGTGTTCGTGGTGGCGGCCGTGTGCTGCGGATCACTGTTGACGGCGTGTTCGTCCGGGAGCTCGTCGGCGTCGCCGCCGACCGGCAACAGCGTGCCGCTGGTCAAGGGAGGGTCGCCGTCCAAGGCCGGGTACCTCGTCTACTGGGACCAGAACGAGGAAGAGGACGTCCTGTCCATGCCGACGGGGGCACAGGGCCAGCTCGTACCGCCGTGGGACCCGAACGGCCAGATGTGCGTGCTCCCCGACGGCCGGTTCGTGGTCGGGTACGACCCCACGCTTCCGGCGCAGGACGACGTGGGCAGCGCCAAGCCCTACAAGCAGCCGGCCGACGGCATGGAGCTCGACGAGCCGAACGGTTCCTTCAGCGGCCAGGACCTCTACGTGCCCGGTCCCTACCGAATGCCGGGGCAGACGATCGGGAGTGACTCGCCGCCGACGGCGAACGGCGTGTTCAACAACAACCAGACCTACACGGGCTGCGTGGTCGACCGGTCCGGCAACGTGCTGGCCAACGACATCGCCACCGCCCAGGGCCAGTACCCACCCCCGAGCAGCGGCCGGCTGGTGGAGTGGTTCGCCCCCAGCTACACGAGTTACTGCATCGTCTACGGGCCCACGTCCGGTGGGTACGGGCCCCACCACACGGACGGGACCGGCGGGCTCGCCCAGCCCGGCATGATGGCCCTGGCCGACAACGGCGACGTGCTCGTCCCCAACGTCGGCACGTCCAGTGTGCTCCAGTTCGCCCAGTCGTCGCTCCCCACCAGTGCCTCCCAGTGCCCGGGTGGGATCTATCCGCGTAGCAAGGTGCATGTCACGGCGTTCGTGAAGAACCTCCCGTTCCCGGCCGGCGTGGCCAAGGACCCGACGTGCGACTGCTTCGCGGTGAGCAGCTACATCGGGAACCCGTCCATCCAGTGGTTCACCGCCACCGGCCAGCCCGAGCCCGGTCGCACCCCCGTGCCCGGCACCACGATCGCCGAGCTCGGGACGAACCCCGACCAGTACAACCCGTTCGGCATGGCGTTCGCCCCGGACGGCACGCTCTACTTCATCGACATCCACATCGCCTGTACCGGAGGTCTGACCAATTGCGGGCCGGCCGACTACGGGGGCCGGGTGATGCGGGTCACCTTCACCGGTGGCCAGCCCTCGACCCCGGTCGCGGTGGCCACGGGCTTCGACTTCCCGACGAGCGTGACGGTATGCGTGCCTTCCGAGCGAACGTGTCCGTATCCCACCGGCAAGCTCGTGGCACCTCTGTCGGGACCCTCCGAGAACTCGTCCCCGGACGCCGGGCCGAAGTCGGACGCCGCGGCCACGGCAGGGTTCGGGTAGGCGTCTCAGGTGCCGGCGCGCCGTTGACGAGGAGGAGATCGATGGACGATGTCCGGTCGAAGTCGGCGCGAGCCTGGCGACGGCTGACAGCGGGGGCCGCCGCGGCCCTCGTGCTGGCCGGGTGTGGCGGCATCTCGGCCGCGCAGGGTACCGGCCCCACTTCCGCGCCGGGTCCGTGGGACTGGCCCACCTACGGCCATGACGCCCAGCACACCTTCCACGGACGGACCACCCTCACGCCTGCGACCGCGCAGAAGCTCAAGGTGGCGTGGTTCTATCCCACCGCCGACGCGGTCACCGCCACTCCGACCGTCGTCGACGGCACCGTCTACGCCGGATCCTGGGACGACTACTTCTACGCCCTCGATCTCGAGACGGGCGCGCTCAGGTGGAAGGTGCGGCTCAGCGCACAGGATGCGGTGACCCCGTATCCGGGGGAGAACCCACGCGACGACTCGTCGGACGGCGGGCTCGTGACCTCCTCGGCATGGTACGAACCAGGGGAGGGCGTCCGACCGCCCCTGGTGATCTTCGGCGCCGGCTACACGCTGTACGCGCTCGACGCGGCGACCGGGGCCGTGTTCTGGCGCCACGACTACACGGGCGACCCCGGGCAACCGCCCGATCCCGAGAAGGACGGCACCAGGATCTTCTCCTCACCGGTCGTCGTGGGGAACGACGTGCTCTTCGCCACCGACGCCGACGGCGAGAACGGGTATCGGGGCTACATCGCTGCCGCGAACCTCGAGACGGGGGACCCGGTGTGGGAGTTCCAGGACGACAACGGCCCTTCGGGCGCACCCGAGGACAACGGGTGCGGCAACGTCTGGTCGTCGGGCACCGTCCTCCCCGCGCTGGGGCTCGTCGTCTACGGCACCGCCGATTGCAACTTCAGGAACACCCAGGCGCTGACCGAGTCGGTCCTGGCACTCCACATCGCCACCGGAACGCTGGCATGGGCCTACCGGCCGGACCTCCCGTCGCTGGCGTGTGACTGGGACTTCGGGGCCACCGCCAACGCCGGGGTCACGGCACGGGGGGTGACCACGTTCCTCGGCGAGGCCAACAAGAACGGCTCCTACTACTCGCTGGACCCGGCCACCGGGGCCTTGCGATGGACGACCAACGTCGTCTTCGGCGGCTTCGCCGGGGGGTTCATCGCCTCCACCGCCTACGACGGCACACGGGTGTACGGATCGACCGCCCTGGGCGACTACGGGGACTTCGAGAAGGACACCCAGATCCTGTGCGATCCAGGCAACCCGAAGGACACGTCGCTGGAACAGCCGACGGTGCATGCCTTCGATGCCGCCTCCGGCGCGATCGCCTGGCAGGTCGAACAGCCCCCGTCGTTCGCTCCGACCACGGTGGCCGGCGGTATGACCTTCAACGGTCCGGCCCTCCTCGGCAACGTCCTGCAGGTGCGCAGCGCGGCCACCGGCGCACTGCTCGACACGGTCCCCGTACCCGGCCCGGTCTGGTCCGGCGTGGCCACCGTCGGCGACGCGCTCGTGACCGGGATCGGTTCGTCCTACGCGGCGCACCCCGCGGGCATCGCGGTGGTCACGCCCGGTGGGCGACGGCCCGTGGTGCCGTGACCCCGGGGCAGGGCGGTCGGTGGACACTGTCGGCCGGCCGGCTCAGCCGGCGTCCGTCCTCGCCGGAGCCACGGGCCGACCCTCGAGACGGACGGGGAGACCGAGGGTCCCGACACGGGACGCCTTCGCCTCGGTGAGGTTCCCGGCATGCAGGATCAGGCTGTCGTAGTCGCCAACCTCCGTGCCCCGACGCCATCGGGACCGGTTCGGCACCCTTCCCCCGATGGCCCCCGGGAGCATGTCACATGCCTGAACGCGGAACGGCCCCACCATCGGGCCCTGACCACATCGCACGATCGCCCACCCGGTTCCCCGGGCTCGGCGGGGTGGTCGCAGATCGGGTCCTACGAGCCGGGAAGGGGGTCGAGCCCCTCGATCCTGTCCTTCATGGCCTTCACCGTCTCGGGGGGATGGGGCTGCCAATCCGTGCGCTCGCCAGTCACCCGGAGGGGCTCCTTCGAGCGGTACGACTCCGTCGGGTTCACGCCGTCCTCGGTCAGATTGGGGTCGTCCAGGACGGGGCCGGTCGGTTCGACGGTGTAGATCCTGCCGGGACCTTCGCCGACCGCCAGTGCTGCTCCCCAGACAGCTGCGTCCAGGCTCCTGGTCAGATAGACGAAGCCGGCCTTCTTCCTCGAGCCGAAGTTCGAGCGATAGCCGGCCACGACGAGATCCCCCGGCCCCAGGTCGGCTCGGGTGCCGTGGAGGAATTGTCGGGGATCCGGCCCGTCGGAGGCTGCCACCGGCTCATCCTCGCATCGCAGGCCGCTGCCTTCCAACCCACCGACGACCTTCGATGGGCAGCGACCCACCGGCGGGAGGGAGGCACGGTGTGCAGCCCGGAACGCAGGCCGACCTGGCCAGGACTAGGCCGCGACGAACTCGCCCTCACTCGTCGAAGGGTCGGGACGAACGGTGCCGACCTCCGCCGAGGCATCCCAGAAGGCAACTGCGGCCAGCAGGAAGCCGAAGAACTCGAACCCGTAGGTCATTGCCGCCACGATCGTGGAGCGACCGTCGTACGGCTGTGTGATCGCGTGGCTCGCCCACAGGTATCCGATCGCGGCGAGACCCACGGCCAGGAGCAGGTTGCCGACAGCGAAGCGTCTCAGCACCGGGACGAGACCGGCAAGGTGAGGGGAGCTCTCCATCCACCGGAACCACGACCACGAGGCCACTGCGAGCACCGCATACCCGAGGACGCTTCCGACGCCGAAGATGAGGTTGGCACGATCCTGTCCCTCCAAGGGCGACCATTCAGCCCAGACGAGAGCGAGGTAACCGATCCATCCGAGTGCAACGCTCAGGAATCCGAGCATCACGATCAACCGCTGCCGCCTGAGTGAGTACGCCATGGCCGGAGCGTAAGCGATCCGCGTGATCGGTGGGCTTCCCGAGCCGCTCGTTCGGTGGCGCACGTCGGTCACCAGGCGGACGACAGTTCCTCCGCAGTCGCCGTCTCCCACGGGTAGGAGATGCGGACGATACAGCCGGTCGCCCCGGCCGCCCGCACATCATGGACCTCCCCACCCGTCGCACCGGGTCCCTCCGGACCGACGCCGACGATCCCGAAGACCTCGACCGGTGCACCCGGGGCCGACCCTCCGCCGCCGTGGTCGGCGGCGACCCGGACCGCGTCACGGACACCGTCGGCCCCGCCGTCGGCAACCACCGCGTCGGCCCACCGGACGCCCACCTCGAGCAGGCCAGCCCGTCCCGGTCCACTCCCGTGCACGAAGACGACGATCGGAACACCACCGGGCTGCACCGGACGCGGCCGGTTGAGGGCCCCGTCGATGGTGTAGATCCTGCCGGAATAGGTCGGCAGGTCGTCCCGGAGGACGGCCCGACACACCGTCATCGCCTCGTACAGGCGCTCGGGGTCGGCCTCGTCGGCACAGTCACCGTCGAGCGAGAGGACGGCACGGCCGTGGGAGATCACGTCCACCCCGGTGACGATCTTGGACAGGATCGACGGAGGCCGTCGTTCCACCCCGTCGGCCACCGCGCCGAGGTGGATCCGTCCGGTCGTGACTGCCAGCGCGCCGAGGAGCGAGTACGCCTCGTAGGGGACACCGGCCGGTCGGACGTCCACCGACTCCGTCACCCAGATCGATCCGAAGCCGGCTCGCTCCGCCGCTCCGGCCGCGGCACTCGCACGGTCGAGGATCCCGGCACCCTGTCCCGTTGCATCGCCCCCGTCGGGGGCAGCCAGCCACAGACCGAGCCCACCGAACCGTGCGTCCTCGCGATCGTGCCCGACCATGGACCGAAGGGTAGCGTTTTACCACCGAGGGAAGCTAAAGTACTACTTTGAGTGGTCAGAGTATCACTTCCCGTCGACCAGCGACTGGCGCCGTCCGGTTCCTCCGTCAGGAGCGGCTCATGGAACACCATCAGGTATGCCGGAAGTCCACGGACGACCGGGGACTCTCCATGGTGGTGATGGCCGCCAGCTTGTTGGTCACCGCCGTACTCGTGCTCTTCGCGATCAAGGCCACCGGGACGACCGGCTCCTCGGGTGCGGGGCCACCGTCTGACACCCCGTCCGGAGCCGTGTCGACGGCCGATGCCACCGAGGCGCAACAGAATCTCGCCACCGGTCTCACGTCGGCCGAGCAGTCCGGCGCGAGCGGCCAGGCTGTCGACCCGGCGACCCTGCAGGAATCGAATCCCTCGATCGACTTCACCTCGGGTCCGTCGACAGGTCCGGGCGCGGTGAGCGTCGCCTCGACGACGGCTGGGTCCGCGGTGGCGCTGACCGCCCGGGCCGCCGACGGCACCTGCTGGGTGGTCTGGTGGTCGCCGACCGGGGGGACCTGGTACGGCGCACAGACCGGGCAGTCGTCGTGCACCGCACCGTCCCCGTCCACCATCCCGGCGGCCGGTCCGGTCTCCAGCTCCTCCATCGGCTGGCAGCAGGGGTCCTACCCGTCGCCCTGATCGTCACGACCGGGACCACCACCCCGCGCCGGCGGTGAGCTGTCCCCGCCCGACCAGTTCCTCGCCGGCCGCCGTCACCGCGGACAGGGACAGGCCCGTCCGCAGGAGCACCGTCTCCACCGGGGTCGGCGTGTCGTCGACGGCCTCCCACACCGAGCGTTCCACCCGGTCGACCGGCGCCGGGCTCCCCCTGCCCGTGGCGCGACGGCCCGCACCGGTGTCGAGCGGGGCGGCCATGCCGCGGCCCTGACGGGCGAGGGCGACGGCGGCCAGGACGTCGTCGGCGTCGCGGACGGGCGTGCAACCGTCGACGAGCAGTCCGTTGGTACCGGAGGACGCCCGGCTGTACACCGACCCCGGGACGGCGCACACCGGGATCGACCGTCGGGCAGCAGCCTCCGCGGTGACGAGCGATCCGCCGGCCCGATGGCTCTCGACCACGACGACCACGTCGGACAGGGCGGCGATGATCCGGTTGCGGGCCGGGAAGACCCTCGGCCTCGGCTCGGTGCCGAGCGCCGCCTCGGACAGCACGGCCCCTGCGGAGGCGACCCGCTGCCAGAGGGCGATGTTCTCCTTCGGGTACGGCCGATCGAGGCCCGTCCCGACGACGGCCACCGGAGGGGCGGCCCCGTCGCCCGCGGCGAGCGCCCCGGCATGGGCGGCGGCGTCGATCCCACGGGCCAGGCCGGAGACGACGACCACGCCGGCGGCGGCCAGGTCCCTCCCGAGGGCCGAGGCCACCTTGGCTCCGTACGGGGTCGCGGCGCGGGTCCCGACGACGGCCACGGCCGGTCGTGCCTCGAGCACGGACGGGGCGCCGGAGGCGCAGAGGACGGCCGGGGCGCCCGGGTCCCCGACGAGCGCCGCCGGATATCCGGGCCGGTCAGGGAGGAGGATCTCCACCCCGGCCTCGACATACCGGTGCCCCACGGCCCACGGATCGACGGCACGGGCCGCACCGGCGAACCGGCGCGTCCGGTCCCCGGGGTGGGTGCCGGCCCGAACCGCGTTCCATGCCATCCTCGGGCCGAGGCCGTCGAGGAGACGGGCCAGACGCACCGGGGTCATGCCGGGCAGTCCCAACAGGGCGGCGGCGAAGTCGGCATCGGTGACGCCCTGCCCACTCACCGGACCTCCTCACCGAGGACGAGGGAGCGACTGCCCCGAAGGAAGAGCGCCTCGGTCAGATGCGGCACGGCCACGGTCGCCCCCGCTCCTTCGAGGTCGGCCACCGTACGGGCCAGCCGGCGGACACGGTGCAGCCCCCGGGCGCTCAGCCGGCCGGTGCGCAGGTGACGCTCGAGCAACTCCTTCGCGTCCTCGTCGAGCGGTGCCGACTCGTCGAGGCCCGGGCCGGGCAGCTCCGCGTTGAACCGCACCCCACGCTCCTCGGCCCTGAGACGGGCCGTCACCACCCGGGCGGCCACCGCCGCCGTTGCCTCACCCGGTGCGGGCGAGACGAGGTCGCGGACCACCGGGCGATCGATGCGGATGGCGATGTCGAATCGGTCGAGGAGCGGCCCGGACAGGCGGCGGGCGTACCGGGATCGCGACGCGGGCGAGCACCGGCAACCGCCGGGGATCCCGCCCTCGCCGCACGGGCATGGATTCATGGCCGCGACCAGGAGGAACCTCGCCGGATAGGTGATCGAACCCCGGGCCCGGCTCACCCGCACGACCCCCTCCTCGATCGGCTGGCGCAGCGCATCGAGGACGTCCGTCGGGAACTCCCCCAGCTCGTCGAGGAACAGGGTCCCTCCGTGAGCGAGGCCGATCTCCCCCGGCCGCATGGCCGCGCTCCCCCCTCCGATGAGGGCCACCGAGGACACTCCGTGGTGGGGGGCACGGAACGGGGGACGGGTCACCAACCGGTCGACCGTCGCCGATCCGCCGGCGGCGGAGTGGATCCGGGTGACCGTACGCGACGTGTCCGGGTCGAGATCGGGCAGCAGCCCGGCCAACCGGGTGGCGAGGAGGGTCTTGCCGGCACCGGGCGGGCCGACCATCAACAGGTGGTGTCCGCCGGCGGCCGCGACCTCGAGCGCCCGCCGCGCGACCGGCTGTCCGAGGACGTCGCGGAGGTCCGCCCCCGCCAGTTCGTCGCATCCCGACGATCGGTCCCACTCCGGCCCGTCCGGTGCGGGCGGATCGGTCGCAGGGGGCTCGCACCAGGGGCGCCTGCCGGTACAGCGGGCCACCAGTTCGGCCAGGGCGGGAGCCGAGACGCAGTCGCCACCGGCCAGCCGGGCCTCGCGCAGATTGGCGTCGGCGACCACCACGCGTCGGGTCGCCAGCGCACCGGCGAGCACCATGGTGCCCGGGACCCCTCGGAGCGAGCCGTCGAGGCCGAGCTCTCCCACGAAGGCGTGGCCGGCCACCGTCTCGGGGGCGAGCACACCCGATGCCACCAGGATGCCCACCGCGATGGGCAGGTCGAGCCCGGATCCGGCCTTCTTCATGCCCGACGGCGCAAGGTTGACCGTGACCCGTCGTCGGGGCCAGGCGAGGCCGCTCGAGACCAGGGCGGCCCGCACCCGGTCGCGCGCCTCGCGGACGGCGGCGTCGGGAAGGCCGACGATGGTGAGTCCGGGGAGCCCGTTGGACACGTGGACCTCGACGGACACGGGACGTCCCTCGACTCCGAGGAGGACGGCGGAGGGGATGCTGGCGATCACGGTGCCTCCCAGGGCACGGGAAGGGGCTCGGGAGGGCACCTCGAGACCGGTCGGTCCGAGGCTCGGTGGTCGGTGCGAACGGCCCTCGAGGCACCGTCAGCACCTTACGGAGCGGGTGTCACACCACCGGCTGACGCCCCCGGGTCACCGCCCCTCGAAGGTCGGCGGTCGCTTCTCCGCGAACGCAGCGAGCGCCTCCCTCGTGTCCCGGGTGGCGAAGTTGACAGCCTGGGACCGTGCCTCGTCCTCGACCGCCTGATCCATCGAGACGGCCATCGAATTGTTGAGCATGCTCTTGGTCAGCGAGAGTGCGATCGGCGGGCCCCCGGCCAGGCGGCGCGCCCACCCGTCGACGAAGGCGTCGAGCTCGGCGTCGGGCACCACCCGGTTCACCAGACCGAACTCGGACGCCTCGCCGGCGCTCAGGATGTCGGCGAAGTAGGCCAGCTCCTTGGCCCGGTGCAGTCCGATCATCCGGGGCAACAACCATGACGCCCCGCAGTCGACCGCGAGCCCCCGCTTGGCGAAGATCTGGGAGAACCGGGCCGACTCGGAGGCCACGACCAGGTCGCACCCGATGGCGAGCGACATCCCCGCTCCTGCGGCCACGCCGCCCACTTTTGCGATGGTCGGCTTGGCCAGCCGGTGCAGCCGGAGGATCACGTCGCCGACGGCCCGCATCTGGCTGAGGTAGGGGTCACCGGGCCGGCCGGCCACGACCGAGGAGTCCGAGAGGTCGGCACCCGAGCAGAACGCATCACCGGTGCCGGTCAGGACCAGCACCCGGTCGTCCCGATCCGACGCCACCTCGTCGAACACGGTGAGCAGCTCCCCGAACATCGTCCCGTTGGCGGCGTTCTTGCGCTCGGGGCGGTTCATCGTGACGGTCACGACGCCGGCGGCCCGCTCGACGATCAGGGTCTGCAACGCTTCGGTCATCCGGCGAGCCTAGGAGAATCGGCCCGGCCCGATCGTCAGAAGGCGTCCTCGACCACGTCGACCACGCCACCGGTGATGCACACCACGTCGAAGCGCAGGTCGACCAGAGCGCGACCCGACGCCGGCGTGAGTTCGGCCAGCCACCGGGAGGCCAGGCGGCGGACGCGTCGCTGCTTGGCCGGGAGGACCGACTCGGCTCCCGTGCCGAAGGCGTCGGACGATCGGGTCTTCACCTCGCAGAAGGCGACGGTGCGCCCCTTGCGGACGATGAGGTCGACCTCGCCCTCACGCCGGCGCCAATTGCGCTCCAGCACCTCGTAGCCGTTGTCCTCGTACCAGGCGGCGGCGGTGTCCTCGCCGGCCCTTCCGAGCGCCCGCCGGCGGTCCGAACCGGACGGCTGACCCGCGGTCACCGGTTCCGGCTCACAGGTCCTTGTCGGGAAGGCGCTCGATGTTGACGTCCCGGAAGGTCAGGATGCGGACCGACGGGACGAAGCGGGCCGGGCGGTACATGTCCCAGACCCACGCGTCGGTCAGCACCACCTCGACGCACGCGGGTGATGTGTCGGACCGCACCGTCACGTCGACGGTGTTGGCCAGGTAGAAGCGGCGCTCGGTCTCCACCACGTAGGCGAACAGCGGGACGACGGCCCGGTACTCGTGGACCAGGGCCAGCTCGATCTCGGACTCGTACCGCTCGAGGTCCTCCTCGCTCATCGGAGGAATCGCCGCGTCGTCATGCCCGGCGGGATGCCGTCCGGCCCGACCCGAGAGGCACGATCAGGAGCGGGCAGTCCGCAGTTCCTTGATCTTGGCCGCCTTACCGTGGCGGTCCCGCAGGTAGTACAGCTTGGCCCGTCGGACGTCGCCGTACGACACGACCTCGGTGTGGTCGATGACCGGGGAGTGCACGGGGAACGTCCGCTCGACGCCCACGCCGAAGCTCACCTTTCGGACAGTGAAGGTCTCCTGGAGGCCGGTGCCCTGACGGCGGATGACCGCGCCCTGGAACACCTGGACCCGCTCACGGGTGCCCTCGATCACCCGCACGTGCACCTTGACGGTGTCTCCGGGGCGGAACTCGGGGATGTCGTCCCGCAGGCTGTCACGGTCGATGATGTCGGTCGGGTTCATGGGGCGCGTCTCTTTCGAAAGGGTTCGAACTCACACCCGTCGGCGTCGCGTGCGTCGCCAGCGCGGAACGGCTGACATGCACCCGGAGTCGGTGTGGACGCCGGAGTGCTCCGGCGCCGACGAGGCTCCTCAATCGTAGCCGTGATCGTGCAGCAGGCGCACCTCGCCGTGCGCCACCAGCAGGCGGACCTCCTCCTCGGTCAACCCGCCCCGCCCGCTGATGAGGTCGGGACGGCGCTGCAACGTCCTGACCAGGGACTGAGCCCGCCTCCATGCCTGCACCTTGCCGTGGTCCCCCGAGCGCAGGACCTCGGGGACCTCGAACCCGCGGAAGTCGGCGGGCCGGGTGTACTGGGGGTACTCGAGCAGCCCGGACCCGAAGCTCTCCTCGTCGGTCGACTGCTCGTTGCCGAGCACGCCCACCAGGAGGCGGGCCACGGCCTCGACGACCACGAGGGCGGCCAGCTCCCCCCCGGCCAGCACGTAGTCGCCGATCGACAGCTCGCCGTCGCACAGGTGGTCGGCCACCCGTTGGTCCACCCCCTCGTACCGGCCGCAGAGCAGCGAGAACCCGCCGGGTGCGGCAGCCAGGTCCCGGGCCACGCCCTGGTCGAAGCGGCGTCCCGATGCGGACAGGAGCAGGAGGGGCCGGTTGAGCCCGCCCGGGCCGGCCTCCACCGTCTCGACCGCCTCGAAGACCGGCCCGGGGGCGAGCACCATCCCGGCCCCCCCACCGAACGGCGAGTCGTCGACCGTGCGGTGGACGTCGTGGGCCGCGTCACGCACGTCGTGGACGCGGAGCTCCAGACGGCCACGGACGCGGGCCCGACCCAGGATCGACGTCGATCCGTAGTGGTCGACGGACTCGGGGAAGAGGGTGAACACGTCGACCCGGAAGGGGGGTGGGTGAGGGACCGGCCCCGGATCGCCGGTGGACGCCCGGCGGACGCTGCTCATGCGAGGTCGAGCAGGCCGTCGGGGATGTCGACGGTCACCCGGGCACCCGGCTCCGAGTCGGTGACGAAGCGGAGCGGGATCAGTCCCCCACCGTCCAGCACCAGGAGGTCGCTGGCCGGGTTGGCCTCCACGCCGACCACGGTCCCGAGACGGGTGCCGACCTGGTCGACCACGGTCGAGCCGATCAGGTCGTGGACCCACAGGGTCTCGGGATCCTCGATCGGGGCGGCGTACAGCGGCGTGTCCCGCAGGGACTCGGCGGCATCGATGCCGTCCACCCCGCCGAGGCTGACGATGTACCGCCCGCGGTGGGGGGTGGAGCGCACGATCTCGAAGGATCGCCCGTCGGCGGCGTGGAGCACCGATCCGGGCGCCGCCCGCTCGTCCCGGTTGGTGGTCAGCGACACGATGACGTCACCCCGCAGTCCGTGGGGCTTGACGATCCTGCCGACCTCCAGCAGAGCTGCCGGTTCGGAGGCGTCCCCGTCCCCCGGGGAGCCCGGGCCGGAGCCACCGGGACCGGCACCGGCACCGGCGACACCGTCGCCGCGGGCCGGGGAGGGCACCGGCGGTTCAGTCGTCGACGATGTCGACGCTGGTCTGGACCCCGTCGCGTGCGCCGGCTGCGGCGACCACGGTGCGGATGGCCTGGGCCACCCGCCCACGGCGGCCGATCACCCGACCCATGTCCTCGGGGGCGACGTGGATCCGGAACCGGACGGTGTCGCCCCGTTCCTCGGTGTTGATCACCACGGCCTCGGTGTCCGAGGCGATGGAATTGACCAGGTAGGTGACGACGGCGAGCGGCGTGCCGCCCGAGACCCGGTTACCGGCGTCGTCGTCGTGGTCCTCGGAGAAGTCGTCGAGGGTGTTGACGTCGTCGACGGAGTCCATGGCCATCTCGTCGGTCACGTGGACGCCTTGGCCGATGCGAATTCGTCGAGGGCGCCGGACTGCTGCAGCAGCTTCTGGACACGCTCGGTGGGCTGGGCGCCCTGGGACAGCCACTTGACCGCCTTGGCGTTGTCGATCTGGATGACGGCGTCCGGCTCAGCCAACGACCTGCCCCGGGGGGCATAGGTGCCGACGATCTCGATGAACCGCCCATTGCGTGGCGAGCGGCTGTCGGCCGCCACCAGCCGGTACGTCGGCTGCTTCTTCTTCCCGATCCGCACGAGGCGGAGTTTTACTGCCACGGTAACTCCTCTGTTGCATGGTGTCTTCCAATGGAAGCGCTGTCCGGTGGTCTTGGATCTCTTCGGCACTCCGGGCCGGGGCCGAGCGACAGTCTCCCACCAAAGCGAGGTGTCGTGTGCACCGGCGACGGATCGGGGTCCGAATCGGCCCGGATCAGGCCCATCGGGTGGATCGGTGGCCCGGTCAGCGGGCCTTCGGGGTGACCCGGCCGCCGCCCTTGCCCTTCTTGCCGCCCTTGCCCTTCTTGGCGCCACGCGCGGCCGCGCCGCCGAACGGGGCGCCCGGACCTGGCGCGGGGGCGCCCGCGCCGAGCGTCGGCAGGTCGCCGCCCATGGCGGCCATGTCGGCCATCGCCTTGGGCGACAGCGCCGGTCCGTTCGCCCCCTTGGGCCCGCGCCCGAGCAGTCCGCCGAGGCCGCCGAGGGCCCCGCCCGGGCCACCCTTGCCGAACCCCTTCATCATCTTCTGCATCTCCTTGAACTGCTTGAGGAGTGCGTTGACGTCGGCGGTGGTCGTCCCGCTGCCGTTGGCGATGCGGACCCGCCGGGACCCGTCGATGATCGTCGGGTCGACCCGCTCCCGGGGGGTCATCGACCGGATGATGGCCTCGACCTGACCGATCTGGCGGTCGTCGATCGACTCGGACGCCTGCTTCAGGTCCTTCGACATGCCGGGGAGCATCGACAGCATGCCCGAGATCGAACCCATCTTCTTCACCTGTTGGAGCTGCTCGAGGAAGTCCTCGAGCGTGAACCGGCCCTCGATGATGGCGGCGGCACCCTTGGTGGTGACGTCCTGATCCATCGTCCGCTCGGCCTGCTCGATGAGGGTGAGCACGTCCCCCATGCCGAGGATGCGGTCGGCCATCCGGTCGGGGTGGAACTGGTCGAAGTCGTCGAGCTTCTCCCCGGTCGACGCGAACGCGATGGGCCGGCCGACCACCTCCTTGACCGAGAGGGCAGCCCCGCCACGGGCATCGCCGTCGAGCTTGGTCAGGACGACCCCGTCGAGCGAGAGCGCGGCGTGGAATGCCCGAGCGGTGGACACGGCGTCCTGGCCGGTCATGGCATCGATGACCAGGAACGTGTAGTCGGGCTGGACGGCACCGGCGACGTGACGGATCTCGTCCATCAGGTCCTCGTCGATGGAGAGTCGTCCGGCGGTGTCGACGATCAGCACGTCCCGGCCGAGACGCTTCGCCTCCTCGAGGCCGGCAGCGGCCACGGAGACCGGGTCCGTCGACTCCGAGAACACCGTCACACCGGCCTGGGCACCGAGGACCCGGAGCTGCTCGACGGCCGCCGGCCGCTGGAGGTCGGCGCCGACCAGGAGTGGGTTGCGCCCTTGCTGCTTGAACCAGCGGGCCAGTTTGGCCGACGCGGTGGTCTTTCCCGAACCCTGCAGTCCCGCGAGGAGGATCACCGTCGGGGGCCGGCTCGCGTAGTTGATGCGGAGGGTCTCGCCACCGAGGATGGCGACGAGCTCCTCGTTGACGATCTTGATGACCTGCTGGCCCGGACTCAGGCTCTGGGAGAGCTCCAGCCCGACGCACCGGTCGCGTACCGCGGTGGTGAAGGTACGGACCACCCCGATCTCGACGTCGGCCTCGAGCAGCGCGGTGCGGATCTCGCGGAGGACCTCGTCGACGTCGGCCTCGGACAGCCGACCCCGGCCCCGGAGCCGGGTCAGGATGCCGTCGAATCGGTCGCTCAGGCTCTCGAACATGGGTTGCTCAGGCTACCCGAACACCACCCGCGGCACGCACGTCGGCGGTGGCCGTCCCGACGGTTGACGACGGCAGGAGCGGACCGTCAGGGGCGACCCGTCGCAGGTGAAGAGGTTCGGCGATGTGCGCACGATGTGTGTACATCCACGAAGTGGTGTGCACCTCGGGGTCCACCCGGCGACGAGCGGCAGTCGGACCGGCCGTACCGACCGAGAAGATCCGATCCACGCGCGCCGATCCAGCGCGATCGTCGCGCCTAGAAGAGCGCGTCGACGAAGGCCTCGGGATCGAAGTCGACCAGGTCGTCCGCCCCCTCGCCCAGGCCCACGAGCTTGACCGGTAGGCCGAGCTCGCGCTGGATGGCCACGACGATGCCGCCTTTGGCCGTGCCGTCGAGCTTGGTCAGGACCACCCCCGAGACCTCGACCGCCTCGAGGAACACCTTGGCCTGCGCCAGCCCGTTCTGGCCGGTGGTGGCGTCGAGTACCAGGAGCACCTCGGTGACGTGACCCGGGTCCCGGTCCGACACCCGCCGGATCTTCTTCAGCTCCTCGATGAGGTTGACCTTGTTGTGCAGGCGGCCCGCCGTGTCGGCCAGCACCAGCGGGAACCCCTTGGACGCGGCACGCTGCACCGCGTCGAAGACCACCGAGCTCGGATCACCACCCTCGGAGCCGCGGACGATGTCCGCTCCCGATCGCTCGGCCCACAGGCTGAGCTGCTCGCCCGCCGCGGCCCGGAACGTGTCGCCGGCAGCCAGGAGCACCCGGGTGCCCGACCGGGTGATGCGGGTGGCCACTTTTCCGACCGTGGTGGTCTTCCCCACGCCGTTCACCCCGACGAACAGCCAGACATCGACGACCGGACCCGCCTCCCCCTCCGCCGCCGACGGGCGACCGGCACCGATCGGGGCGAGTCCGGACGAACCGGTGGTGAGCATGGCGACCAGATCGGCCTTCAACGCTTCGACCAGCGCATCGGGTCCGCCGATCTCCCCCGCCTTCACCCGGGAGCGCAGATCGTCGACGAGCGCATCGGTGGCCCCGACGCCGACATCGGCGCGGATCAGCGCCTCCTCCAGATCGTCCCAGGTGGCGGCATCGATCTTTCCCCGGGACCGGACCGTTCCGATGTACCCCGAGAGGAGCCCCCGGGCCTTGCCGAGTCGGCCGCGGTAGGTGGCCGGCTCGGGTGCCGGCTCGGGTGCCGGCTCGGGCTCCCGGCCTTCGACGGCACTCGGCGCGACCTCGGGAGGTGCCGTGGTCCCCGACGGTGGTGGGGTGGCGGCGACCGGCGCGCCCGCAGCCGGCCCCCGCTCGGCGACGGCCACGCCACCCGGGGACCCGTCGCGCGTCGCCGCCCTGCCGCCCCGTCGACGGCCGACGAGGGCGACACCGCCCACGACGAGGATGACGGGAACGGCCACGGCGATCCCGATGACGGCATCGGATGTGGCGGTGACCAGGGCCGGGTCGATCACAGGTCGGGCCCGCCCACGGGCCCGGCCACGGTGGGGGCCCCGCCACCCACCGGCCCGCCCCCGGCCGGTGCGTCCATCCTCCTGGCGATCTCGTTGAGCGTCGGCTTGACCCCACGTCCGGGGTCGGCGGCGGTCGCCTCCGGCCCATCCTCCAGCCCATTCTCCGGACCGTCCCCCGGACCGTCCCCCTGCCCCCGGTCGGGTGCCACGACGGTGTGGTCCTGCAATTCGGGCACGTCCACCGGGGCCACCGGCCGGACATCGGGGGTGGGGGTCGGGGCGGCGTCCAGCGCATCGAGGGCGGTCCTGTCCCGGGGGACTTTCTGGCTGACCACCCTGGACGAGCCACCGGGCGCCATGGTGACGCCGTAGAGGGCGTCGGCCGCCTCCATGGTCCGCTTCTGGTGGCTGACGATGATGAGCTGCGCCTCCTCCCGGAACTCGTTGACCAGGGCGAGGAACCGCATCAGGTTCACGTCGTCGAGGGCCGCCTCGACCTCGTCCATCAGGTAGAAGGGCGAGGGCCGGCTCCGGAACACCGCGAACAGGTACGCCATGGCCACGAGCGAGCGCTCTCCTCCGGACAGGAGCGACAGCCGCCGCACGTTGCGGCCGGCCGGCCGGACCTCCACCTCGACACCGGTGTCGAGCAGGTTCTCGGGGTCGGTCAACGACAGCCGGCCGGTGCCGCCGGGGAAGAGGGAGGTGATGAGGTTGGAGAAGTGCTCGTTGACGTCGGCGAACGCCGAGTCGAACACGTGCATGATCTCCTCGTCGAGGGTCCGGATCACCTGGCGGAGCTCCCGCTGGGCCTTGCGCACGTCTTCGACCTGGGACTCCAGGAACCGGTGCCGCTCGCCGAGCTCGGACAGCTCCTCCATGGCCAGCGGGTTGACCGGGCCGATGGCGGCCAGCTCCGCTTCGAGCTGGGCCACGCGGGAGGGAGGGTCGACGCCCTCGGGGAGCTCGGGCGCCGGCGCGCCGGCGGCATCCTCGGGCCCGCAGCCGAGTTCGCGACGGAGGGTCTCGACGACGGACTCGCGTCGGACGGTGGCCTCCACGAGGTCGAGCTCTGCCTTCTGCAGCCGGCTCCGGGCGGCCGCCAGCTCGTGCTCGCCGACCGAGCGCTGACGGCGCAGCTCCTCGAGGCGGGCACCGCCGGCGCGGACCGCCTCGAGCTGTCGACGGTGCCGGTCCCGCAACGACGACAGCAGGGCGTCCAGACCGGACTGGGCCTCGGCCACGACGCCCAGCAGTCGCCCGACCGCGGTGGCGTCGGCCTCGAGGCGGGTCCTACGCTCGGCGGCCTGCTGGCGCTCCTCGGCGTGCCCGGTGAGCCGGCGCTCGACCTCGGTGAGGCGTTCGCCGAGGACCCTCCGGCGCTCGACCAGACCGGCCGTGCGCACCTCCCACTCGTTGCGGGCGGCGGCCGCCGCGGCAATGCGCTCCTCGATCCGACGCCGCTCCGCCCGTGCCCCGGCCACCCGCTCGGACGCCTGGACCCGTTCGGCGTCCAGGGCCGGCATGCCGGCGACCAGCTCGGCCACCCGGGCGGCGTCCCGTCCGATCCGCTCCTCGAGCTCGGCCCGGTTGCGGCGGATCTCCTCGAGCTCGGTCCCGAGCAGGTCGCGGTCGCCGGACACCCGCTGGCGGCCGACCCGGGCCGCCTGGTGGGCGACCTCGTTGCGGTCGTCGGCCCGGACCGCCTCGGCGGCCGCCTCCCGGGTGGTCTCGACCTCGGATCGGGCCGCGGTCCGCTCCACCGCCGCCCGCCCCGCTTCCGCTCGGGCCACGTCGGCCCGGTCGCGGGCCTCGTCGACCACGGCGGCGGTGACGACGCCGCCTCCGGACCGGACCCGCCACCCGGTGGAGGAGAAGCGGTCCCCGTCCCGGGTGACCACCACCAGATCGGGCCGGGACAGGGCCAGGTCGATGGCCTCCGACCAGCCCCGCTGTGCGCAGCACGATCCGTGGAGGAGCGTGTCGAGCACGGCGTCGAGTCCGGGGAAGTCGCGGCCTCCCGACCTCGGTCGCACGTGGGAACGGATGGACTCGGTGCCCCCGGGCACCGCCGGTCCCGCCAGGTCGGACCTGCGGGCGGCCGATCCGGTCAGCGCCAGGACCGCGCCGGTCGCACCGCCCTGGCGGAGCCGCGACAGGGCCGCCCGGGCGGGTTCGCTGCCCGACACCACCACCGCGGCCAGCGACGCACCCGCCGCCGCCTCGAAGGCCTCCTCCCAGCCACCGTCGACCTCGACCAGGTCGAGCAGCGTCCCGACCACACCGTCCACCCCGGCCAGCAGCTCGGCCCCGGCCGCGCCACGGGCCTCGTCGAGCGCCCGCTCGAGCGCGTCGGCCCGGGCCTGGGAACGTGCGTGCTCCTGCTCGGCCTGGCGGAGGGACTCCTCGGCCACCTCCAGGCGTCGGGCGGCCGCGACGTGGGCGGACTCGGTCTCCGCCCTCGCCGCCTGGAGGCGGTGACGGCTCTGTTCGGTCTCGGCGAGCCGCTCGCCGAGCTCGTGGTCCTCCCCCTCGAGCAACGCGGCGCGCCGTTCGGCCGCGCCCTGACGGGCGACGAGCTGGTCGAGCGTGCGGCGGTCCCGCTCGAGGGCGTGCTCCAGCGATGCGAGCTGCCCCCTGGCCACCGTGACGGCCTCCTCCGCCTGGCGGAGCTCGGCCCCGTCGCCCCGCGCGGCGAGGTGGGCCTCGAGCTCGGCGGCCATGGCCGCCTCGGTGGCCACCAGGGCGTCCTGTTCGGGGGCGAGGACCGTGGCCTCCAGCTCGGCGGACGCAAGCTCGTCGGCCAGACGGGCCCCCTCGGCCTCCAGGGTCGAGACCACGTCGGCGTCGGCGGCGGCGTCGAGCGCCCGGGCCAGCGACCGCTGGCGCTCCCGCAGGACGCCCGAGAGGCCCCTGGCCCGCTCCACCATTCCCTCGGTGCGGCCGAGCGCGGCGGTCAGGTCGGACTCGCGCTCGGCCGACAGCTCGTCGGCGGTGCGCTCCGAGTCGGCGTCGAGCTCGCCCAGCGCGGCCTGCAGCCTGGTCTCGTTGACCCGTTGCTCCTCCTGCATGCGGAGGCCCTCCGCCCGCTGGCGATCGAGCGCGTCGAGCTCGGACCCGGCCACGTGGAGGCGGACGGCCCGGAGCTCGTCGGCCAGGCCGCTGTAGGAGCGTGCCGCCGCGGCCTGGCGCTCGAGGGGTCGAATCTGGCGCTTGACCTCCCGGACCAGGTCGAACAGGCGCTCGAGGTTCTCCTCGGTGGACGCCAGGCGGCGCTCGGACCGCTCACGGCGTCGCCGGTACTTGAGGACGCCGGCCGCCTCCTCGATGACGGACCGCCGGTCCTCGGGACGTGCCTCCAGGATGGCGTCGAGGTGGCCCTGGCTGATGATCACGTGCTGCTGGCGGCCGACCCCGGTGTCGGACAGCAGCTCCTGGATGTCGAGGAGCCGGCAGGGTGCGCCGTTGATCGAGTACTCGCTGTCGCCCGTCCGGAAGAGGGTCCGGGTGATCGTCACCTCGGCCATGTCCGCGGACAGCTTGCCCGAGCTGTTGTCGATGGTGAGGGAGACCTCGGCGCGCCCGAGGGCGGGCCGGTTCGCCGTCCCCATGAAGATGACGTCCTCCATCTTGGCCGAACGGAGGGTGCGCGGACCCTGGGCGCCGAGCACCCAGGCCACGGCGTCGACCACGTTGGACTTGCCGCTGCCGTTGGGGCCCACGACCACGGTCACCCCCGGCTCGAATTCGAGCACGGCCGGATCGGCGAAGGACTTGAAACCTTTGAGGGAGAGGGACTTCAGGAACACCGGGCGCTCACCCTATCGGCACCCGATGGGCGCCGCAGGAGCCCTGCTCACACCTGGCAATGTTCGCAGAAGAACGTCGAGCGACCACCGGACTTGACCCGCACGATGGTCGACCGGCACCGCCGGCACGCCTGCCCTTCGCGGTCGTAGGCCTGGTGCTGGTCCTGGTAGTCGCCGACCTCCCCGAACAGGTCCCGGTACTGCTCGTCCGCCAGCGAGGAGCCCCTGCGCTTGACCGCCTCGGCCAGGGTCTCGACCATCGAGCGGTAGAGGCGACGCACCTCCTGGGACGACAGCGAATTCGACATCCGGTCGTAGCGGAGGCCGGCGGCGAAGAGGATCTCGTCGGCGTACATGTTGCCGATGCCGGCGACGAACTCCTGGTCCATCAGGAGGCTCTTGAGCCCGGACTTGTGGGCGGAGAGCAGGACCCAGAACTTCTCCCAGCTCATGATGTCCTCGAGCGGGTCGAACCCCAGGTGGGCGAGCTCCGGCAGTGCCCGTTCGCCCTCGGCGGGCGCCGCCGAGACGAAGAGCTCGCCGAATGTCCGGGGGTCGACGAAGCGCAGCTGCCCGCCCTGGGTGAACGTGATGACGCAGTGGGTGTGGGGAGCCTTCGGTTCCTTGACGTTCTTGACCCGGTGGAGCTGGCCGCTCATCCCGAGGTGGACGACGAGGGTGGCCCCGTCGTCGAGGACGAGCAGGAGGTACTTGCCGGCCCGGTTGATGGCCGTGATGGTGCGCCCCTCGAGTTGGGCCCGGAACTGCTTGGCGCTCGGGTGGCGCCGGACGGTCCGGCCGTTGCGCACCTCGACCGACTTGATCTTCCGGTTGACGACCTCACCCTGGAGATCGCGTCGGATGGTCTCGACTTCGGGAAGCTCAGGCATGTCCCCCGCCTCTCTCGGCTTCCAACGATCCACAGGCCGCCTGGGCGGCGACCTGCTCGGCGTCCTTCTTGGAGCGCCCCTCCCCCATGCCGAGGCGCTGGCCAGAAACGTACACCGTGGCCAGGTACCTCCGGGCATGGTCGGGGCCCGAACCCTCCACCTCGTAGCGGGGAACGCCGCGGCCGAGACGGACCGACTCCTCTTGGAGCCGGCTCTTGTGGTCGGACTCGCCGGGAAGGCCGACGGCAGCCGCGATCCGACCGGCCAGTAGGGAGAGGACCAGGTCACGGGCACAGTCCATGCCGCCGTCGAGGTAGACGGCGCCGATGATCGCCTCCATCGTGTCGGCCAGGATCGACTCCTTGGTACGCCCGCCGGAGGCGTCCTCGCCCTTGCCCAGGCGCAGGTGGTCGGGAATTCCGAGCTCGTGGGCGACGTCGGCGAGGACCCGGGCGTTGACCACCGAGGCACGCACCTTCGACATGCCGCCGTCGGACATCCCGACATAGGTGCGGTAGGTGTGATCGGCGACGATCAGGCCGAGCACGGCGTCACCCAGGTACTCGAGGCGCTCGTTGGACTCGGTGCCGTCGTGCTCGGCACACCACGAGCGGTGGGCGAGCGCCCGTTGCAGCAGCTCGGGGCGGGCGAAGACGTGGTCGAGCCGCTCGGCGAGCTGATCGTCGCCGGTCCGGGCGCCGACGTCCCCCGGGGACGCCATCGGGCGCCTCAGGAATCCCCTAGTTTGGCGTCCACGTAGTCGACCGCGTCACGGACGGTCCGGAGCTCCTCCAGGTCCTCGTCGTCGATGCGGAAGCCGACCGAACGCTCGCCCAGCTCCTCCTCGAGGCCCTCGACCAGCTCGATGAGGGCGAGCGAGTCGGCGTCCAGGTCCTCGGCGAACGAGGACGACTCGCTGATGGTCGACGGCTCGATCTCCAAGATGTCGGCGAGGAGCTCACGGATCAGCTCCAGGATCTGCTGGCGGTCGAGCGGACCCTTCTCCACATGGGTCTCAGCGGGCACGGCGTCTCCTGTATCCGGGTCGCAAGCAGGGCCGGAACTCGGCCCTGGACAGGGTCGATGTTACCCGAGGGCCGGGCACGACCCGGGCCACCGGCCCGGGGAGGGGGGACGGGGTGGGCGACCGGGAAGGGGACCGATCGCGCATTCATGCAGAAGAAACACTCCTGCAATGGATCCGACCCACCGTTGAGGGACACTCGTGTCGATGGAAGCCGGCCTGGAAGCCCCCGCGCCCGAAGACGGCACCGGTCTGCCGGTGTGGCCGTCCTACGACCCCACACCCCTCTACGACGAGCTCGTCGGCCCCGACGGGGAGCCCCGACCGGCGGCCCGGGCCCTGTGGGACCATTTCGCCGAGCTCGGCCCCGAGGTGCTGGCCGAGCGCCAGGATGCGGCCGACCGCGAGATCCGGGCCATCGGCGTCACCTTCACCGTCTACGACGGGGGTGTCGGGGTCGACCGGCCGTGGCCCTTCGACATCATCCCGAGGATCATCCCCCGCGACCAGTGGAAGGTCATCGAATCGGGCCTGGTCCAGCGTCTGGCAGCCCTCAACCTGTTCATCGACGACTGCTACCACGACCAGCGGGCGGTCAGCGAGGGAGTCGTGCCCGCCGACCTGGTGGCCGGCTCGCCCAACTTCCGCCGGGAGTGCGTGGGCATCGACCCGCCGGGAGGCATCTGGGCCCACATCTGCGGGAGCGACCTCATCCGTGACGACCAGGGGTTCTGGTACGTGCTGGAGGACAACCTCCGGGTCCCGTCCGGGGTGTCCTACCTGCTCGAGAACCGGATGGTGACCAAGCACATCTTCCCGGAGATGTTCCGCCACTACAGCATCGAGCCGGTCGACCCCTACGTGGGCCGGCTGGCCGCCACCCTGGCCTCGGTGTCGCCGTCCACCGGGGACCCGACGATCGTCGTGCTCACCCCGGGCATCTACAACTCGGCCTACTTCGAGCACGCCTTCCTGGCCCAGCAGCTCGGGGTGGAGCTCGTCGAGGGCAACGATCTGGTGGTCCTCGACGACGACTGCGTCTACGCCCGCACCATCGACGGGCTCCAGCAGGTCGACGTCATCTACCGGAGGGTCGACGACGCGTTCCTCGACCCCGAGGTCTTCCGGGCCGACTCCATGCTCGGCGTGCCCGGCCTCATGCGGGCGTGGCGGGCCGGTCGGGTGGCGCTCGTCAACGCACCCGGGGCCGGCATCGCCGACGACAAGAAGGTGTACTCGTACGTGCCCGACATCATCCGCTTCTACCTGGGCGAGGAGCCGATCCTGTGGACGATCCCGACCTACCGGTGCAGCGATCCCGTGGCCCGTGCGCACGTACTGGCCAATCTGGCCGACCTGGTCGTCAAGCCGGCGAACGAGTCGGGCGGCTACGGCGTCCTCGTCGGGTCACAGGCCACCGCCGGGGAGCTGGCCACCGCGGCCGCCCAGATCGAGGACGACCCCAACCGCTGGGTGGCGCAGCCGATCATCCAGCTGTCCACGGCCCCGACGCTCTGCGGGGGCGAGGTCGCCCCCCGCCACGTCGACCTGCGGCCCTTCACGCTCCTCGGTCCCGACGGCGCCTACGTGACCCGCGGCGGGCTGACCCGGGTGGCCCGACGCAAGGGCTCGCTGGTGGTCAACTCGTCTCAGGGCGGGGGCAGCAAGGACACCTGGGTCGTCGACGCGCCCTCCGACGCCGCCGCCGAGGGCCCGCCGTGAACGACGACGCCGCCGGCCTCGGAACGGCCGACCGGAACGGACCGACGGAACACGGAGCCGAACTCCTCGACGGGCTCGAGGAGGTACGGGAGGAGCCGGAACAGCCGGACCGACCGGAACAGCCGGACCGACCGGAACCACAGCAGGAACAGCAGCAGGAAGAGCACGAAGAGAGGAGTGGCACGATGCTGCTCGCACGCATGGCCGAGGCCGTCTACTGGGCCGGCCGCCACCTCGAGCGGGCGGAGGGAACGGCCCGCATCGTCCAGGTCCACACCGACGCGCACGTGGACCTGCCGGTGGGCGAGGACGTGGGCTGGGAGCCCCTCCTCGCCATCGCCGGCGTAGGCAGCGAGTTCGCCGAACGCTACGCGGCGACCGCCGCCCCGGCCGACACCCGCGCCGCCGAGGAGGACGTGATCGAGTTCCTCCTCCACGGCGACGGCAACGCCTCGTCGATCCTGGCGTCGTTGACCGCGGCCCGGGAGAACCTGCGGACCGCCCGACCCGTCGTCCCCCGCGAGGCGTGGGAGGCGTGCAACAACCTGTGGCTGGCCAGCACCGACCAGTTGGCCGAAGCCGACTCCCGCGAGGGCCGGGTCCGGTGGCTCCGCCGCATCATCAGCGGGTGCCAGTGCATCCATGGGATCCTCCTCGGCACCATGAGCCGCGACGAGGCGATGTCCTTCCTCGTGCTCGGCCAGAACATCGAACGGGCCGACCTCACCACGCGGGTCCTCGACGTCCGCTCCGAGAACCTCCACCCGATGGGGGCGGACGACCCCTACGACGTGGTCCACTGGATGGCCGTGCTCCGCTCGCTCGCCGCCTACCAGCCGTTCCGCCGGGCCATGCCGGCCCGACCCCAGGGTGGCTCCACCCTCCGGTTCCTGCTTCAGGACGACCGGTTCCCCCGGGCGGTCGGGGCCTGCCTGACCGAGGCGCGGGCCGAGTTGAAGGCCCTCCCCCACTCCGAGCGGGCCCAGGAGGCCTGCCAGAATGCCTCCATGGTTGTGGCAGCGGCCTCGGTGGCCCGGTTGACGGTCGGCGGGCTCGCCGAATTCCTCGAGGACGTGCGGCTCGCCCTGGTGGAGATCCACCAGCGGATCGACGACACGTACTTCCGACCCAGTTTCGTCGGCTGGGAGCCGGCGACCGCCAACCAGTGACGGCCGCGGTCCCGGTGGGCCCGATGGGCCCACCGGAGGAACCACCCGCGCCACCGTCGCCGGTGGCCGCCTACGACGCGCCTCGTGGCGGCCTCGACGAGTTCCTCGACCCCGACGGCGGCGTGCGGGCGCCGTGGCGCCAGGTGGCGGAGGCGCTCGACGGGTTCGGTCCCGACGGGCTCGTCTCCCGGGTCGAGGAGCTGGCCCGTCTCTTGCGCAACGAGGGGGCCACCTACAACGCCAACGAGGGGGCGCGGAGCGTCCGCCGACCCTGGACCCTCGATCTGGTCCCCCTGGTCCTCGACCACGCGGAGTGGGCCGGCCTCGAGGCGGCGGTGGCCCAGCGGGTCACCCTCCTCGACCTGGTCAACGACGACCTCTACGGCGACCGCACGCTGGTGGCCCGGGGGCTCGTCCCCGCCGAGATCGTGCTGGCGGACCCCGCGTTCCTCCGGGCGTGCACCGGGATCACCGTGCCCGGAGCCCGACGGCTGTTCACCGTCGCCGTCGACGTGGTCCGGGAGGCGGGCGGGGGCTTCCGGGCCGTCACCGACCGGGCTCAGGCCCCGTCGGGACTGGGTTACACGCTGGTGAACCGCTCGGCGCTGTCGCGGGTCCTCCCCACGCTGCACAGGACCTCGGGGGTCGAACGTCTGGCCGGCTTCGTCCGGGCCATCCGGGCCGGCGTCGCCGAAGCCGCACCCGACGGGGCGGACGAGCCCCGCGTGGTCATCCTCACCCCCGGCCCCCTGTCGGAGACGTACTTCGAGCACGCCTACCTCGCCTCCTACCTCGGCTACCCGCTCGTGGAGGGCCGGGACCTGGTGGTGCAGAACAACCGGGTCTGGCTCCGGTCGCTGGCCGGGCTGGACCCGGTGGACGTGGTCCTGCGTAGGGTCGACGACGCCTGGTGCGACCCGGTGGAGCTGCGGGCCGACTCCCTCCTCGGTGTGCCGGGGCTCATGGAGGTGGTCCGACGGGGGCGGGTGGCGGTGCTCAACCCGCTCGGGTCGGGCATCCTCGAGAACCCGGCGCTGGCCGGCCTGCTCGACGGCCTGGCGCCCCCGCTGTTGGGCGAGGAGCTCCTGCTGCACGGACCGCAGAGCTGGTGGTGCGGCCGCCCCGACGGACTGAGCCACGTACTGTCCCGCCTCGACGAACTGATGCTCCTGCCGGTCCGGACGACCGTGGGCGCCGGTCCGATCCTGCCCTCCCGCCTTCCGGCCGACCAGCGGGAGCAGCTCCGCGACCGGGTGCGCTCACGCCCGGACGACTGGGTCGGCCAGGAGGTGCTCGCCCCCTCCACCATGCCCACCGTCACGGCCGACGGCGGGCTGGTGCCCCGCCCGGTGATCCTGCGGACGTTCGCCGTGGCGGACGGGTCCGCCGAGGGCCCGGAGGGACACGGGTTCCGGCTGCTCCCCGGGGGCCTGACCCGGGTCGGGGCCGACCCGGACTCACCGATCGTGACCGGCCGCGGCGACAGTTCGAGCAAGGACACCTGGGTGGCCTCCACCGAGCCCGCCCTCCAACAGAGCCCGTGGCTCCCCTCCGCACGCGCCGAGACCCGTCCGGTCGTCGTCCCCGAGCTGCCGGTGACGCTCCCCGGCCGGGTGGCCGCACAGCTCTTCGTCCTGGGCCGCAGCGCCGAGCACGCCGAGCTGGTCATCCGGCTCATCCGGACCGTCCTGGCCCGGCTCGACCAGCCCCTCGGCGCGGCCGACGGCGGGGGGGCCCAGTCGCTGCAGGTCCTGCTGTCCGCCCTCGGTTCGGCATCCGGGTTCGACCCGGCCCCGGAGTCGGCCGACGGGCCGCCCGAGGTGGGGGCCACGTCCCCGGCGGGACCGACACCGGCCGCGCCGGTGGCCGGGGGGGTGCTTCCGAACGACCGCACGGCGCTGGCCCTCCTCTTCGACGAGGGTGTCGCCGGGAGCCTCGTGTCCACGCTGGCGGTCCTGGTGGAGTCCTCCTACTCGGTCCGGGAGCAGCTGTCGGCCGACACGTGGCAGCTCGTCGGCGACATCGAGGAGGAGCTCGGGCGCTTCCGCCGGCGGCCGCCCACCCAATTCGTCGGCGCCCAACCCAGCCTGCTGCGGCTCCAGCGATCCCTCCTGGCCCTGTCGGGAGTGTCCGCCGAGAACATGGAGCGGGACCCGGCCTGGCTCTTCCTCGACGGCGGCCGGCGCCTCGAGCGGGCCCAGGGACTGGTCCGGCTGCTCCGTTCCGTCCTGGTCGAACGGCGGGCCGGGGTGGTCGAGGACCTGCTGGTCGAGTCGCTCCTGGCCACATCCGAGAGCCTGATCATCTTCCGCCGGCGGGCGGGGTCGATCCTGCACGTCGCCGGGGCCATCGACCTCCTGGTCTACGACGTCGCCAACCCGCGCAGCGTGCTGTTCCAGCTCGACCGGCTGGTGGACCACCTCACCGGGTTGCCCAAGCAGTCCTCGGCCCAGCGCCTCGGGAACGAGGAACGCCTGGCCCTCGAGACCGCGACCCTCCTGCGCCTCACCGACCCGGACACCCTGGCCGCCGTCGACGAGACCACCGGCCGGCGGCCCGAGCTCGACTCCGTGTTCGCCACGGCCGACGGCCTCCTCGTGGACCTGCTCGACTCGCTGCGCCGGACCTACTTCGCCCATGAGAGGCTCTCGGTGCTGGCAGGTCGCCGGCCCGAGCGCATCGGCGGAGGCGGATGAGGTACCGGATCGAGCATCGGACCGACTACCGCTACAGCGCGCCGGTGAGCCGCTGCAGGAACGAGGCGCACCTCCGCCCCCGCGAGACGGACCGGCAGACGTGCGTCGAGCACGAGCTGGTGGTGGACCCCACCCCCACCGGCTGGGGCGAGCGCGCCGACTTCTACGGCAACCCGGTGACGAGCTTCGTGGTCGACGGGCCCTTCGAGACGATGACCGTCACGGCCACGAGCACGGTCGACGTCACCGACGTGGAGCCACTGCCGGCGGTGGGCCCGACCTGGACGGAGGCGCTCGACCTGCTGACCAACGACCTGAGCCCCGACATGCTCGACGCCCGCGAGTTCTGCTTCGAGTCACCGCTGGTGTCCACCTCCCGGGTGGTGCGCGAGTACGCCGAGCCGTCGTTCGCGCCCGGCGCACCGCTCGTCGAGGCCGTGGCCGGGCTGACCGAGCGGATCCACGCCGAGTTCGTCTACGACCCTGGCTTCACCACCGTCACCACCCCCCTCGACGAGGTCCTCGACCACCGGCGGGGCGTGTGCCAGGACTTCGCCCACCTGGCGGTGGGCTGCGTCCGGTCGATGGGCCTGGCCGCCCGCTACGTGAGCGGCTACCTGGAGACGGCACCGCCGCCGGGCGTCGACCGGCTCGTCGGGGCGGACGCCTCCCACGCCTGGCTGTCGGTCTTCGTACCCGGATGGGGGTGGTTGGACCTCGATCCCACCAACGACAAGATCGTCGGCAACGACTACGTGACCACGGCCTGGGGCAGGGACTACGCCGACGTGTCGCCGCTGAAGGGCATCGTCTTCGGCGGCGGCGACTCGCACACCCTCGAGGTGGCGGTCGACGTGTCCCGACAGTACGGCGGCCCGGACTGACCGGTCAGGTGCCGGGTCCGCCGGCCCGGCGCGAGTGTTGATTCGGTCGGTCGGATGACCTAGGTTCGACGCCAGGCGCAGGTACCGGCGTCCGGTACAGACGGTATGCTCAGGTACGGAATTCGATCGAGGTGCACCCCGATCAGGCGGACGGTCATCGGGCCGACGCCGGGGAGGGCGACCTCGGCTACGAGGACACGACGATGGCCCAGGACGAGTACCCCACAGGGCGACAGGACAGGCTCCGACGTCGGGCCGGCCACCAGCACAGCAGGGGGATGGTCCGGTGATGCCGCTCCGGTCCATCGACGACTCGTCGAAGCTGCGGAGGGTCATCGAGGCGATGCTCCTGATCGGGGCCGACCTCGACCTGCCGGACCTGCTCCGCCACGTGATCGAAGAGGCGCGCTCCATGACGGGGGCCCGGTACGGGGCGATCGGGGTGCTCAACGAGGAGCGGACGGCGCTCTCGGAGTTCATCACCATCGGGCTGGACGCGGAGGCAGAGCAGCTCATCGGCAACCGGCCGAAGGGCCTGGGTGTGCTCGGACTCGTGATCACCGAGCCCCAGCCGCTCCGCATCTCCGACGTGAACGCCCATCCGAACCGCTACGGGTTCCCCGTCAACCACCCGCCCATGTCGTCGTTCCTCGGCGTACCCATCAAGGTCCGTGACGAGGTCTACGGCAACCTCTACCTGACCGACAAGATCGGATGGTCGGAATTCACGAACGACGACATGGCGCTGACCGAGGCATTCGCCATGGCCGCCGGCATCGCCGTCGAGAACGCCCGCCTCCACCAGCGGATGAAGGACGCGGCGGTCCTGGACGACCGGGAGCGCCTCGCCGGGGACCTTCACGACCGGGTCATCCAGCGGATCTTCGCGGCCGGGCTCAAACTCCAGGGCATCGCCGGCTCCGCCGACGCCGACGGGGTGGCCCGGCGTCTCGGCGTGGTGATCACGGACCTCGACGACACCATCCGAGAGATCCGGTCGACCATCTTCGAGCTGGGCCTCATGGGTACGGAGCTGGGCATTCGGTCCCAGGTCACCAAGCTGCTCGAGGAGCTGAGCGACCTCATCGGCGTCCCGGTCCGACCGACGTTCGACGGGCCGGTCGACACGGGCATCTCGGACGAGGTCACCGAACACCTGCTCGCCACGCTGCGCGAGGCGGTCACCAACATCGGTCGGCACGCCGACGCCACCGAGGCCACGGTGCTGCTCAGCGTCGAAGGCACCATCTGCCACCTCCAGGTCGCCGACGACGGGAAGGGCATCTCCGGCACGGCAACGCGCGAGGGCGGCCGGGGAATGGTCAACATGCGCCGGCGCGCCGAGAAGCTCCACGGACACCTCGAGGTGTCCACGAATCCGTCCGGCGGGACCACGATCGACTGGCGGGTCCTCGCCCGCTGACCGGCGGCCGTGGCTGGGCACCCGCGCCGGATGTCATAGCGTGACCGCATGCGCATCCTGGTCACCGGTGCCGGTCGGGCCATCGGCGCCGCCACCGCGACCGAGCTCTCCCGGGCCGGGCACCAGGTGGTGGCGACCGCCCGCGACCCCCGCCTCCTCGACGACCTCGACGTCGACCTCCGCCTGGCCCTCGACGTGGACGACGACGTCTCGGTGGCGACCGCACTGGCGGCGGCCGGAGAGGTCGACGCCGTCGTCAACAACGCCGCCCGCAACGCCAAGGGACCGCTCGAGAGCTTCCCGCTCGACCAGCTCGAGGCGTTGTTACGGACCAACGCGCTCGGTGCGCTGCGGGTGCTCCAGCCACTCCTGCCGGCGTGGCGGGCCCGCGGCTCCGGGGTGGTGGTCAACGTCAGCTCGATCCAGGGCCGGGTGGCGACCCCCCTGGACGGCGCCTACTCGGCGTCGAAGTACGCGCTCGAGTCGCTCTCCGAGACCCTCCACTACGAGCTCGGCCACTTCGGCATCCGGGTGGTCATCGTGGAGCCCGGCTACATCGCCCCCGGTATGTTGCGGGGGCCACGGACCGAGGGCGACCCGGCCTACGCAGAGCTGTGGGAGCAGTGGGAGCACACCGACCGGGTGGTGACCGGCCCGGCCGGACGCCCCGGTCCCGAGGTGGTGGCGGTGGCCGTCCGCATGGCCGTCGAGGACCCGGCCACCCCGCTGCGGGTACCGGTCGGCGAGGACGCGGCCATGGTGCTCGGGGCCCGGTCGTCCCTGGACGACGCCGCCTTCGAATCGGCCATGCGGTCCGTCCTGGGCGCCACCTGGTAGCCGACCGGGGGGCCGCCGCCCGGACCCGCGCTCATCGGGCGTTCTGGAGGCTCCGTGCGGCCATCGACAGGTAGTCGAGCAGCTCGGTCCGGTCGTCGGGCGCCATGCCCATGGCGTCGACCGCGGCGGTCATGTGGCGCATCCAGGCCTCGGCCTCGGCCGGTCCGATGACGAAGGGGGCGTGGCGCACCCGCAGGCGCGGATGGCCCCGGACCTGGTTGTAGGTGTCGGGTCCGCCCCAGTACTGACCGAGGAAGAGGGCCAGGTGGGCCTTGGACTCGGCCAGGTCGTCCGGGTACATCGGGCGCAGCAGGGGCTCCGCCACGACGCCGACGTAGAACTCCTCGACCAGCGCGTCGAAGAACGGTTGGCCGCCCCACCGCTCGAAGGGGGTCCCCTCGGACTTCCGCTTCAGTTGCACACCACGACTGTAGGCGGTACGCGATTAGCCTCTGCCACGGGCTGAACATGTTCCACCCACGGAACAGGCCCGTCGCTGGAGGTCGCGATGTACGAGTGGTCCGAGGAGCAGTTGATGGTGCGGGACGCCATCCGGCGGTTCATCGAGGCGGAGGTGGTGCCCAACATCGACGCCGTCGAGCACGAGGGGATGCCCCCCTACGACATCATCCGCAAGATGTACGCCGCCTTCGGCATGGACCAGATGGCCCGCGGCCGCTTCAAGAAGCAGCTCGAGCGCAAGATGAGCGGCACCACCGAGACCCCCGAGGAGCGGGCCGAGCGGGCCGGGGACGGCGGGGCCGCGGCCATGACCCTGATCCCCATCATCGAGCTGTGCCACCACTGCCCGGGCATCGTGACCTCCATGGGCGTGAGCGTCGGGCTGGCCGCGGGGACGATCATGAAGAGCGGCACGCCGGCACAGATGGAGCGGTGGGGCCTCGACCTCCTCACCACCGAGAAGATCGGCACCTGGGCCATCACCGAGCCCAACTCGGGCTCGGACGCCCTCGGGGGGATGACCACGATGGCCCGTCGCGACGGCGACGAGTACATCATCAACGGCTCGAAGACCTGGATCACCAACGGTCCGTACGCCGACACCATCGTCCTCTACGCCAAGCTCGACGACGGCTCGGACACCCCGGTCCGCGACCGCCCCGTGCTCACGTTCGTCCTCGACAAGGGCACGCCCGGCCTCGAGCAGTCGCGGCCTCTCCGCAAGATGGGCCTCCACTCCTCCCCCACCGGTGAGCTCTTCCTCACCGACGTCCGGGTGGGCCGCGACCACCTCCTCGGCGAGCAGGAGCCGCACGGCGGGGCCGGGCGCGAGTCGGCCAAGTCCAACTTCGTGACCGAGCGGGCCGGCGTGGCCGCCATGTCCCTCGGGGTCATCGAGGAGTGCCTCAAGCTCTCGGTCCAGTACGCCAAGGACCGGGTGCTGTGGGGCACGCCGATCGGCGACTTCCAGCTCATCCAGCTGAAGCTGGCCAAGATGGAGATCGCCCGCCTCAACGTGGAGAACCTGGTCTTCCGCCACATCGAGACCTCGGCGGCCGGCAAGGACCTCACCCTCGCCGAGGCCTCGGCCCTCAAGCTCTACTCGGCCCAGGCCGCGTCCGAGGTGGCCATGGAGGCGGTCCAGCTCATGGGGGGCAACGGCTACACCGCCGAGTTCCGGGTCGAACAGCTGGCCCGGGACGCCAAGGTGTTCCAGATCTACGCCGGGACCGACGAGATCCAGGTGACCCACATCGCGAAGGACCTCCTCCGCCGGTAGGGCAGGGACGGCGACCACCGGTCCCCGACGCGGCGGACCGGCCACGAAGGAACGCACCATGACCCACGACATCGCCGGGGACCCCCGGCTCGACCCCCGGATCAAGGCGATCCTGACCGCCATCCCACCGATCCCGGCCACCGACGTCGCCGACCGGGAGGAACTGGTCGCCGAGGCGAACTCGCCGTCGGCCCTGGCCGGAGCCGAGCTGTTCCGCTCGTTCATGGACCTGTGCGACACCGAGGAGGCGGCGCCCTCGGCCGGTCTCCGGGTCCTCACCGAGGACGTGGTGTCCTCGCCCGACGGCAACACCATCCGACTGCAGGTGATCCGCCCCGACTCCGACGACATCGTGGCCTGCGTGTACTACATCCACGGCGGCGGCATGGCCAGCCTGTCCTGCTTCGACGGCATGTACCGCGGATGGGGGAAGCTCATCGCCGCGAACGGGGTGGCCGTGGTCATGGTCGACTTCCGCAACTCCGTCTCGGCGTCGTCGGTGCCCGAGGTGGCGCCGTTCCCGGCCGGGCTGCACGACTGCGTCAGCGGCTTCGACTGGACGGTCGATCACGCCCCGGACCTCGCCGTCGACCCGGCCCGGATCGTCATCGCCGGGGAGAGCGGCGGCGGCAACCTGACCCTGGCCACCGGCATGTCCCTCCTCCGGGACGGCACGATCGACCGCGTCAAGGGGCTCTACGCCCTGTGCCCGTACATCGCAGGGTCCTGGCCCCGGGACGACCTGCCCTCGTCGGTCGAGAACGAGGGGATCCTGCTCAGCCTGCACTCCAACCGGGGCGCGATGGGATACGGCATCGACGCGTTCGAGCGGCGCGACCCGCTGGCCTGGCCGCTGTTCGCGACCGTCGACGACGTCGCCGGCCTGCCGCCGGTGGTCATCAACGTCAACGAGTGCGACCCGCTACGCGACGAGGGCATCGCCTTCTACCGGCTCCTGCTCGAGGCGGGCGTCCCGGCCCGGTGCCGTCAGCAGATGGGGACGATGCACGGGACCGAGATCTTCACCATCGCCTGTCCCGACGTCAGCCGGGACACCGCCCGCGACATCGCCGCGTTCGCCCGGGACTGACCCTCAGGCGTCGGCGGGCTCCTCGTCGCCGACCCGCACCGATGCGGCGACGGCGTCCACCAGCCCACCGACGGCCGCGTCATGGGCCACGGTGATGGCGTTGACCATGGCCACCGAGGTCGACGACCCGTGGCTGATCACGCACACCCCGTCCACCCCGAGCAGCACCGCTCCCCCGGTGTTCTCCGGGTCGAGGGTGTTGGCCAGGGGGACCAGGTGCGGGAAGAGCACCCCGGCGGCCTCGGCCACGTCGGGGCGACCGAAGATCTCGGTCAGGGTGGTGATGAGGAATCGCAGCGTCCCCTCCAGGGTCTTGAGCGCCACGTTGCCGGTGAACCCGTCGGTCACGATGACGTCGGCCTCGTCCTCGAAGAAGTCCCGACCCTCGACGTTGCCCACGAAGTCGAAGTCGCCGTGGCCGCCCTCGGCCAGCACGGCGTGGGCCTCCTTGACCAGCGGCGTCCCCTTGGACTTCTCCTCGCCGATCGACAGGAGGGCCACCCTCGGCCGGGTCACGCCGTAGCGCTTGGCCGAGTAGGCGGCGCCCATCTGGGCGAACTGGAGGAGCATCGGCACGGTGGCCTCGGCATTGGCCCCGGCGTCGAGCATGACCGTCGGATACGACTTCTTCAGGTCGGGGATCGGCGTGGCGATGGCCGGACGGATGACCCCGGGGAGCCGCCCCATGCGCAGCAGGGCCGACGCCATGGTGGCACCGGTGTTGCCGGCCGAGACCATGGCCATGGCCCTGCCGTCGCGTACGGCCTCGGCGGCCCGGACGAGCGAGGAGTCCTTCTTCCGCCGCACCCCCTGGCCCGGGTCGTCGTCCATGCCGATGACCTCGCTGCAGTGGAGGAGCGGCAGGTCGCCGGTATCGCCCATGCCCCCGGGCAGGCCCACGAGGAGCACCCCGACGGAGCCGGCTTCGGCCACCTCACGGGCGCCGGCGACGATCTCAGCCGGTGCCTTGTCGCCGCCCATCGCATCGACCGCCACCGGGAGGGCGGCGAACGCCTCCCCGGTCGGCCGGGGTGCGCGGCGCGCCACTAGTCGACTTCGACGGCCTGTCGGCCTTTGTACCAACCGCAGTTGGGACACACGACGTGGGGCAGCTTGGCGGAGGTGCACTGGGGGCACACCGACCGCGCCGGTGCCTTCAGCACCCAGTTGGATGCCCGTCGGCTGCGGCTCTTCGCCTTGGAGGTCTTCTTCTTCGGAACGGCCATAAGGAGTGCATCCTAGGTCAACTCGCGGGTCCCCCGTCACGCAGGACGTCGAGCGCCGCCCAGCGCAGGTCGGTCACCGGGCCGCACCCGCACGGTTCGGTGTTGCGGTTCGCCCCGCAGGTCGGGCACAGTCCGGCACAGTCCTCCCGGCACAGGGGGGCGAGCGGGAGCCCGAGGAGCACCGCGTCACGGGCCAGCGGCGCCAGGTCGAGCTCGTCGCCGGTCAGCGGGTAGGCCTCCTCGTCCCGTTCGGTACCGCCGGCCGGGGCGAAGCGCTCCTTCACCTCGGCGGACACGGTTCCGTGGACCGGGCCGCCGCACCGGCGGCACTCCCCCTGCCACCGGGTGGTGACCACCCCGTCGGCCGTGATGCCTCCCGGGTAGGACGTGAGCGTGACGTCGAGCACGACCGGTTCGTCGTCGGGGACCACCACCGAGACGGTCCCGAGTCCCGGGATCGGCCCCTCCCGGTGCTCGACCCGGGTGATCCCGGCCTGCTTGCGCAGCGACGCCACCTGGACGAGGAAGGGCCGCCGCCGGAGCGGTGGCCGGCCGGCGCGGTTCCCGGTCGCGATCGCGGCGGCGTCGGGATCGACCACGATCCGCCTCAGGCCAGGTCCTGGTCGAAGAAGCCCTCCGGTTCGTCGTCGGAACCGAACCCGTCGCCGGTGGCCAGCGAGGTGTCCCCCTGATCGCCGATCTCGACGGCCGGGATGGGACTGACCTGGAGCTTCTCCCGTCCGGCCTGCACCGTCTTCATGGTCCGGTCGAGCACGATCTCGAAGCTGGCCAGCTTCTTGTCGGCATAGTCCTCGGCCTCGTGGCGGAGACGGCGGGCCTCCTCGTTGGCGTCGTCGAGGATCCGCTGGGCCACGTGGTTGGCCTGGCGCACCACCTCGGTGCGCTGGACCATCCGCTCGGTCTGGACCCGCGCCTCCTCCATGATCCCGGCCGCCTTGCGCTCGGTCTCGGCCAGGAAGTCCGCCCGTTCCTTCAGCATCCAGCGGGCCTGCTTGATCTCCTCGGGGATCCGCTCGAGCGCACCCTCGAGCAGTTCGACGAGCTCGTCGCGCTCCACACGGACCGAGGACGAGAGGGGCATCGGCTTGGCCGTGAGCACGACGTCCAGGGCGCTGCGCACGTAGGCCTCGGCGTCGGCCTGCTCGCCGTCGGCCACCTCCTGGTCGAGGTCGTCGAAGAGGTCACTCATCGGCGAACTTCTCCTCGAGCCGCTGGGCGACCACCTTGGGCACGAACGCGGTCACGTCGCCGCCGAAGCGTGCCACCTCGCGCAACAGGCGCGACGCGATGAACGAGTGGGCCGAGCTCGTCGGGATGAACAGGGTCTCCACCCCGGAGAGCTGCTTGTTCATCTGGGCCATCTGGAGCTCGTTCTCGAAGTCGGACACGGCCCGGAGGCCCTTGACGATGGCGCTGGCGCCCACCTCCTGGGCCACGTTGACCACCAGCGTCGTCATCGAGACGATCCTCACGTTGGCCAGGTGGGCTACCGCCTCCTCGAGCATCTCACGCCGCTCGTCGTCGTCGAAGAGCGCCTCGCTCTTCTGGGGGTTGCGCAGCGCGGCCACCACCACTTCGTCGAACAGGCGCGACGCCCGTTCGATGACCTCCAGATGCCCGTTGTGCACGGGGTCGAACGACCCCGGGATGAGCGCGATCCTCACGAGACACCTTTCCGGGTGGCCCGTTCCGGACGGGCGACCGTGACGATGGTACCCCCATAGCGCCTGGATCTGAGTACCTCCCACCCGTTCGGAGGCTCGATCTGCGCCCCGGATTCGAGCACCGCCAGATCGGCCGGCAGGCGGGCGACCAGGTCGTCCCAGCCCGCGTAGTCGTAGGGCGGATCGCACAGGACCAGGTCGTAGCGGGACGCCGCCCGGGTCACCCACGAGTCGACGTCGGCGCGGATCACCGTGGCGTCACCCCGGGCCTCGGCATCGGCCAGGCCCACGGACGCCAGGTTGGCCCGGACGGAGTCCACCGACCGGGGGTCCCGCTCGACGAAGGTCACCGACGACGCCCCGCGGGACAGGGCCTCGATCCCGAGCGCGCCGGTGCCGGAGAAGAGGTCGGCGACCAGGAGGCCGTCGACGCCGCCCAGGCTGAACAGGATGTCGAAGATCGCCTCGCGCACCCGGTCCGACGTGGGCCTGACGTTGGCGCCGACCGGCGCGGACAGGCGCCGGCCCCGGTACTCCCCACCGATCACGCGCATCGTCCCACCCTACCGGCGGGCTCCCGCCCCTCCCGGTCGGCGGCGCCGGGCCACCGTCAGCTCTTGAACAGGAACTCGGCCTCGTCGTCGTCGACGAACAGCCGCAGCTCCTCGACCAGGAGACGGTGGTCGGCCAGCCGCGGATCGGACGCCACCAGCTCGACGGCCAGCGACCGGGCGTCGACCACCAGGTCCCGGTCGGTGAGGAGCTTCGCCAGCTTGAGGTCCGACCGGCCCTTCTGGCGGGCACCGAGGATGGTCCCCTCCCCCCGCAGCTCGAGGTCCACGTCGGCCAGCACGAAGCCGTCGCTGGTCCGCTCCATGGCCGTGAGGCGGGCGGTCGGCTCGGGGGCGTCGGACTCGGACAGGAGGTAGCACCAGGCCGGCTCGCCGCCGCGACCCACCCGGCCGCGGAGCTGGTGGAGCTGGGCGATCCCGAACCGGTCGGCGTCCTCGACGACCATGACCGAGGCCTCGGGCACGTCGACGCCGACCTCGACCACGGTCGTGGCGACCAGGACGTCGAGGTCGCCGGCTCGGAACGACTCCATGGCCTGCTCCTTCTCGGACGGGCGCATCTGCCCGTGCAGCAGGCCCACCCGCAGGCCCGCCAGCTCCTCGACGGCCAGCCGCTCCGCCTCGGCCGTGACCGAGGCGGCCTCCACCCGGTCCGAGCCCTCGACCAGCGGGCACACCACGAATGCACGGTGACCCGAGGCCACCTGATCACGCACCCGGGACCATGCCGTCCCGGCCTCGAGGGGCGTCCGCAGCCACGACGTCGCCACCGGCTGACGACCCGGGGGGAGCTCGTCGACGACGGTCATGTCCAGATCGCCGAAGACCACCATGGCGGCCGTGCGCGGGATCGGGGTGGCCGTCATCACCAGGAGGTCGGGGTCGCTCCCGGTGCCGTCCCCCCCACGGCCCTTGTCGCGAAGGGCGGCCCGCTGCTCGACCCCGAAGCGGTGCTGCTCGTCGATCACCACCACGCCGAGCGAGTGGAAGACCACCCGTTCGGTGAGGAGCGCGTGGGTCCCCACGGCCACGTCGACCGACCCGCCGGCCAGCCCGTCGTGGAGCGCCGCCCGGTCGCCCGCCCCGGTCCGACTGGTCAGGAGCCCCACCCGCAGCGGTCGCCTCCCCTCGAGCGTGGTCGGGTCGGCCACCTCCAGACCCTCGACCAGTCGGCGGACCTCGGAGGCGTGCTGCTCGGCCAGGACCTCCGTCGGTGCCATCAACGCGCCCTGGTGCCCTCCCTCGACACCCATCAGCATGGCGGCCACCGCCACCACCGTCTTGCCGGAGCCCACGTCGCCCTGCAGGAGCCGGTGCATCGGCAGCGGGCCGCCCAGGTCGGCGGCCAGGTCGGCCAGGGCACGGGACTGGGCCCCGGTGAGGGGGAAGGGGAGCCGGTCCACGAACTGCTCCACGAGGGTGGGGCCCCCGTCGGCGCGCGCCACGGCATGGCGGATGCCCCTGGCGTCCTCGTGGAGGCGCTGGCGGCGGAGCACCAGGGCGAGCTGCAGCCGGAGGAGCTCGTCGAAGGCCAGGCGCCGCCGGGCCGGCTCGACCTCGGCCGGCGAACCCGGTCGGTGGATGCCGGCGAACGCCGACGTCCGGTCGATGAGCCCGAACCGACGTCGGGCCGCGTCGGGCAGCGGGTCGGCGAAGCGCCCGGCCCGGTCGAGGGCCTCGTGGACCAGCCGACCGATCCGGGCGGAGGTCAGGCCGGCCCGCTCGGTGAGCGGGTACACCGGGTAGACCCGACCAGACGCCGGCCCTCCGTCCTCGTCGTCGCCCTCGTCGGCCCCCCGCAGCACCTCGACCGTGGGACTGACCATCTGCAGCGCGTCCCGGAAGGAGGTCACGGGCCCGAAGAAGAGGGCCACCGTGCCCACCGGGAGCTGCTTGGCCCGCCAGGTCTGGTTGAAGAAGACGACCTTCATCCGCCCGCGCCCGCCGCGGTCGGCGATCTCGAGCTGGACCCGCGCCGGGGGCCGACGGCCACGGCCGTAGCGGACGGGCGGGACCGAGACCCGGGCGACCGTCGCCAGCACGGTCGCCTTCTCCCCCTCGACGAGCTGGCCGATGGCGACCAGCCGGGTGCCGTCGACGTAGCGCCGGGGATAGTGGGTCACCAGGTCGAAGACGGTGGTGATGCCCAGTTCGGCCAGGTCGGAGGCGACGGCGCCGCCCACGCCCCGGAGCACCGTGACCGGGAGGTCGGCCAGCTGCCCGAGGCGGCGGCCGGGCACGACGCCCTGGGCCCCTGGAGCCGTCCCCGGACCGGTCACCCGTCAGCGCTCACTCGATGGAGAACAGGTACGGGTACAACGGCTGGCCCCCGTGGTGGACCTCGGTCTCCACCGCCGGCCGGGTCTCCTTCAGCCACTCGGTGATCCGTCTGGTCTCGGCGGCCGACGATCCCTCGCCCTCGATGATCGTGACGAGGTCGTGGTCGTCGGTGACCAGCACGTCGAGGAGCGCGCACGCGGCATCGGACACCGAGTCGCCCACCACCTCGATGGCGTCGCGCGAGAGCCCGAGCCAGTCACCCGTGCGAACCGGTCCGGCCGATGTCTCGGAGTCGCGGACGGCCCGGGTCACCTCGCCGGGCACCACCCTGCGGGCGGTCGCCTCCATGGCGGCCGCGTTGGTCTCGCCGTCGGCCTCGGGGTCGTAGGCCAGGAGGGCGGCGAACCCCTCGGCGATGGTCTCGGTCGGCACCACCCACACCCGCTTGGCGCTCAGCTCGTCCACCCGGTTGGCCACGGGCCGGATGTTTCCGTTGTTGGGCAGGACGATCACCTCGTCGGAGTCGAGCTCGTCGACGGCCGCGACCAGCTCGGCCATCGACGGGTTCATGGACTGGCCCCCGGCGATGAGGCGCTGCACACCCAGCGAGCGGAAGATCCTGCCGATGCCGTCGCCGCTCGCCACCGCGACGACGCTGGTCACCGGGGTCGGACCGAGCGGGATCTCGGACGGCCCACTGGCGACGTCGCCCGCGCCCTCGCGGACCCAGCGCTCCTCTTCGACCTCCTCGAGCAGGTCGGTGACCCGGATCGAGCGGGGCCGGCCCGCGTCCAGGCTGGCCTCGATGGCCGGGCCGACCTCATCGGTGTGGATGTGGCAGTTCCAGAGCCCGTCGCCGCCGACGACGACGATGGAGTCGCCCAGGCCGGCCCAGACCTCCTTGAAGGCGGGGATGGTGTCGTCGGGCGCCTCCAACAGGTACATCACCTCGTAGCGGAGGCCGGCGAGGGCGGCGTCGGCGTCGCTGGGTGGCCCGAAGGCCCCGTCCGACCCGGCCGTCACGTCGGGGAGTTCGGGGGGGACGGGCATCTCCCGCCCGTCGAGCACGGTGAGCAGGGCGTCGAACAACAGGACGTAGCCGGTTCCCCCGGCGTCGACCACACCGGCCTGGGCCAGCACCGGCAGGAGTGTCGGGGTGAGCTCGAGCGACTCCACGGCGCCGGCCCGCGCCGCCTCGGCCACGCCCACGAGCGAGGCACCCGAGTCGGCCGCCGTCCGTGCCGCCTCGGCCGCGCTACGGGCGACGGTCAGGATGGTCCCCTCCACCGGCCGCATGACCGCCTCACGGGCGAGCTCGTCGGCGGTGACCAGGGCGGACGCCAGCTCCCGGGCACCCGGCCGGCCGCCCGGCGCGTCGAGCCCGTCCGACAGTCCCCTCAGCAGCTGGGACAGGATGACCCCGGAATTGCCCCGGGCCCCCATCAGGGACCCGTGGGCCACCGCCCGGCAGGTGGCCGTCATGTCCGGGCCGTCCAGGCCGTCGAGCTCGGCGGCCACCGACTCGAGGGTGAGGGCCATATTGGTGCCCGTGTCCCCGTCGGGGACGGGGTAGACGTTGAGCCGGTTGATCAGCTGCTGGTGGCTCCGCAGGCCGTCCCGGAAGGTACCGATCACACGACACAGCTCCGCTGCATCCAACGTGTCGAGGGCGGCCATGGGCAGGATGCTAACCTTTGCGACTTACCCAGAGGTTCTTAGAGGAAGTCGGAGTGTCATGGCAGCGGTGTGCGAGGTCTGCGGCAAGAAGCCGTCGTTCGGAATGAACATCAGT